>DAIOGN010000164.1:0-5909 GCA_036745245.1 Candidatus Zixiibacteriota bacterium
CTGCCGCCTGAACCGCTGCCTGAACTGCCGCCTGAACCGCTGCCTGAACTGCCGCCTGAACCGCTGCCGGTCTTGGGCGTAGGCGTACTTCCCTTGGAGTCGGACGACTCGCTCTTGGGTGCTTCTTTCTTGGCGTCCTTCTTGTAGCCTTCACTGCGGTTGTCGGTGATGTAGAATCCGTCGCCTTTGAACAAGAGCCCGGCGCCACCGGAGATCACGCGCTGTGGTTTGCCGCCGCACTTGGGGCACTTGGACAGCGGCTCATCGGTCATCGTCTGATACTCTTCGAACTCGTGACTGCACTTCGTACAGCGATACTCATACGTTGGCATTCTAACGATACCCCTTCTTTTAGCGCAGAGCCGCCAGGCCCGCGCGGAACCGCTCTCCAGCCCGACGTAACGTGTCGGCGTCGGCGGCAAACGACACACGCACGAACCCCGGCGCGCCGAATCCTTCGCCCGGCACCAGGGCGACATGGTGACTCTCCAGAAGGTACGTACACAGAACTTCGGAGGTTTCCACCGGCAAGCCCGTGGGCAGATTGCGCCCCAGATACGCCTGCACGTCGATGAAGAAGTAGAAGGCCCCGTCGGGCAGTGTGACTACGATGTCGGGGATGGCCTTGAGCACTTCGTATACCGCATCTCGGCGAGCCTTGAATGCATCGCGCATGCGCCGGATCTCAAAGGGGTCGCAGGCCAGGGCGGCCAGGGCCGCATACTGCGAAATGCTGGTGGCGTTGGACGTGGTCTGTTCGAGCACGCGGATGATTCCAGCCACCAACGGCGCGGCGGCGGCCACATACCCCAGGCGCCAGCCCGTCATGGCGTAGGACTTTGAGAAGCCGTCGTTGATCACCGTGCCGTCTTTGCCGCGCGGGTCGCAGGCGGCAATGGAAACGAACGGGGAGTCGTTGAAGCGCAATTCCGAATAGATTTCGTCGGCGAGAATCCACACGTCGTGTTCGGCCGCCCAGAGCGCCAGTTCTTCGATCTCGGTGCGCCTGTAGTCGGCGCCCGTGGGATTGCTGGGCGAATTGAAGATGAGACCCCGCGTGCGCGTGGTGCGTGACCGTTCGAGATCGGTGGCCGTAACTTTGAACCCCTGCGCGGGCCCCGCCCACACACTGCGCGGAACGCCGCCCAGCATTTCAACCATGGCCGGATAGCTCACCCAGTAGGGCGCCGGGACCAGCACCTCATCGCCCGGTTCGATGAGAGCGGCGAGGCTGGTGTAGACGGCGTACTTCGTGCCGGGCGTAATGGCGATATTCTCCGCGCCGTAAGTCATACCGGTGCGTGCCGAAATCACTTTTGCCACACCCTCGCGCAACTCGGGCAGGCCCGCGGCTGGCGTGTAGTGCGTGTGTCCCGCGTCGATGGCCTTCTTGGCCGCTTCGCGGATGGACGCGGGTGTGTCGAAGTCGGGTTCGCCGGCACAGAGATTGATGACGTCGATGCCCTTCCGTCGCATGGCCATGGCCAAGGCCGACAGCGCCACGGTGGGCGAGCTTTCGACACGCATGAGCCAGCCGGAGGGGTGGATCACGCCGGGTGCAGTGGATGTGGTTGCCATAGGGATCGCGGGACGTGCGCTAGTCGCCTTTCTCCTGGCCCACCAGTTCGGCGTGGATGAACTCGTCGATGTCGCCGTCCATGACGCTCTGAACTTTGGGCGTTTCGAAGCCGGTGCGATGGTCTTTTACCATTGTATAGGGATGGAACACGTAACTGCGGATCTGGCTGCCCCACTCGATTTTCTTTTTGCCGGCCTCGAGTACGGACCGCTTGGCCGCCTCTTCATCGCGCTTGAGCTGGTAGAGCCGCGCGCGCAGAACGCGCATGGCCGAGGCGCGGTTCTTGTGCTGTGAGCGCTCCGACTGGCACTGTACCACGATGCCGGAGGGCTCGTGCGTGATGCGCACTGCAGACGAGGTCTTGTTCACGTGCTGGCCGCCCGCTCCGGAGGCGCGGAAGGTGTCGACGCGCAGGTCGTTTTCGTTGATCTCGATTTCCACGTCGTCGGCGACCTCGGGGTACACGAACACCGACGCAAACGACGTGTGCCGGCGCTTGGCTGAGTCGTACGGAGAAATGCGCACCAGACGATGCACACCCGATTCGCACTTGAGGAAGCCGTAGGCATACTCGCCCGTGATCTCCACGGCGGCCGACTTGACGCCGGCTTCTTCGCCCGACTGGTAGTCGATCACGTCGTAGGCAAAGCCCTTGCGTTCAATCCAGCGGAGGTACATGCGCCACAGCATCTCGGCCCAGTCCTGGGACTCGGTGCCACCGGCCCCGGGATGCACGGTGAGAATGGCTGAGAGCTGGTCGTCGGGCTCGGCCAGGAGCGTGGTGAGTTCGAACCGTTCGAGGTGGTCGACCAGCTTTTCGTAGGCCGTGGACGCCTCTTTGAAGGCGGCCGCGTCGTCGGCCTCTTCGGCCAGTTCGTAGAGCGCTTGAACGTCTTCGAGTTCGGACCGCACGGCTTCGAAGCGAACGATCCAG
This sequence comes from Candidatus Zixiibacteriota bacterium, assembly GCA_036745245.1. Lineage (GTDB taxonomy): Bacteria > Zixibacteria > MSB-5A5 > JAUVRN01 > JAUVRN01 > DAIOGN01. The sequence continues at coordinate 2,514 of DAIOGN010000164.1, forward strand.
GACTTCTGGAGGGCGATTTCCTTGAGCAGAGTCTGTGCCTGCTCGCGCTGGTCCCAGAATCCGGGTTTGCCGGACTCGGCCTCGAGTCGGGCTATGGTGTCGCGTCGCGCTTCGAGGTCAAAGGTACCTCCGAAGCTTCTCGAGGCGCTCCTGTTGGGCTTCCAGATCGGGTCGAGCGTCTACGGTCACGGGATGTTCCTGTGTGGGATGAACTTCAAACTAGAGCCTTTCAGAGGACGATGCAATACCAGAATTACATGCTGCGATCGACCGCCCGGGCGATGTCCCGGGCCGTGCGCATGAGCTTGTCAAACTGGTCCATGAACAAGGACTGCATGCCGTCGGAGAGCGCTTTCTCGGGCTCGTTGTGCACTTCCACGATCAGCCCGTCGGCCCCCACGGCCACCGCGGCGCGGGAGAGCGCATCCACTTTGTCGCGCTTGCCGGTGCCATGGGACGGATCGGCGATGATGGGGAGATGGCTCATGCGGTGCACATAGGGAATGGCCGACAGATCGAGCGTGTTGCGCGTGTGATCGGCAAACGTACGCACGCCGCGCTCGCAGAGCACCACCTGGGCGTTGCCTTCGGAGAGAATGTATTCGGCTGCCATGAGCAGTTCGGTGAGGGTGGCCGACAGGCCGCGCTTAAGCAGCACAGGCTTGGGCGAACGGCCGACGCGTTTGAGCAGGCTGAAATTCTGCATGTTGCGAGCGCCGATCTGGATCATGTCGGCGTACTGCTCCACCAGGTCGACGTTGGCCGGATCGACGGCTTCTGTCACTACGGGGAGTCCGATCTTCTCGCGCATGCGTGCCAGAATCTCGAGGCCGGCTTCTCCCATCCCCTGAAAGTCGTACGGGGACGTGCGTGGCTTGAACGCGCCGCCGCGGAACAGGGTGGCGCCGCCCTTTTTCACGCGTTCGGCCACGGTCATTACCTGGAGTTCCGATTCCACGGAGCAGGGTCCGGCGATCACCGGAATGAAACTGCCTCCGAAGGTGACCTCGCCCACACGAACCTTGGAATTCTCGGGCTGGACCTCGCGGCTGACCAGCTTGAACGGCTGCGTGACATGAATGATTTCGAGCACGCCCGGCAAGGCGGCGATCTGTGCGTCTCTCACCATCTGCTTGTTGCCGGTGATGCCGATGGCGGTGCGCTGCGCGCCGGGCATGGCGTGCGCCTTCAGCCCCATCTGTTCTATGACGCGCACGACGTCCTGGACCTGCTGAGTGGTGGCCGTGCGTTCCATTACGACTAACATGTTCGTCTCGTCCTTTTACATCCGCTCGGGAGCCTTCATCCCGAGAAGGTTTAACCCATTCCGGAGCACCTGGCGGGTTGCAGACACCAGCGCCACGCGGGCATCCGTCAACTCGGCGTCGTCCGTCAGCACCCGCAGGTTCGCTTCTTTTGAGCCCTTCTGCAGGTACGTGTTCATGGCCGACGCCAGGTCCACCAGGTAGCTGCAGAGATACGATGGTTCACGATGCTGCGCCACCAGTTCCACCTGACGCGGAAACCGCTCGAGTGTTTGCAGCACCAGGCGTTCGCCCGAGTCGGTGAGCCGTTCGTACGCGGGTGTGCCCGTCACGGGCTTCCCGTATTTGCGCAGTATGCTGCTGAGGCGCGCATGAGCGTACTGCACGTACGGGCCGGAGCCGAAGTCGAAGCTGAGCACTTCGTCCCAGTCGAAGTTCACGTCTTTGATGCGGCGCGTGGCCAGGTCGGCGAAGATCACGGCGCCGATGCCCACCGCGTCCGCTGTGGCTTCGCGATCGGGAAGGTCGGGGCTTTTTTCGGTAATGACTGCGGCGGCCAGCTCGACCGACTTTCCCAGCACTTCATCCAGGAGGATGATGTTGCCCTCGCGCGTCTTCAAGTGCTGGTCCTTGAACTTCACCCAGCCGAAGGGAATGTGTTCACAGTCGTCGGCCCAGGGGAGATCCAGGCGCCGGAGCACGGTGAAGAGCTGACGGAAGTGCAACTCCTGAGCCGCGCCCACGACGTACAGGAGCTTGTGAAACTCGTAGGTGTCGTGGCGGTAGAACGCGGCTGCCAGATCGCGCGTGGCGTACAGTGTGGCCTCGTCCTTCTTACGCAGGAGGAGGGGCGGCAGGTCTTCAGCCGTCAGATCCACCACCAGAGCCTCTTCGCTCGTAGAGGAGAGATTTGCTGCCGCGAGACGATCGAGCACCGCCTGCATCTTGTCTTCGTAGAAGGACTCGCCCGCCTGCGAGTCGAAGGTCACACCCAGGCGGTCGTAGATGCGCTGGAATTCGGCCATGGAAGCCGAGCGAAACAGCTCCCACAGCCGACGCGCTTCCGGTTCGCCCGATTCGAGGTCCCGGAACGCGCGGCGCGCTTCATCTTCAAGGGCCGGATCGGCCTCCTGGTGGAAGCGTACATAGATCTCCTGAAGATGCGAAACCGCGTGGCGCTTGAGCGCTTCGTCCTGCCCCCACTTGCGATAAGCGACCAGGAGCTTTCCGAACTGCGTTCCCCAGTCGCCCAGATGGTTGATGCCCGTGGTGGAATAGCCAAGGAAGCGGAACACGCGAATGAGCGCCGCACCCAGGAGCGTGCCGCGCAGATGTCCCACATGAAAGAGCTTGGCGATGTTGGGCGACGAGAAGTCGATGCAGATGGTGCGGCCCTCGCCCGTGTCGCTTGCGCCGTAGCGATCGCCTGCATCCGCGACGGAGTCGAGCACGAAGGCGGCGAAGCGATCGCCCTTCACTCTGAAGTTGAGATAGCCGCCATCGGATCGCACCGATTCGAGGTGTTCGGAATTCGCCAGAGCGGCTTCCACCTGATGTGCGAGTTCGGCTGCGATCTTCGGCGGGGCCGAACGCCGCGATTTCGCCAAAGGAAAACACGGCAACGCGTAGTCGCCGAAGGACGGATCGGCCGGGCTCTCGAGCGCGGCCACCGTCTCTGCGGGCGTCCATTCGGGAACCAGTGGCGCGAGGAGTCGGGCGATTTCGGCGGTGAAGGGATTGCCTGCCAGCGTGGACGAAACCATAGAGGGAGTGACTTACACGCCTGCGGCGGCGCGCACAAGGGGTTTGAGGGCAGCGCGTACGCTTTGCCTGAGCTTCCGGCCGCGGCCGCCGTGTTCGAGCACCGGCACCAGCGCGCTGCCCACCACCAGCCCGTCGGCATACGGTGCCAAATCGCGCACGTGTTTCGGTGTGGACAGGCCGAAGCCCACCACGATGGGTTTGCTCACCACGCGGCGAACTTTTCGCAGGTAGTTCTGCACGTCGCCACTCAGCTGTGTGCGCGCGCCCGTGACTCCGGTCACCGACACGCAGTAACTGAGGTCGGTGCACAGCCTGGACACGTAGCGCATGCGCGCCGGGGTGCTGGTGGGGGCGATGAGGTAGATCA
>DAIOGN010000165.1:0-5893 GCA_036745245.1 Candidatus Zixiibacteriota bacterium
GCAAACGTGCCCGGCTGATAGCGACTGCCGGTCTGCATGCACCAGGTGGCGAACTCGTGCCATGACGATTCGAGAGACGAGCCGCGAACCGTGAGCACCGAATCCGTGGCGGGCAGCGTGTTGTCGCCCGACACCAGAGCGCACCGGTTCCAGATATCCCTCAGGATGGCCGGACCACCGAAGCGTTCCACCAGGTAAAACGTCCAGACGGATCCTGCGCCGTAGGGTCGCACGCCGCTGCCCACGTTGGAAAATGTAATCGATCGTTCCGGGGACTGGAAATACGAGGGCAGATACTCCCAGTCGTTCACGGCCGGATAAGCGTAGTCCTCGAACCACACGGCCGTGCCTTCCAGCCAGAAGCCGTACTGCTGCCAGTCGGGCTTTTCTTCCACGTCGTAGGCGAAGTGCACGGCGTGAAAAAACTCGTGAGCGCACGTGATGCGCAGGTAGTCGAAGGGATTCACGGGAATGAGAAACCCGGAGAATGTGGGATGCACCACCGTATAGGCCGAAGCGGCCAGGATGGTGTCGTTCCCCACCACGCGACCATAGGCCAGTTCCGCCGCGGTGAATCCGGCGTAGGGGGTTTGGGCCAGGTACACGTCGTACAGGCTGTCTCCGCCTCCCAGTTGATTGTCGGACAGAGGCGAAAGGAAACCGAGGGAGTCGAGCAGCAACTCATAGGCACGCGTCAGAGCCTCCGCCGCCGTGTGAACATAGCGCGGCCGTCCGTCGGCAAGCGTGTCGGTGGTTCCGCCGAGAACGGCGTGCGTCCCGGTGAGGCTGTAGTGGATGCGGAAGGGGGCAAGCGGCGCGTCGTAGAAGGTGTCGAGCACCGGGCGCGCCAGAAGCGATCCCAGCTCCGCCGCGAGCACGGTCCTGCCCTGCGGACTCAGCGTCTTGTCCAGATTCAACACGGCGGGCCAGAGCGCGGTGCCACAGATTCTGACGCCCGAGGATTGCGTCGAACTCTCCAGCATATCGGACACGCGCGCGAGTGCCGCCTGCGCCTCCGGCGACTCCGCGGCGCCCTGCGCGCCGGCCAGGTAGTCGCGCAGCGCCTCGTTCGCGCTCACGCGCGGACCGAACGCACACAAAAACAGGGCGAAGAAGCTCGCTCTATGCCACCGCCGCATGCAGCCTTTCGTCCACAAGAGTCTGTGTCGCGTCGCGGAGTTCGCGCGCCCGCGCACGCAGAGATTCGGCCTCGGATCGGATTCGTGCGGCCTCCCCGGCCTGGGCCAGGCTGCCGAGATTGATGGCCACGTTGAGCCAGGCTCCTTCGAGCGCCGCATATGCGAGATGGGCCGCCACGCCGGCGTCGGTGATACAATTCGGATTGCCCTGTCGGGCCGCTGTCAGGGCGCATTCCAACGCAGCCAGGGCGTCCTTCATTGTGTCGAGCGGCACCACGGTTGCGTGCAGATTGGCTTTGGCCAGCTCAGCGTCTCTCGCCGCCTCCTGTGCGGGCGTGTCCTTCGGTAGCCCGCGTGCTTTCAGCACCAGATCAAAGGCTGCCGCATCTTCGTCGATGCGACGCGTGAGCCGTTCGCGCAGCTCCTCGGCGCGGCCCACCAGGGCCGCCATGGCATCGGACACGGCTGCGTACTTCTTCTTTCCGAGGGTGAGCCGGGCCACCATCGCGGACAGGGCCGCCGCCAGCGCGCCGGACGCCGCCGCCGCGGAGCCGCCCCCCGGGGCCGGGCTGCCCGCGGCCAGTTCATCGAACAACGTGGTGGGACTGTGCCGTACGGGCTGGCCCTGAAACAGCGAGAGCAGGTGGGATTCGATCAGCTGCTCGGGCTTGAAGTTCTCCAGTTGAAGCAGATACTCCGCGCAGTCCACGAGCGCACGGTTCGGCGCGAGCCCGACAATCTCCGAGGAATATACGGACGTGCCGTGGCGTTCGGCTTCGCGCTTGATCACTTCGAAGACGCGGAAGATGGGCGTTTTGGTGTGGTCGGTGAGATTCATGGACACCTGCACCATGCCGCGATCCTGGATGTCGAAACCCAGCGCTTTGCAGTAGGCAAAGCCGCCGGAGCGCTGGCGCACCGCCTTCGCGATCTTTTTGGCCACCGACACGTCGCGCGTGTTGAGATACACGTTGAATGCCACAAGCGGCATGCGCGCGCCGATCACGATGGCGCCGGCCGTGGGATGCATGACGGGCGCACCCAGGTCGGGGTTGCGGGCGGGATCCTGCCCCATTTCGGCTTTGATCGCTTCGTATTCGCCGCGACGAATGTTGGCGAGATTCTCCCGTTCCGGCCGCGTGGCGGCCGCCTCATACAGGTACACCGGGATCTTCAACTTCTCGGCCACATCCCTGCCCAGTTCCTTGGCCAGGAGAATGCAATCCTCAATGCCGGCTCCCACGAGGGGAATGAACGGGCACACGTCGGTGGCCCCCAGCCGCGGGTGCTCGCCTGAGTGCCTGTTCATGTCGATCAGTTCGGTGGCCCGGGCGATGCCCGCAAACGCGCCCGCCTTCACGGCGTCCGGGGGTCCGATGAACGTGATCACCGCCCGGTTGTGATCGGCGTCCATCTCCCGATCGAGCAGGTGCGTGCCTGGAACCTGCGTAATGGCCTCAAGGATCTGATCGATGACTTTCGGATCGCGTCCCTCCGAGAAATTGGGAACGCATTCGATGATCTTGCTCATGCTGTACCTGGGAGGAGTGGGCGCGGGGGTGCCGGGGCGTTCATGCGCGATCGGGCGGGGCGGATTCCGCCAACCTTCCCAATAAAGCCCACGCTATCAGGGGGAGCAAGAGTTCGTGGTGACCGGTGAATTGAAAACCCCGGCCGCCCTCCAGAGTGGGACGCCGTACCACGTTCTGATGCGGCCGGTAGTGCTGGATCATGTCGAAGTTGGCCGTGGTGAAGTGCGTCACCGGACCCGCCACATTGCGGGCCGAGGCCAGCGCCTTCAGAAACACCTCCGGGAGAATGACGGCCGAGCCGCAGTTGACCACCACGCCGCCGTCATGCAGCTCCTTCACGGCACCGGCCAGAAGGAGAAAGTCGCGATACGTGGCCGCCCCGATGGCCGCCGCCGGAAAGTCGGCATGCTCCGCCAGGGTGTCGGTGCCGATGGCGGCATGCACCGACACCGGCAGATTGCGGAGAGCGGCCTGACACAAAAACGAGTACTCGGCGTACGGGGGACGGGCCTCCGCAAGCGTAGTGGCCAGAGCGGCCCCCAGGCCCGATTGCGTTTCCTCGGCGTGATGCACCGCCCGGAAGTAGACTTCCGCGGCGTCGCGGGCCATGCCGAAACTGCCGTCGGCCAGGGACGCGTCCACGTCCTCAGACGTCGCCCCGCCCAGGGCGATCTCGATGTCGTGAAGGGCGCCCGCCCCGTGCGTGGCGAGACACGTGATGGCTCTCGCGTCGGCCATGCGAATCAGAAGCGGCCCGAGTCCGCACTTGATGACATGCGCGCCGAACATAAAGATTCCGGGTTTGCCGCGCCTCACCCCCTGCGCCCAGAGGTCGAGAAACTCCGACAGTTCGCGACCCTTGAGCAGCTTCGGCCACGAAGCCTCGAGGTCCTTCACGTCGGGAATCTTCGACGTGCGGCAGAACTGCTGCACGCTGTACGCCGAGTCCCGCGACGACAAGGGGAGCGTGCGGGCACCCGACAGGTCGAGGCGCTTCACCATTCGAGCAACTCTCCCAGGCGGTAGGCCACGAGCTCCGCCTCGATGGCGCCCACCAGGAGCCGGCTGCGCACGAGCACCGGCATGTGCAGCCGATCGTTCGTGAGCCAGATGAACACCTTCCCCTCGTGGCGAAACAGACCCTCGGAGGCGAGCACCGGCTCCACCTTGAGGCAATCGAATTGGCCCGCTTCGGTCTCGATCGTCTCCAGTTCGTGCACGATCACGCGCAGCGTGTACGACTTGCCCTCGGACCAGTGGGGCATCTCCAGGGTATCCCCGGACGCCAGCGACTGCGTTCGCACGTAATAGAAGGCCGACAGAATGTCCTGAACGTAGCGGGGCACATCAAACGCCTCACCGCGAAACGTGGCTTTTAAGGCGAATGGATCAAACTCCGTTTCGAGATGCCGCACGTAGTCGCCTTCACGCTGGTGCTGTTCGAATCGCCACGGGAAGAGTCCCTCTGCATCCACCCAGGTGGTGACGGTGTCTCTCACTCTGTAGAAGCTGTCGAAGAAGCGATTCGAGGTGGCCGTGGACACGATGGGCAGCACCGTGCGGCCTTCCAGGGTCACAGGCTTCTTCACCTCCATGCGCGCCGTGCCCGCCTCCACCAGGCCGTAGCCCACGGAGAACTCGAAGGATTCGCCCGGCCCGAACGCATCGTTGGCGAGCACGCGCAGTGTGTCGTCTGCGCGCGCGGACGCGAGCCACACAAGGAACATCCCCAACATCCAGAGGCGAATGCGCATGCGCTCACCCCGACCTCTCCCGGGCCCAGATCTCGATGTCTGCTACTATACGACCCAGCGTGTTCTTCAGTTCCCGCCAGGTGTCGAGGTAATCTTCGAGGTCCAGGCCGATCGGATCTTCCACCCAGGCGGCCGGACCCGGATCGCCCGGCTCCGGAAAGTGCTTCAAAAGATAGGTCTTGTCGGCCAGGTCGTCGCCCCACGTGGCAATGCGGTGATAGTGTTCACCGGAGTGCACGAGAATCAGGTCGCAGCTGCGCGCACGTTCAGGCGTGAAGGCCGACGAGCGATGTCCGCGCAGGTCGAATCCATCCCGCTGGGCCGCCAATACCGATCCCTCCGACGCAGGGGAGCCGGGATAGGTCGACAACCCGCCCGAGTCCACGTGCCACGAGAGTCCCCGCTCTGCCACTTCGGCTTTCAGGATCGCCTCCGACATGGGTGAACGGCACGTGTTGCCCGTGCACACGAGGCACACTCGAAGCGGGCGGTCCGTCACGGCAGAAGTTCCTTCTGAATCGCTTCCGTGGAGACCTCGCCAGCCCGCACGATGCGCACGGGATCGCTCACGGTGTCCACCACGGTACTGGGTGCGCCCCCGGGTGCAGTCCCCGGCAGCACGCCGCCCAACTCGCCCGGAAAATAGGCTTCCACCTGGAGGGAGCGCACGGCCGGCTCGCACCCCGCCGGATTGGCGCTGGTGCCCGTGAGCGGACCGTCAAAGGCCCCGAGCAGTTCCACGAGAAGGTCCGGACCGCCAGGGATGCGCAACCCCACGGCGCCATCGGAGGCGCGACCCACACGCGAAGCCAGCGCGCCGTCGCAGGCCACGATCAACGTGACCTTGCCGGGCCAGAAGCGCCCGGCCAGCGAGCGGCCCGCGCGTGAGAGTGTGCACCCGATGCGCCCGACGTCGAAGCCGCGCGGCAACAGGAGGGGCCAGGGCCGTGCGTCGGAGGCGTTCTTCAGGCGGCACAGCGTGGAGAGCGCACCGTCGGAAAACGGGTCGGCCAGAAGGCCGAAGAAGGTGTCGGTGGGTGCCGCTACGACTTCACCCTGGCGCAGGGCCCGCACACAACGGTCCACTTCACTCAAGGCGCCTGCTGCGAGGCCCGCACGCGAACCGCCCACGCTCCCTGATAGCCGAGCTTGCGCGCCTGCTGCAACAGAGACTCGGCCGCCTGCGGCGAGACGAAGGACCCCACGCGGATCTTGTAGTAGGGCACTTCGTAGTCGATCTGCACATCCTGCTTGAATTCGGTAACGGCTTTGGCACGCGCCGACTGCGCCGCGCTCAGATCCTTGGTGGTGGCCAGCTGCACTCGATAGATGACGGTCTCTGCTTCATACTCACCGTCGGCGGGCTCGCTCCCCTGTCGGCTGCGGGGAGAGTCATCCTTCGGCCACTCCGACACAAGCGGAGAGAGCACCGTATCCTGTTTGAAATCGAAGATCCCTGCCGCCAGGG
>DAIOGN010000166.1:0-5837 GCA_036745245.1 Candidatus Zixiibacteriota bacterium
GATAACCGCGCCGCTCCAGCTCAATCGCCAACTGCCGCCACCACAGATGATTCAGCGTCGTATATGGCGGCCCACACACAAACGAATCGCCCAACACCAGTATCTTCCGCCGCCCAGCGGCAGCCGGCAGCGGCTCACCTGTCCACTGCCGCAACTCACCCTCTTTCGCCGTCGTTTTCCGCCGATGGAACGCGCGTGGCGTTCTCGGCCGCGGGGAAGGACGGCTGGGTCGACCTGTACCTGCTCGATCTCGACTCTCAGGATCCGCCCCTGCGTCTCACGCACGACGTGTATCGCGACGGCGATCCCGCCTTCCATGCCGATGGCCGTCGCCTCCTGTTCGTCTCCGATCGCGGACGGCGCGGCAAGGAGGGCGCCACCAACCTCTTCGAACTCGACCTTCAATCGGGCGGGGTGCGGGCCCTCACCGACACGACGGGCAGTCATGCCAGCCCTCTGTGCCTGTCCCCCGACACGGTGCTCTTCGTGTCCGATCGGGCTGGGTCCTACGATGTGTTCGCCCTGGTGGACGACACGGCGCTCTTCCGGGTGACGCGACTTTCGTCGGGAGCCTTCACGCCGAAGGTGGATGCCGAGCACGACGAACTCTACTTCGCGGCACACACGCAGTTCGGATACCGCATCTTCCGGCGGGCACTCCACGATGGCCGCTGGACGAGGGAACCTCTGGAGACGGTCGCGGGAGACTGGCTGGCGTGGTCGGCCGACCGCTCGTCCGGTCGGACCACGAAGTCGGACGAGGACGTGGAAAAGTATAAGCGCAGCTTCTCCGTGGACATCGCGCAATCCGCCATCTCGTACGACGCCGTGTTCGGCACCATCGGTGGCTTCCAGATGGCGGTCTCGGATGTGCTCGGGGACGATGCCTACTACTTCCTGCTGTCGAACGTGGCCAACAACTCGTCGGACTTTCTCACGAGCTTCAACGTCGCGGCCACCTATGTCAGCCAGAAACACCGGATCCACTACGGCTATGGACTCTATCATCTGTATGACGAGGAGTTCAACTTCGCCGAGGGACTGTACCAGGAGAGGCAGGCGGGCGGGCTGCTCTTTGTCTCCTACCCCTTGTCCCGCTATCGGCGTCTCGAACTGTCCAACTACGTGCGCTACTCCGTGCGTGACTGGCTTACGCCGCCGCATACGAGGGAGGGAGTGCTGACCACTCCCACGTTGAGTCTGGTGTACGACAACAGCCTGTGGCACTACACCGGACCCATCGAGGGCATTCGCACGAATATCTCCGCCGGGTTCACGTACAATGCCTCCACGGGCGAGGTCCTGAACCGCATCGGCTGGATCGATCTGCGGCACTACTACAGACTGGGCGCTCAGAGCGCCTGGGCGACGCGCCTCTACGCCTTTCTCTCCGGTGGAACCGAGCCCGTTCGCCGTTACTTTGGCGGCTCCTGGGACTTTCGCGGCTACCCGCGGCAGTCGTTCTTCGTGCGGCAGATCCTCTTTGCCTCGAACGAGATTCGCTTCCCGCTCATTCAACGCCTCGACATCGACTTTCCCGTGGGCAGCCTGAACTTTTCGCGCATTCAGGGTGCGCTCTTCTTCGACGCCGGGGCTCTCTGGGATCGTGGTGTACCCACGTGGCTCGGCAGCTACGGCTTCGGCTGGCGAGTGGCCCTGGGCGGGCTCATGGTGCTGCGTTTCGATCTGGCTCAGATCACCAACTTCCAGACCCAACCCTCCGGCGTGAATTTCGAGTTCTTCTTTGGCTGGAACTTCTAACTCTTTGCTGAGGGTGGTGTTGGGCATGGCGGTGGCCTTCCTGTCAGCCTGTGCCTCAGGCTGGCAGGGACCCAGGCCGCCGGTTGCGCCCGCGCCGTCCGGTCCCACGGATGTGGCGTTCATTTCCGGGCTGCCGGTTCACAGTCAATGGTCGTACAGGGGGAGCGCATTCCTGGCGGACGCACCCACGCCGATCGGCCGCTTCCTGGCCGTGGCCGACCGCAAGGGCCGGGTGCGGTTTCTCGATCCCAACACGGGGAAGAGCAAGGCCGAGCTGAAGGGCAAGGGCGGGATCTGCAGACCACTGGTCTGGGACAGCGAACGGCTTTATGTCGTGTCGCAGCACGCGGGGAAGACCTTGCAGTGTTTCGACCTCGAGCGCGGCAAGCCAGCGTGGCACAGGAAGTACAGGCAGCCTCCGGAAGCGCCGATAAGATCAGGGGCGGAACTGTGGTTGCCGGTTGCAGCCCTGGAGGCCTCAGGCCGCACACTGTGGACGGTCGAGTTGGATGTTTCGTGCTCCGAACGACCGGCGGCCGCGGGAGATTCACTGTGCGTGGTGACCACGAGTGGAACGGTCTTCTGTCTTGCGGCCGATGGAGAAGTGGCCTGGCAGAGGACGCTCGACTCCACGGCGCTCTTCGAGCCAACCGTGGGGCCAACCGAAATTTGCGTGGGAGCCTCGTCCGGAAACGTGTGGATGCTGAATCGTCAGGATGGCTCGGTGCAGTGGCAGCGGACCCTGGGAGCGCCCCTCTCGGGACGACCGCTTTTGCATGAAGACTGGGTGGCCGCAGCGCTTCGAGATGGACGGATGGAACTGCTGGATCGCACGAACGGTGTCACTCTGGACACGGTGGCCTACGAGTCGATCCTGCCCTTTGCTCCCGTGTGGGCGTTCGGCAGGCTGTTCGTGGTAGACAGCGAACGCAAACTTCACGCGCTGGGGACCGCTCCGTGATCGAATCCTCCTCCCTGCTTCTCGTCAATGACCACGATCTGAAGACGGACCTGGCCGAATTCGGCGAGTCCATCACGCGTGAACTGTATCTGGCGTCCCGCAAGCTGGAAGGCTCCGAGGTTGAATTCGCTGCGGCGTTGCGGATCATCGATCGGCCGCTCGCGCAACTTCGCAAGTGGTTCCGTCTGCTGCGTGTGGCCGACCTCGAGTGCACGGACACGGGCCTGCGCTTCGGTGGCATCGATCTGGCCGGGAACACGTTCACGTCTGCCCTGGGACGGTTGCTCCGGGAGCGGGGCGTGAAGCATGTGGTGTTCGTGCCGCCGGTGGCGCCTCCGGAGCTGCACGCATTCCTGCGCGCTCTGACTCAGCCGGCCCATGAGGCTCCCCTCGCGCAGAAGCTGGCAGCCCGGGGAGTGCGGTGCCTGCACATCAATAACGCCGAGTGGCAGTCGCGGCTCTCGGCCCGCCCCGTTCCGGCCGTGGACGACCACGGGCACGCCCTGATCGAAGATTACGTGACGGATCACTGGGCACACCAGCCCGATCTGGTCTGTGCCGCGGCAGCTGGCGGACTTCCACCGGCGGAGCGCCTCACCTGGCGCTGGCACTGCTATGCCACGCCGCAGGTGCTGGAAGCCGTTCTGGCCGGACGATTCGGTGAATTGCCTTCTCAGGCCATTCTGGAACATGCGCGTGCTCAACTCGAAGGCACGGACCGCGGGGGAGACTCCGCGCCCAGCCGTCCATCCGCCGCTTACTGGCAGGGTCTTCTGGCCGCCGTGTCCCGGCATCCGTACGGCTACGAACTCACGTGCGCGCTGAGAGAGCTTCTTCAGAAAGAGGGCCTCCCTCTCGACGTGAACACGCTTCTCGATTCACAGGTGCGTACGCGCTTCGAAGCCACGGAAGTGGTGGATGAACTGACGGCGCGCGTCTTCTCGACGGCCTGCACGGTGGATGATCTCAAGTCATGGGGCGCCGCGTTCGCGCGATTGCTCAAGTCGGGCTCGTCCCAGCAGACGGCGACGTTTCTCGAAGCCCTGCTCCTGCATCTCAAGCGGGATGATCGCGAGGCGCGACGCAAGGCGCACTATCTTCTGGGACGTGCACTGGGTGCGGCGGCCGCCACCGACGACACCTCGATCATCCGCTGGCTGGCCGAGCGGATCACAGCCGATCTGGCCGCGGGCGAAGAGACCTACGAATGTTCCGATCTGTTGGCCGGCGCGGGGGACCTGCTTGCAGGGGCGGGGCAATGGGACGCCCTGTCTCTTCTGGCGACCCGGTTGCGCTCCCTGGAGAGCGGCACGCTCCATCCCGGACGCGACCGCGTGTGTCAGGTCGTGCTCGAGCGGTGGCGCCGGGAGCGATGGATCGCGAACCTGTTCCGGGCGGCCACCGAAGAGCAGGGAGGTCCGTCTGCCGTGGCGCTGCTTTCGGCCCTCGGCGGCCGCGATGTGGCGCTTCGGGCATCGTCCCTCATTACACACTCGCAGCGACGCGTTCGTTTGTCGATGCTCGAACTACTGAGCGGCCTGGGGGACGAGGCCGTCTCCATTTGCGAAGATCTGCTCGCGCCTCCCGAGCTCTGGACACAGCGTTCCGGGCCGGGCATCCTGGCGGACGTTGCCTGGTACACCATTCGCAATGCCTTCCATATCCTGGGTCGCGTGGGGCAGGAACGGGTCCTTCCGGTTCTGCGGCGTCACATGGGCGATCCCGACAGCCGGGTCCGCCTGGAGATCATCCGCGCACTCGAGCGCATGGGAACCCAGGATGCCCGATCCCTCTTGGTGAGTTTTGCGGAGGACAGAGCGCTCGACGTGAGAAAAGCGGCCGTCACCGCGCTGGGCACCGTGGGGGGCGATCATGAAGTCTTCGTCGTCTCCGAGCTGTTGCGCTCCGATCCGGAGCTGGCTGAATGCGCGATTCTTGCCATGGGGCACATCGGGGGACGCGCAGCCAAGGATCTTCTGTTCAGGTTGATCGACGGGGATGCGACGGCCTTCGGGCCCGCGCTGGCAGGACGGCAGGAGGCTCTGCGCGAAGCGGCGCTGCGTGCCCTGGTTCAGAATCCCGACTCTGAAATCGTTGCGAAAATCGAGACGTACTGCCGGGAGCACAACCGTACGTTCCGCATTCCGCTCGTTACCGATCCGGGAAGCGAGCCCGGCCGTCAGCGATTCGACAAGAGCCGGACCGTGCTTCCGTCCTGACCCACGCGTTCGCCTGATTGCATTCACGCTTCGCCCGGCCCCGGGAGATCTTCCGCAGGGGCACACACCCTTCGCTCCGCTTGAATTCCCTCTGCATGTGCGCAGACCCCGTGCCATTCTGGCAGGAACGGGCTGCCGAAGCGGCTCATCGCATGCCAATTCGACAGGCGCACGCACCCCTCAGAAATACTCCGTGGGCCGCAACTGCTTGAGAGAGCGGCAGAAGCGCGCGTTGGCACGGCGCTTGAATAGGATGGGCTCAGCATGAACAACTCAACCACAAGGACACAATGCAAGGAGAGGATGAATATGACACTCGTAAAGTACTCACCCATGCGTGAGCTGTTTCGAACGCAGAATCGCCTGGATCAGCTCGTGGATTCGTTTTTCGGCGACCCCTTGAGGTCGGGCTTCGAGCCTTCCGGCTGGGCCCCTCAGGTGGACGTGGAAGAAACCCCGGAAGCCTTCGTGTTTCGGGCAGATCTTCCCGGGCTGAACAAGAAGGACATCACAATCTCTGTGGAAAACAACCGGCTCACGATCCGGGGCGAGCGGAAAGGCCTCGTCGACGAAAAGACCTCGCGGGTCCATCGCGTCGAACGCCTGGTTGGATCGTTTTCCCGCAGCTTCCAGCTGCCGGCCACGGTGCTTTCAGAGCGCGTGGAGGCCTCGTACCGGGACGGCGTTCTGGAAGTCACGGTTCCCAAGGCGGACGAAGTCAAGCCGCGGGAGATTGAGATCCGAAGCTAAAGCGTCCTCGCGCATCTCGGGGTGGGAGGGGCGGGGAGGTTCACCCGCCCCTTTTGTTGAAGAACAGTCGCGACCTGCGGGTCGGAAGGGGGACAAGACGTCATGAGCAAGGTAATCGGCATCGATCTGGGGACGACCAACTCCTG
>DAIOGN010000167.1:0-5774 GCA_036745245.1 Candidatus Zixiibacteriota bacterium
GAAGAGCATGTGACTGCGGATGATCTCCCGGGCGTGCAGCGAGGCGTCGATGATCTTCTTAATATCCTCGCGCGTTGCTCCCGACGTGTCGGGCTCGCGCGTGATCAACTGGGCCAGCCCGAGGATGTTGGCCAGGGGCTCGTTGATCTCGTGGGCCACTCCGGCCGCCAGCTGGCCGATGGTGGCCAGGCGGTCGGCATGGCGAAGCTGCGTCTCGAGCTGCAGCCGTTTCCGCCCGATGAAGCGGCGCTGCAGATCATGCGACAGGTGAGTGGCTACGGCATCGAGCAGATGCCGCTCCTCCACCAGGAACGGGCGCGGTCCCGCGTCGGGTGTGGGCAGGAGATATCTCACTTCCACCTCTCCACGGTCCTGGCCGTCGATGCGGATAGGCGCGGTCAACGTGTGCACGGCCTCTCCAAACGTGCGCGTGCGGAAGACACTTTCGTCGTAGCTGATCTGCGCGGCCGCCCGGTCGGGGTATTGCCACGCGGGCGGCAGGAGTTCCACGGCCTGCTCCAGAAACGCCGCCTGCGTGAGGTCGGAGCGGTCGGTGAGCAGCGCGAGGCCGTACAGACAGGTGAGTTCCTTGACGCGTTCGCGCAGCGCCGCGTGGGCGCGTCGCGTCGCCACGGCCAGTCCCAGGTAGGTCGCCATGGCTTCGAATTCACCCATGCGGGACCTGGTCACGAAGTTTCGTCGCCGGCTCTGCAGGAGGAGCAGGCCGAGCAGCTCGGCTTCCACGGCGAACGGGATCACAGCGAGCGACGGAAAGTCCAGGGCCGGATCGCTCACCGGGAGTGCGCGAGCCAAACGGGATGTGCGCAGCCAGCCCAGGTGCCGCGCGGTATCGCCCGACCAGAAGCTGCCGTGAGGGGTGGTGCGGCTCGAGCGGCGGTCGATGCGGCCGGAGAGCACGCTGTCGCAGAGCTTTTCGAGCCCACCGTCCGCTGCGCCCGCACGGCGGTGTGTACCGGCGGGATATTCCAGAACACTATACTCGGAGGTCTCCGCCGGGCCGCACGTGCGCCAACGATAGCGGACCTCCCGGTCGGAGAGGCGGATCTCGAGCGCGTCGCACCCCGACAGCTCAAGGATCATGGCCGAAACGTCCTGAAGAAACTCGAGGCGATGGCCGCCGCGGTGAGCCTGATGCAACAGCTGCTGCGCCAGATCGCCGAGCGGCAGGTCGCCGGTCTTCGCCTGGTGTCTCGCTTTCTTCTTCGCAGCAACGCGTCCTGTCACGGCTTAAGCCACCCCCGGATGCGGCGCGGCGCCCATGGTGGCTTGCGACCGCACCTCCCGCCTGAGACTAATGTGGTCTGCCGCACCGCCGGCGGCAAGTGGGTGACGCGGACATGGGTGCAGGTGAGAGAGGGTGTGCGAGAAGAGGCTGGCGGAACGGCGTTTACTTGTTGTTACCTGACAGACCGACGCGGTAAAGCACGTACATGATGAGCGCGAAGGGGATGAGCGCGAACCAGTCGGCCTCGGCGAGAGGCCCCACCACGTGCGACATGTTGATGCCCGCATCGAGCCCGCCGCCCGTGAGGCCCGCCAGCACGACGCCCATGATGGCGGCGCCGGCGATGAAGCCGGAAGAGAGAAGCACGCCGGGCGAGAACTCGGCCTCTGCCTCCGACGATTTGCGCTTCTTGTCCACCAGGGCGCGCACGAGGCCGCCCGCCATGATGGGGGCCGAACTGGACAGGGGCAGATAGAGGCCCACGGCGAACGGCAGAGACGACACTCCCACCAGTTCCATGACCAGCGCCAGGAAGATGCCGATGAGCACCAGTCCCCACGGCAGCTTCTGCGTGAGGATACCGTCGATGATGAGGCCGAACAGGCGAGCCTTGGGTGAGTCGAGTTTGGTGACGGGCTTGCCATCGACTTCCGACACCACGCCTGCGATGCCTGGATCCACGAGGTACCGGATCTGCCCGGCATCGTCGACCAGATACTTCCCTGCCAGTACGGTTCCCGTTTGCTCTGCCAACCTGTGCACGTGGTAGGTGTTTCCATCCGGGCCCACCTGCGTTTCGGTCCCGACGTTCGTGGCTGTGTAATCGGGGTGCGAGATGGTCGACACCGTGGTGTACGCATCGTTGAGCCCGATCACGATCACGCCGATCACGAGCGCGCTGGTGATCACGCCCACCATGATGGCGATCTGCTGAAGACGCGGAGTGGCCCCCACGAGATACCCGGTCTTGAGGTCCTGGCTGATCGTTCCGCCGTTGGACGCGGCGATGCAGACGATGGCGGCCGTGGACAGGGCCATGGCTCGGTACGACACGCCGGTCCAGCCCGCCGCCAGAAACAAAAGACAGGTGATGAGCAGCGTGGCCACCGTCATGCCCGAGATGGGATTGGACGAGGAGCCGATTTCGCCGGTGATGCGGCTGGACACCGTCACGAAGAAGAAACCGAAGAGCACGATCAGCACGGCCGAGATCGCGTTGATGTGCAGCACGGGCGCGAGCCAGATGGCCAGCACGAGTCCGAGTGAGCCAAACACCACCAGAGACATCGGGAGATCCTGGTCGGTGCGGGGGATGGACTCCTTTACCGCGGTTCCCTTGCGGGAGTCCATAAACGTGCGGAATCCGCGACGAAACGCGGACACGATGAGCGGAAAAGACCGGATCAGGCTGATGATGCCCCCGGTGGCCACGGCCCCGGCGCCGATGTAGAGCACATAGGCGTTGCGCACCTCGTTGGGGCTCATGTCCCGGATGAGTTTGGTGGCGGGAAACATCATGGTGGTCAGATGCTCGCCGAAGATCGTGATCGCCGGAATGAGGATGAGGTAGGCGAGGATGCCGCCCGCGAACATGTTGGCGGCCACTTTGGGGCCGATGATGTAGCCCACGCCCAGAAGTTCCGGCGTGATCTCAGCCGAGACCGAGGCGCCCTTGAAGAACGTGAGCAGGCGCGTGGGGATCTCCGCCCACAGTTTCATGCCCGCGTTGAAAAACTTGTACAGAGCGCCGATGCCGAAGCCCAGAAACACCGTCTTGGCCTCGGTTCCCCCCTTCTCCCCCACGATGAGCACATCCGCGCACGCGGTGCCTTCGGGATAGGTGAGCCGGCCGTGTTCCTTCACGATGAGCCCCTGCCGCAGAGGGATCATCATCAACACGCCCAGCAATCCACCCAGAAGGGAGATGACGAGGATAGGCACCAGTTCCATGTCCATGCCCAGGAGCAGTACCACCGGCATGGTGGTGGCCACGCCGAACGCGATCGATTCGCCGGCCGAGCCCGTGGTCTGGACGATGTTGTTCTCGAGAATGGTGGCGCGGCCCAGCACGCGGAACAGGGTGATCGACAGCACCGCGATGGGAATGGAGGCGCTCACGGTCATTCCCACCTTCAGGGCGAGATACACCGAGGAGGCCGCGAACACGATCCCCAGGATGGAGCCCAGCAGGATGGCCCTCAGCGTGAACTCGCGGGGCGATTCCGAGGCCGGCACGAACGGCTTGAATTCGGCGTGAGCCGGGGGTGCCGGTGACTTCACCTTGGGCTGCATGGGAAGGGTCTAATTTAGACCCGGCCGGCTCCTGGCGGCAACAGCTAAGCTGGGCGGGTGGGTGGAGTCGAGTATGACTCCGGCTACCCATCAGGCACGTTGCACACCTGAGTCCAGCCAGGAGGACGCGCCGATAACAAACCGTTCAGTCAGTTGCGGTTCCTGACCGAGGTGGCAGCCGCTCGCCAACATTGACTTTGCCTTTCGGATTGCGGTATTATGACGGCCACATTATTAAGGCGCCCGTCCCGGTTCCCTGGCGCCCGCTCGGTACATTGACATCCATTTCAGCCACCAAAACTGCAAGGAGAAGTCTATGCGTCGAAACGTCGTGTCGTGCGCCACTATCCTATGGCTCGCCCTCTGTTTCGCGGCCCAGGCGTCCACTGTACCACTTCTGGTCCCGCATCAGGGCCGACTCCTCGACGACAATGATGCACCGGTGTCCGGCATGCGTGCTCTGACGTTTGCACTCTACGAGGCGCCGGCAGGCGGCGTAGCACTCTGGACCGAGTTGCATGGTGCCGTGATGATTGAGGACGGGTTGTTCACTGTGAGCCTCGGCTCCGTGACACCGCTCAGTCAGGACCTCCTGTCTCCGCCCTCGGCTCCGCCACCCTTCGAGCGATACCTGGAAGTGCGGGTGGATGGCGTCGCGCTTACGCCGCGGATCCGGCTCGCCACGGTCCCCTATTCGATGACCTCGACACGCGTCGATGGCGACGTGGTAACGGCGCCCGGCGAGCTTCACATGTCGAGCCTGGGCGGCAGCACGACGGGTACGATTCGCACATCCACAGACTCCGCGGGGTATTCGTTTTCCACGGGTGGTGCTTCCACCGTCTCGTCCTGGACGTCTGCTAACACAGCCATAGTCTCGGTGTCCAACGCCCCGGGGCTGAAGGGCATAGCGACGAGTTCGACAGCCAGCAAATCCTCCATCACCATGCTTGAGGGCGGACTCGAGTCCGCATCGCTTGAGTCCACCGACGATTCGACCCGCCTGTTGCTGTCGAGCAGACGACAGGGAGACGCATTTGTCAATCAGTTCCAGTGCGAGCTGTCGAAGGACATCACCAGAGTCTCGCTGGACAGTGACTCGGATGGCGACGGCGAACCGGAATCCGGAATGGAATTCACCGCCCGGTCCAAGCAGTCTGAGTCCAAGTCCAATACGAAAGCTGCGTTTACGGCTCAGTCCCGAATGTTCAGCGACA
The DNA here is from genome assembly GCA_036745245.1 of Candidatus Zixiibacteriota bacterium. Classification (GTDB taxonomy): domain Bacteria; phylum Zixibacteria; class MSB-5A5; order JAUVRN01; family JAUVRN01; genus DAIOGN01. The sequence goes on from DAIOGN010000167.1 coordinate 4,756, forward strand.
CCGCGTCGGGAGGCATGGAGACCTCCCTCGACCTCGACAACGACGGGACGCCGGAGGTGTCGTCCAGCAACGAGAGTACAGCGTCAGGCAGCGTGTCCAGGTGGATCGGACGCACGGGCAGCACCACGGGCACGATCCGGATGATGGCATCGCCGGACAGTACGGTGGAGGTTATTGACGCCGACTCCGACGACGATGGCCTGTGCGACGCGCAGGTTGTCGTTCGCGTGACACCCAGCGATGGGCTGGCGGACGGCGAAGGATCCATCATGGTGAGCACCGATCACGCTGCGGGCGGCCCACGCCAATCCGTGTCCCTCGACGGAAGCTCCAGCCACGCGCGAACCGTATGCGTGTCCGACCTGGATCGAGATGGCATCGATGACGTGGTCGTGGCAAGTTCCTCGAGCGCCACCGGCGCCGTGTCGAATTGGTACGTGGACAGCGATGACGACGGCGTTCCCGAGTCCAGCATGGAATTGCAGTGCAGTCCCGGCGGCACATCGTCCAAAGCAATCCAGACCAAGGGCTCCGGCGCGATCGCGAGCGTTCGATCCTCCACCCCTCTCGCTGCCGACAGTGGCGCCACCCTGGTACTGGACTACGATGACGACGGCGACGGAGTATCAACGTTCAGACTGGTCGACCGGGCCGAACCTGTCCTGGTGAGCAGCACCATGGAAGCGGATACCGACGATGACGGCCTCGGGGACAACATCATTGAAGCCAAGGTGACACCGACGATGTGCTCCCACTCCATCACAACCAAGGGCACGGGTGCACAGGCTGGCCGGATATTTCTGGACGGATCCAGGTCGCAGGACGACGGCGTGATCAAGAACTTCCTGTGGCAGCAGGTGTCGGGCCCGGGTGGCTTCGTGACCGAGCGGGAAGTCTCCATGGACATAGACAGCGGCGGGTCCTCAATGTCGATTTCAAATGCCGACGGCACGCGGGGGCAGATCACGGCTCGCTCGGGCATGAGCGGCAGCACCACGGCCACCATCCGCATGGCGACC
>DAIOGN010000168.1:0-5713 GCA_036745245.1 Candidatus Zixiibacteriota bacterium
GTACGTATCGGGCGTGATGGCACCATGATCAACGTCCTCTACCTCCACCGGTTGACCCGTGGTGAACGCCGCATACAGCCCTGGTCCGGGAACGGTCGCCGACACGAAGTTCTGGGCACTGTCCACGGCTCCCCCGAGTTCAGTCCACTCGTGGGCCAGGTTGTTCCACGCATGTATCCGGGCGGTGACTTCCAGATCGAAAGGTGACGTCGCCCCATCCAGTTCCTGGTCGTCGTAGCGTAGCACCAGCTGCGCGGTGCCGAACACCGTCGTTGGATACGAGCCGATGGATACCATGGGGCCTAGCTGCTGGGCGCCTGCATCCAATCCCGACCGCAGCGGGAGATACGTGTTCGTAGCCAGTGCAATCCTTCCGTTGGATTTCACGCTGTCGGGGTGGAGGTAGGCCTCGCCGCCGATTGCATTCACGCGGACATGCGGAGCCGCCGTATCCACCTGCACCACCGTGATGTCGATCGGGAAGAAGAACGGCGACGACGATGTATCAAGCGAGTGGACACGCGCTGTGCCTGAATAGGAACCGCTCACCGGCAACGTCACCTGGTAGGACCCCGTGAGATCTGACATGGGAAGCACGCTGGCCGATCCCGTGTCGGGGTCGGGCCAGAACTGAGCCGAGGGTACACTGCCAAAGGCATTCGTGTACTCAAGCTCGAGCACGGCATCCGATGCACTCAGATCGAGCCGAGTGTTGGCAGGCAAATAGCCGGCCGCTTCCGCCAGGGCGATGCTCATGCTGTCGCCGGGAGGAAGCAGAAGCTCCTGCGCCGTCGAGTACCAAACGAAGTCCGAGTCATCCGCGGATGCCCGAGCCGCTGGGATGACGGACCTGCGTCGGCCTTCGACGGCAAAAATGCTGTCCCCCGACACCACGCTCAAAAGCCAGATGGCACCGTTGGACGCCGTCAGACCCTGATCCAGTCTGCGTCCGCTGGCAGCATGCCACGTGCCTACGTCGACTCCGGCCATGGGACTCACGGCGGTCCCGCGGTTGAGGAACACCCTCAGGTCGAAGGTCGATTTGGGAGTGGTGGTCACCTGGAATTCCACCAGACTCCCCGCATCGAAATCAAGCCCTGTGAGATCATTGGGGCCGTAGAAGTACTCGTCCGCTCCCGCCAGAGTCCGCTCGCCGGGCCCGATGATTTCCGCATAGACGCCGAGATAGGTCCTTTGGAAGGCCTGCTCCCAGTCCTCCCAGCACGACTTCTGATTGATCAGCCACTGCATTGTGTTCTGACAGGCGACCGGCTGATATTGAAGCGACCACGACATTTCGCTCGCCGTGGGTTCGCTCTGCGGATAGTTATCTTCCATGAAGCCGTACTTCTTCGGGACCACGCACTGTTCGGAAAAGTCTTCGAAGTACTCGTCGCCAAACCCGAACAGGTAATGTCCCAGTTCGTGTCCGATCGTGCGGAAGTTGCTGGGGGCCTCCGGATGCATGGGCCACTCCCCAAAACTGAAGTCGGCGGCCTGGAGAGAATCGGATCCGAACCAGCGCCGGGGCATCCGGACGTAATAGTACGCCTCTCTGACCCCATCGAGGTCCGCATTGGGCCGAAGCGCATTGCTGGCCTGTATGCGCACGTCGGCAGATCCCCAGAGCCCGGCATTGTTGTACAGAAAGACGGTGTCTAACCTCACCTGACCGTCAAACACATCGTACAGGTAATTGCTGAGTTCACGGAGCCCATCCTGCAGCGATTGCAGGTAGACGGGGTCGGCGTTCCACTCCACCGAGACCACCACATTCACCGCGACCGTCGTGTGCATCACGTTCACCACCTGAATGCATTCGCGGTCGAGCGCGTCGAACGAGAGATGAAAGTCCAGCGAATCGAACCGCCCGTTGTCGAGGGTGTTTGTCCAGGAGCGCTGCGCAACGGCAGGGCCGGGCTTGGTCCGGAAACGATAGTCGAGCACCCTGGACACCTTGATCGAATCGCCTGTGCGCAGTTGTCCCGAAAGGAAATAGGGTCCGAGGTCGAGCCGGCCGGCGGAGTCGGTGGTGACGGAATCCACCAGAGTTTCTGTGAACACTGGTGGGTCGTTGGCCACCCTGGAGAGCGCAAACAACTTGGAGCCGATGGCGTTGCCCTGTCCGTCCACGATGGAAAGCCATTTTCCTCCCGGCCAGCAGGGGGAGAACTCCGACGTGCTCTTGGCCGTGTCCGTGGCTGTGAGTGTGTAGACCTCACCTGAGTCGAGCACACCCGAAAACAGCGTGGCGAAGTGTGCCACGCCATCCAGGTTGGTGGTGGCCAGCGTGCTCCACACGGCTTCCCGGCCCTCGCCGTTACAGCACGTGTCGCAGGCGTCGGAGCGGGAGATCTCTACTACGTAGGGCACCATGGGTTGGGCGATCAGGGTGCCATAGAGCGTCGTCTGACCGGCAGACGTGGTGACGGAGTCCACGTACGGATAGTTGACGCCGGCATTGGCCCCGAGGTCCGCGTCCAGCGAGTCGTTGAGGTTCACCCCCAGGGGAGCGAGATCGATTCCCAGGCCCCCGTTGTCGTGATAAATGTTTCTCAGGAACACATTTGCGGTTCCCGATTGCACGAAAATCCCTGCGCCGTGGTTGAAGGCGATGAGGTTGGCTTCGTCGTCGAAGCCGTTCCCCACTTTGTTGCTGTCGGAGGTGATGCGGATCCCGTGGAGGTAGTTGCCGGCCGGTGAAATACTGTCGAGCCCGATCCCAAGATGGCAGCGTTCGACCTTGGTGTTGTTCGAATTCAGCACCAGGCCGCTCCCGGAGAATCCGTTCAGGAGCAACCCGCGAACGGAGCTCGGTCCGGCTGAAATCACCAGACCGTCGCCCGGTACCGTGGTGTCGGTAGGCCTGACTTCCACGCGCTCGATATTCGGCTGCGTCGTGGCGTCGATCACGGCGCGCTCGGTGACTGCGGGCAGAGCCGAATTGACGTGGATGGTGGGCAGCCCCCCTTCGTTGATCCTGAAGCGGATGGTGTCCGGCCCGGCGTTGGCATTGGTGTGCTGAATCGCCGCACGGAAGGAGCATTCCTCCTCCCCGAACGGCGTCATGTTGCCGGTGAAGCATCGGCCATCGTTGGGATTCTGGTCGGGCAGGTCGTTGGTGGTGTTCACATACCAGATCGAGTCGACGGGCACGAGAAGGCAAGGTCGCGGGGTACCGCTCGGCCATCCGCAAAGGGCCACAATGGTGCCTCGATTATTGATGTCGAAGGCTTCATACAGATCAGGAAACGAGGCGTTGTTGACCACCAGGCTGTCCAGAAGCCAGGTGGTATCGTTGTCGTGATAGAGGGCCCTGAAGTTCTGGAACATGCCCACGGCGGCACCGGAGTCGTTCACAGCGAATGCCTTGCTCCACGTCGTGACGGGATAGACGGTTCCGTGTATGTCCTGCTTCGCACCGCCCTCTACCAGCATCGCGTGACTCGAGACGTAAGATCCGCCGAACATCCCGTCTGCATGGCCACCCATCACCCCCAGATTGTTGATGTCCCAGAGATCCACATATCGGCCGCCTGGGAATGCGGACACTTGGGAAATCGCGCCAGGCTGGCCGTAGAAACCCAGCCGGCAGTCCATGCAGCCGCTGTAGTTTACCCGATAGACACCCGCCACGGTGCCTGAGTTATTGACCACCAGAAAAGGCGGGTCAAAGAACTGCGAGTCCGTCGGATGCGGGCTTAAAGGTCCCACATCCGTGACACCGCCGAAAGCCCATACCACCGGGTATCTTTGACCGAAGAATGGAGTGATCAGTCGTGTGACCCAACCCGCGGCGACACCGAGATCGTTGAGGTCCGTCGCCCGGGACTGCGCACACACCGAGTCGAAGGCGTGCGCTCCCGCATCGAGGGGTAGCTGAGTCACGACCTGGTCGAACGTAGTGAAGGGATGCGTGTGAGTAATGATTACATCGCCCGTGTCAGTGTCATACACCAGGCTGCCGGCGAACTCGCCCGGGCCGTTGGCCGCATAGGCTGACAGCCAGTTGTATCCTGTGTCGTTCCCCAGCCGATACAGGCTGCCGTTTTCCCAGTACCTGGCCGTGAACTTGCCATTCACAAACGCATTCAGGAAGATCACCTGGTTGTGCTCGTTGATCTGGGGATAGGCTCCCGGCGATGCGTTGCCGTATGCGAAATCCGCGCCGTTGTCCTGAATGAGCACGGCGCGATAGCGAGGGCGGCCCCAGGCGGGCGATGACGGGGTCACAACCAAGGCGGCCAGGAGGACAGTGGCGACAATTCCAATGCGACTTGAAGTGCCCATGTGAAGCAGCCTCACTCAGGGTTGGGTGCTACGATACAGACTGGATTTCGATGTGGATCATTTGGCCCGACGGGACCCTGACAATAGAGGAAATCTATGCCCTGCAGGCGGTGAAGTCAACGTGCGGCGCGCTACCACTATGCGAAAAGGCACCCCACTCGGGGAGAATCAGTCCCCCAGCGATATCCCCAGAGCGCGGGCCGTGCGCGCCAGCATGCCGTCGGGAGGTACGGTCTTGAGCCGGCCCACGGCTTCGGCAATGGGAACGGAGCCCACCTGGTTGCCGCGGTAGGCCACCATGCTGCCGAAGTCCTCTGCGGCGATCAGTTCCACCGCGGCCGCTCCAAACATGGAACAGAGCACCCGATCAAAGGTGGTGGGACCGCCGCCGCGCTGCAGGTGACCGAGCACCACGTTGCGCGTGGACTTGCCCGTACGTTTGCCCAGCTCCGCGGCCACCATGGCGCCGATTCCGCCCAGCCTGACTTCGCCGGGCTCTGTCCGCTCTCCGGTGGTGGTAATGTCGGTGCCCTTCTCAAACGCACCTTCAGCCACCACGACCAGAGTGAAGTGTTTACCGGCCTTCTCACGCGCCTGAATTTTGTCGACGGCGCTCTCGTAGGAGAACGGAATCTCGGGGATCAGGATCACGTCCGCTCCGCCGGCGATTCCCGCATACAGCGCGATCCAGCCCGCATGTCGTCCCATCACTTCCAACACCATCACCCGATTGTGGCTTTCGGCGGTGGTGTGAAGGCGATCGAGCGCATCGGTCGCACAGGCCACGGCCGAATCGAATCCGAACGTGAACACCGTGCCCTCGAGATCGTTGTCGATCGTCTTGGGCACTCCTACCACGGGAATGCCGTACTCGTACATCTGTTGCGCAATGGAGAGCGATCCGTCTCCGCCAATGGAAACCATCCCGGCCAGCTTGAGCGTCTTCATTCCCTGAAGAGTGGCTTCGAGTAACTCCTCTGGCACTTGCCGGCTCTCCCCCTTGCCTACCTTGGCTGAGAACCGGCCGGAGTTGGCCGTGCCGAGAATGGTGCCGCCGCGCACCAGGAGGCCGCCCAGCTTGCTGTAGTCGAGGATCATGAACTGGCGGGGCTCGAGCAGCCCCTCGTACCCGCCTATGATGCCGACGGTCTCCCACTTCCGCATGGCGGCCGCTTTGGCGACCGCGCGTATGACCGCATTGAGTCCGGGGCAATCGCCGCCGCCGGTTACCACACCGATTCTCATGACACTCTCCGGAAGAGATTTCGGGAACGCAACGAACTCCCCCTGCCCCCGATCCGTTGGTTAATGTGCCGGCCGTGCAGTCAAAGCCCGCGCACCGGCCCTCGACCCCGTACCCGAACGAACGTCCGGCACGACGACTCCACCCAGGCTTTCCTGCGGCACAGAAAAGTAATACTGA
>DAIOGN010000169.1:0-5706 GCA_036745245.1 Candidatus Zixiibacteriota bacterium
CGCGGTGTTTGCCACGTTCACCTTGACGTTCAGTGTGCCCGCTGGCAAAGCGACGTACCCCGTGTTGGCCGGGAAAGCCAGGCCCTTCACGGCCGCCGGTGCGGCGTTGTCGATTACGATGTCCACGGCAGGCGCATTGGGCGAGGCGTGCACTACCGTCACCTGGGCCGTGGTCGGCGTGTTGGGGGCCGCCACGGGGTTGTTGTCATCGCTGCATCCGACCACGGCGACGAGAGCCGGGACGAGAGCGGTCAGCACGGATTTGCGGATTGAGATCATGGACGTATTCTCCTTGGGTTGGTTAGGTTGCGTCTTGGTTTCAAGTTGAATGGTTTCAGGCAATCGCGGGGCTCCAGCGGCGCTGGATAGCACGCCACTGAATTCCCTGGTAGACTGCAGCCAGGCCGACCAGTGCGTACACCATGCGTGCGGGCGCTGTCATGTCTCCCAGGAGCGTGCCGACGAGGTCGAAATTCGCCATGCTCACCAGGCCCCAGTTAAGCCCCCCCACCACGAGGAGGATCGCGGCTACCACATCGATTTTTCTCATATTGACTCTCCTTCTCAGCTCGTTCTTGCGAGCCGCTGCTGTGTCGTTTACCTCGTTAAATCTTCGACAAGGATACAGCCTTGTTTAGCATTTGTCAAGCAGAAATCTAATAATACTCGAAAGTTCTTAGACAATGCCGAGCCGAGCCCAGGTCAGTTCCACCTGTCACTATTAACGTGTTGACATATAATGGGTTGTAACGATGAACCGCGGAAGAGACGGCACAATCGTGGCAAAGCTGGTGGTTGAGCAATCACCTCTGGGCCGGGCCCACATGGCCTCAATGAGACTTACTTAGACAAACTGTTGACAGTCTTGAGCTGGTCGATATATTGCAGTGAGGGGATCAAATGACCATCGAATCGCTTCATCCTATACGGGCGGTTGCAGGACGAACGGGCCTGACCTCCCATGTCATCCGGGCCTGGGAGAAGCGCTACGGAGCCGTCGAGCCCGTTCGGACCGCCACCAACAGGCGCCTGTATACCGAGAGCGATATCGAGCGGCTCAAGCTCCTGAAGCGTGCCATCGACGGTGGGCGCGGGATCGGCCATGTGGCCACCCTGCCTGATGACGAACTCCAGCGACTGGTCGCGGCCGATGGGCCATTGCCGGCGGCGGGACAGGCGGCAGGACCTGGTGCGGCCCCCCCCGAGCGCCTGGTGGCAGGCTGCCTGGAGGCCATCCATCTTCTGGATCCGAAATCACTGGAAGAGTGCCTCCTGCGGGCGTCGATCGGGATGCCCACGCTTCGGTTCCTGGAGGACGTGGTGATGCCACTCATGGACCAGGTGGGCGAGCGCTGGCATGAGGGGAAACTGCGACCGGCGCACGAGCATCTCGCCACCGCCACTGTCCGTTCTGTGCTTGGCAATCTGATCTCACCGGGGCCGGTGGATCCGGGAGCACCCGAGCTGGTGGTGGCAACGCCCGCGGGGCAGTGGCACGAGCTCGGTGCCCTGGCGGGAGCCGTCGCCGCGGCGGCCGCGGGCTGGCGCGTCACGTACCTGGGCGCGAATCTTCCAGCCGAAGACATCGCCGCAGCCGCCCGGGAACGCAAGGCCCGGGCCGTCGCCATAAGTCTCGTGTACCCGGAGAGTGATGCACATCTGCACGCTGAGATCGCGCGGCTTCACCGTTTGCTGCCCGAGGGCACAACCCTGGTGGCCGGCGGGAGGGCCGCGTCAAGCTATGCGCCGGCGCTCACCCGGATGGGCGCGGTGCAGGTGACTTCATTAGCCGACCTTTCTCAAGCGCTAGCGGCCGTTCGGTCGGCCCGGCCGGTCTGAGACGACAGGCGCTCTAATCGTTGAGCTTCAGGATCGCGTAGTTCAGCGCCATTGCAAAACTGACCCAGACGAAATAGGGCACAAGCAGCGCCCCCGCGGCAGGGCGGACGCTCCAGAACCACCACACCGTGGCCCCCAGGGCCACCCAGAGAAGGGCGATATCCACGAAGGCCAGCCCGATATTCCGCCCGTTGAAGAAGACGAACGACCACAGGCCGTTGAGCACAAGCTGCACGCCAAACAGGACCAGGCCGGTAGTCACAGCGGGCGCAGGGCCCTTTTGCCACACCAGCCAGGCGGCTACGCCCATGGCGACGTAGAGCAGGGTCCACATGATCGGGAAGATCCAGCCTGGCGGTGTCCAGGACGGCTTGTTGAGCGTAACGTACCAAGTGGACACCGACTGCCTGGTGGCGAACCCTGATACAAATTCCACTCCCAGGCAGATGACGAGAAACGTCAGAAGTGCTGTGAGGTTCCGGCTCATGAATCGCTCCCTTTTCCGGCCGCATCGGCCACACCTTTCAGCATTCCTTCAAACATGAGCGAGTGAACCGGATAAAGAGCCCACCAGTAGAGCCTACCCAGTACGCCGCGCGCATCGAACAGTGCAGTCTGCGACAAGATGGAACTGTGGCCCTGATCCTGCACCTCGAATTGCAGCCAGGCTCGGCCGGGCAATTTCATTTCGGCTCTTAACCGCAGCAGTCGTCCTGGTTCGACGAATTCCACGCGCCAGCAGTCCACGATGTCTCCCACGCCGGGTGGTCCTGCACGACGGCTCCCCCGGCGCATGCCGGGTCCTCCCACCAGTCGATCCGCCAGGGCGCGCAGCGTCCAAAGCCAGTTACCGTAGTACCAGCCGTTCGCGCCTCCAAGGCGCATCAAAGGGCCAAAAGCCCGTTCGCCCGCCACCGGCAGACGGAGTGCTCTCGAGTCGACCAGGTAGTTCCCCAGGCGGCCCGAGAAGTTCACACCGCTCCAGCGCCGGCGCGCCAGTTCCGCGTCTTCGCTTTCAAGAGCCCCCGCAATGGCAAGGGCGAATCGCCGCGGTCGCACGTGGAACAGGTCTTCGGCACTTTGATCTCGCACCACCGTGGAATGTCGAATGCTCTCGATGAGTTGTCTGCCGACAGAGGCCAAAAGGGGCGTCACCAGGGCCAGCCACAGACTGGACAATCGGGGAGTGAGTACGGGCACGCGAATCATCCAGCGTGACAGACCCCGCTGCCTGGCGTACTCCCGCATCAGGCCTTCGTACGAGGTATGATCGGCCCCGCCGATTTCAAACACGCGGCTGCCCAATCCGGGCGGCGCCTGCAGGCCCGCCATCATGTAGTCCAGCAAGTCATCTATAAAAATCGGTTGTGCTTTGGCCGTGACCCATCGAGGCAGGATGAGCACGGGCAGTCTCTCCACCAGCGCCCGGATCATTTCGAACGAGAGGCTGCCCGGGCCCAGCGCGATGGAAGCCCGGAATTCCAGCACCTCCGGCAGCGACTCGCGAAGCAATTCGCCCACGCGCTGGCGACTTCGCAGGTGCGGTGAAAGCGACTCGCCGGCGTCACCGAGCCCCCCAAGATAGATGACTCTTCGCACTCCGGCCGCCCTGGCGGCAGCCACGAAATGCCTGGCACAACGTTCCTCACGCTCCTCGAAGTCGGCGCCGCTGCCCAACGAGTGCACCAGATAAAAGGCGGTGTCCACGCCTGCAAACGCCGCCGACAGGGTCTCGGAGCGCAGCAGGTCTCCCTCCGCGATCTGCACGGAGGCCGGCATCCGCTCCCTCAGGAGGTCCGGACGGCGAGCCAGGCAACGAAACGGCACATCGGATCCAGCCAGCCGGATGGCCAGGCGGCCGCCCACGTATCCCGAGGCGCCCGTGATAAGAATCAAGGGTCAACAACCACGCATGGGGCCCCTGGAGCGCGCACGTTCAACAGGGCACTCTCCCCGGCCGGATGAGTCAGACATGATTCCGCAGCAGGAGTTCCTTCGGGTGGGGGTTCAGGTACACCTGGCCCTGAATGTAGGACACCTCAAACTTCCGCACGTAGTGTCGCACGAGCGTCAGCGGCACCACCAGCGGCACCAGGCCACGCCTGTAGTCGTGGATTTCAGACAGCAACTCCGCGCGCTCGCGTGACTCGAGGCGGTCAGAGAAGTGTCCCATGATGTGTTGAATCACGTTGGTGTGCGTGCGGCGCGTGGCCAGATGTTCGAGGGCCTCCATGAATCCCGCGCCGTACGACTCGTACACGTCTGGCAGCGGCCGGCGGGCAGCCGCGGCCACCAGCCGGCCCAGACTCCGCATATGCACTTCGGAGTGAGCCATGAGGAGCAGCTTGTGCGCAGCGTGAAACTCCACCAGCCGCCCGCGCGACTTCCGTTCCGCCGCGCAGCGCTGCCAGCGCTCATACGCGAAGACCCTTTCGATGAAGTTTTCGCGCAGCGGCAGATCGTTCAGCCGGCCCTCTTCCTCAACAGGCAGATGCGGCCAGGCGGAGAGCAGTGCCGCGGCAAACAAACCTCGCCCCTGTCGCTCCGGCGCCCCGCCAACTGCCGGGTAAACGCGCACGCGCTCCATCCCACACGTGGGCGAGTCCTTCTTGAGGATGTAGCCGCTGAGGTTCAGTTCCGAGAGCTGCCGGAGCCTCCGCTGGCTGTAGGAAGCCATGCGCGCCGTCCAGTCGTCACCGCTTTTGGGTTCGATGAGGCGGGGACGCGCGGCCTCGCCTTCCAGCCGGATCGAGGGCCTGGGCACGCCCATGCCCACCTCCACCTCGGGGCACACCGGCACCCATTCGACGCAGGTCCCCAACATGTCCGTGATGAAACGGTCGCGCTTGTGGCCGCCGTCGTAGCGGACCGGTTCGCCCAGCAGACAGCTGGAAATGCCGATTCGCGGCCGCGAGGCCCATGCGTCGGACGTCTCATGCTTGGGCATACGGACACCTTATCGCCCGCAGGGAGCGAGGTAAAGGGCCATCATTTTTCATGTAGCCTTACGGCCTCAACCTGCGTATTCCGGGGAGCAGATGCCTACTCGCATTCTCTTTCTCTGCACCGGCAACTCGTGCCGAAGTCAGATGGCCGAGGGCTGGACGCGCGCGCTCTGGAAGGGCCGGCTCGAAGCCTGGTCGGCCGGTGTGGTAGCCAAAGGGCTGGATCCAAGGGCCGTGGCCGTGATGGCCGAGTCGGGCGTGGACATTTCGGAACAGGAGTCCAAGCTTGTAGACGACCTGTCCGATCTGAAGTTCGATCTGGTGGTGACGGTGTGTGCCGAGGCCGATGCGGCCTGCCCCACCTGGCCCGGAGCCGTCCTGAGGCTGCATCGCGGCTTCGACGACCCGCCGCGCCTCGCGGACGGTGCCGCCTCGGAAGAGGACGCGTTACAGCACTACCGTCGTGTGCGCGACGAGATCCGCGCTTTCGTGGCCTCGCTTCCCGACGTACTCGCGAGCCGACCCGCCTTGCACTAAGCCCGGTTCGACCCTCCGCTCTCCATGGCCTGATGACGCCGCTTCTCCGCCAGGGCCCTCAGATCGGCGGCTTCGTCCTCGAATTCATCCACGATTTCCTTGCCGAGAATCTCCTCCAGCACATCCTCCAGCGTGATGACGCCGGCGGTGCCGCCGAAGTCGTCGAGCGCGATGAACAGGTGCTCACCGCGGCTCAGGAACAGATTCAGTGTTCGATTGAGCGGCAGTTTCGAACGCACGAAATGCACCGGGCGCATCGTGCGCCGAAGGTCGAACTGCGCGTCGCCCCGTCGCGCGGCGGGCAGCAGGTCCTTCGCAAGCACCACGCCGATGATCTCGTCGAACGTTTCCTCGTAGACGGGATACCGTGAGAACGCCGATTCTT
>DAIOGN010000170.1:0-5671 GCA_036745245.1 Candidatus Zixiibacteriota bacterium
CCGTGACGCTCACGCTCGACACCGATTCGGACACCGGCATGGTGACCGGCATCGATGATCTGGGCGGAGGCGGTGTCGTGGTGACGGCGCCCAACGGCCTGCAGGCCGGAGAGGCGTACGTGAACACAGCCGACACGCAGCACGCGACGTCCATCACCGTGTACGATTCACAGGGCGGACGTCACCAGGTGGTGTTCACCTTCACGAAGACGGCCCAGCCCAACGTGTGGAGCTGGAATGTCACCACCGGCGGCAGTGAAATCATCCGTTCGGGCGGGTCGGGTCAGGTGATCTTCAACGGCGACGGATCGCTCTCGGCCTTCGCGTACAACTCGGGAGCCACCTCGCTGCGACTCGATCCGAACAACGGGGCCGACATCATGGACGTCAATCTGAATGCCGGCAGCGGCAACGGGTTCGACGGCCTCACCGGGTTCGCGGCCAATTTCACAGCGACGGCCATTCACCAGAACGGCTACAGCATGGGGCTTCTGGACTCGGTCTCCGTGGACTCCACGGGCACGATCACGGGCCTCTTTACGAACGGGATTTCCCGGACCCTGGCGGAGATCGTGGTGGCGGAATTCACGAACCCCGGCGGTCTGATCAAGTCGGGCAAGACCATGTGGCAGGAGTCGGCCAACTCGGGCGCGGCTCTCCGCGGCTTTGCCACGCAGAACATCGCGGCCACCATTTCCTCGGGCGCGCTCGAATCGTCCAACGTGGATCTGGCGCAGGAGTTCACCAGCATGATCGTGAGCCAGCGCGGATTCCAGGCGAACGCACGCGTCATCACCACGTCGGATTCGATGCTGAACGACCTGGTGAACCTGAGACAGTAGGAGGCTTCTTAAACGATGGTCCGTCTCACGCGTCTGAACGGAACGGAGGTGGTGATCAACGCCGACCTGATCGAGTTCGTTGAGACCACACCGGACACCCTGGTCACTTTGGTGACAGGGAAGAAGATTCCGGTGCGTGAGACCACAGAGGACGTGATTCAGCGGGTCGTGTCGTACCGGCGTGCCACGGGGACCGCCGGTGCGGCCGATCTGTTCGGGCGGTCCAAGAGAGCCGCCACCCAGGAGGGGGAACATGCCTGAAGACAAGTCCGTGCGCGTTCCGGCGGAAGCCGAGAAGGCGCCGAAGCGTTCACCCGTCCTGCTTATGGCGGTCGGTTCGCTCGTCATGATCGGTCTGGCCTGGGGCGGCGTGCACTTCGTGCTCAAGCCGCTACTGCATCCCGACCCCACACAGGCGAACGAAGGGCCGGCCGAGGAAGAGCATGGCGCTCACGGCGAGAAGGGGACGAAAGGGGAGAAGGGTGAGATCGTGCGTTTCGAAGGCATCATCGTGAACCCGTCCGGCACCATGGGCTCCCGCTACCTGTCCACCACCGTGGGCCTCGAGGTATCCAATGAGGCCACCCGTGTGGCCGTGACAGACTCGGAGCCTGCGATCAAGGACGCACTGATCACGCACCTGTCGGCCCGCACGATCGAGGAACTCACCGATCCGGCCCTGCGGGAACAGATGCGGTCGGCCATTCGCGACGTCGTGAACGAGCGAATCGCCCCGCACCAGGTGTCGGCGGTGTTCTTCCTGGATTTCGTACTGCAATAATCATGGGAAAGATCCTCTCTCAGGAAGAAATCGACGCGCTCCTGTCGACGGTGGCGCAGTCGGAGGCCGACCTCGGTCGCACACCCCAGGTCGGTGCCCCCACGCCGTCGCGGGCGGTCGCGTACGACTTCAAGCACCCCAACCGGGTCAGCAAGGACCAGCTCCGCAAGCTGGAGAACATCCACGACACCTTTGCGGGACAGATGTCGAGCGCCTTGTCCACGATTCAGCGGGCCATGGTGGACACCGACCTCGTGTCGGTGGACCAGATCACGTACACCGAGTTCATCTCGTCTTTGAAGTCGCCGTCGTGTACGTACACGTTCAAGCTCGACCCTTTGGAAGGGCTTTGCATCATCGACTTCAATCCCGCCCTCGCGTTCGCCATCGTCGACCGGTTGTTCGGCGGGCGCGGCGCCGCCCTGGAAGCGGAGCGTGAGCTCACGGGCATCGAGCGAAGCGTCATGCGGCGCATCATGTCCCGCGTGTTCGAGCAGCTGGCGCTCGCCTGGGAGCGGATCCTCGAGGTGAAGGCCGAACCGGTGGGCTTCGAAACCAACCCTCACTTCATTCAGATCGTGCCGCCCGGTGAAACGGTGATCGTCGTATCGCTGCAGCTCAACATGCCGGCCGCAGGTGGCATCATCAGCATCGGCTATCCGTACGTCACGCTCGAACCCATCCTCGACAAGCTGGCGACACAGAACTGGCTGGGAAGCGCCCGTGCAGGCACGCAGCCCAACAGCCGCCGTGAAGTGCAGGACGTGTTGCGACAACTCGAGGTGGCGGTCAGCGCACGCCTGGGGATGGCCCAGCTCTCGATGGCGGATGTGCTCAGCCTCGAGCCCGGCATGGTGATTCCCCTCGACATGAAGGTGGGAGACCGGGTGACCGTGCAGGTGGAAGGGCTCACGAAGTATTCCGCCACGGTGGGCCAGGCGGGACGGCGCAAGGCGGTACGCATTGAACAATTCTACTCGAAGGAAGCCTGAAGACATGGAACCTCAAGACCACACCCCCGATCCGCTCTCGCCGGCCGGCGCCGGTCACGCCCCCGCCGATCTGACGCTTGCGGCTGCCATGGAGGCCGAGGCCAAACGCGTGCCTCAGCAGAGTGCAGCCAGTCTGGAGCTGCCGGAATCGTCCCTTCTGGCGTCGCCTGCGGAATTCGCGCCGCTCACTGCAGGTGAGTCGGCGTCGCGTAAGGCGGCGAATATTGATCTCCTCCTCGACGTGAACCTGCCCGTCTCCATCGAACTGGGCCGCACCCGCATGACCATCGCAGAGATTCTCGAACTGGGGACGGGCTCCATCGTGGAGCTCGACAAGCTGGCCGGTGAGCCGGTGGACATCCTGGTGAACAACAAGCCCCTCGCAAAGGGGGAGGTGGTGGTGCTGGACGAGAACTTCGGCGTGCGCATCACCAGCCTGGTCTCACCGCGTGAACGCCTGGAACGGCTCAAGTCGTGATCGATTCCCTGCACACCACGGGTGGCGAGATCCTCTCCGACGGCGCCGTGTGGCGCAGTGTGGGGATGCTCGTCCTGGTGCTCGTGCTTCTGGTGGCGGCCGTGTGGTTCCTGCGCCGGCTTCAGGGGGGATCCTCCGCACGCACACTCGACCTGGAAGTGGTGGGGCGCCTTCCGCTGGCGCAGACGCAGTCTTTAAGCGTGGTGCGCGTGGGGAAGGATCTCTGGGTGCTGGGTGTTTCCGACGGATCCATCCAATACATCGGCGACTACCACGGCGAACTCCCCGAAGGTCGCCTGGCAACGCGTGCGCCGTCGTTTTCCGGCATGCTCGAATCCAAGCTGAAAACTCTCGGCAACAAGCTCACAAGCAAGCGCACGTCTGAACCGCAGGTGGTCCGTTGAGAGTTCTGTTCCTCCTGGTCTTACTGGCAGCGCTGGTGTGCCCCTGGGCCTCGGTGGCGGCGCAGACCCCCACCCCCGGAGGCGGAATCACGCTGCAACTTGTGCCCGACGTACGGGGCGGAGCCTCGGGCGACGAGATGTCGGTGAACCTGCAGCTGCTTCTCATGTTCACGGTGCTGGCCCTGGGGCCCTTGCTCGTGGTCATGATGACAAGTTTCACGCGCATGGTCGTGGTGCTCTCGTTCGTACGGCACGCCATCGGCACTCAGCAGATGCCGCCGGCGCAGCTCATCATCGGACTGGCGCTCATCCTGTCGGCCTTCGTCATGGCGCCCGTATTTCAGGAAATCAATACGCTGGCTCTGCAACCCTACATGGCCGATCAGATCTCCCAGTCGGAGGCGCTCGAGCTCGCCTCGGGCCCCATGCGCACCTTCATGCTGAAGCAGACGCGCGAGCAGGATCTGGCCCTCTTCGTGGACCTCTCGCACATGGAGCCTCCGGAGTCGCCCGACGACATCCCGCTGCACGTGCTCGTGCCCGGCTTCGTCATTTCGGAACTGAGGATCGCATTTCAGATCGGATTCGTGATCTTCATCCCGTTCCTCGTGATCGACATGGTGGTGGCCAGCGTGCTCATGTCGATGGGCATGATGATGCTGCCGCCCGTGATGGTGTCGCTTCCCTTCAAGATTCTGCTGTTCGTTCTCGTGGATGGCTGGTACCTGCTGGTGAAATCGCTCGTGGTGAGTTTTCACTGAACGGAGAGGAAGAACGTGACGATTCAATACGTGCTCGGACTGGGACGCGACGCCGTGATGCTGACGTTGCTCATATCGGCCCCCATGCTGGGCCTCGGACTGCTTGTGGGACTCCTGATCAGCGTGTTCCAGGCGGCCACACAGATCCAGGAGATGACACTCACGTTCATCCCCAAGATCGTGGCCGTCGCCCTGGCGCTGCTCGTGTTCTTGCCATGGATTCTCACCAAGATGGTGGATTACACCACAGCGCTGTTCAACTCCATCCCGATGCTCACATCCTAGACAGCCCATCTTGCCCCGGGGTGGGGCTAAAGTTGCCCCTTTCGGGCGCAGGCGTTCGGGCGATTCTCGACGCCTGCGAGCCAAGACCTTCAGAACCAAGCAGATAGCTCACACTTCCAGAAGCCACAGGTAAACGGCACATAGGTTGCCAAGGTTGGTCCGGGTACTAAAGACCGGACCAGCAATGACCGATATAGTCAGCCTTTCAACGCAACAGATTCAGGCCTTCCTTCTGGCCCTCCTGCGCACGGGCGGTTTCGTGGCAGCGGCGCCGGCTTTGTCGCATCGCTTCGTGCCCGTCCCGGTCAAGATCGGGCTGTCACTCGCACTCGCCTGGGCACTCACGCCCCAGATCGCTTCCGCCCTGCCGAACGCCCCGGAGCATCTCGCCTCATTTGCAGTGCTCGGACTGAGAGAAACGATCACGGGCGTGATCATCGGGTTCGTCTTCTCGCTCCTCTTCGCCGGGCTTCAGGCGGCCGGGGAAGTGGTGGGGCTGCAGGTGGGATTCGGCCTGGCGAATGTGTACGACACGACCAGTGAGCAGCAGGTGGGTGTGCTCGCACAGTTCGAACTGATCCTGGGAATGCTTCTGTTTTTCGCCATGGACGGCCATCACCTCATGTTGCGCGCCTTCTTCGATTCCTACCGCGTGATCGGGCTCGACGGACTGGTGCTCGGCGATGCGGGACTGGAGTCCTTGTTGCGCATCTCCGGCACGCTGTTCGTGATCGCCATCAAGGCCGCGGCCCCTGTGCTGGCCGCGGTGTTTCTCACCGAAGTTGCGCTGGGTATCGCCGCGCGCACCGTGCCTCAGATGAACGTATTCATCGTCGGTTTTCCTCTCAAGATCGGCGTGGGGCTCTTCATGCTGGCCGGATCGCTGCCCTTGTTCTCCGCGTTCATGGGCAAGGTTCTCCTGAATCTCTCCACCAGTCTGGATGGCCTCCTGGCCGCTCTGGGGACCCGCTAGTGGCCGAAGAGACCCTGCAGGACCGCACCGAGCAAGCGACGCCCAAGCGTCGCGAAGACGCCCGCAAGAAGGGACAGGTGCTGCGCTCGGCCGAAGTCTCCAGCTTCGCAGTGATCGCCGGTTCGCTCCTGGGTCTTCTGGCATTCGGTCCGCTG
>DAIOGN010000171.1:0-5613 GCA_036745245.1 Candidatus Zixiibacteriota bacterium
GGTCTCGCGACCCGACGAGACGGTGAAGGTGGCGATTCGTCCGCACGCCATCGTGCTCGAGCCGGGCACTGGCGCAACGGTTCGGCGCGTGACGTACCTGGGGGACCACCGCTACGACAGCCTGCTCACCGACTATTCTCCCGAAGCCCACCAGGCGCGACACGAGGAGACAAAGGCGTTTCTCGCCCGCGCGGAGGCCATTCCACTGGATGGACTCTCGTCCACAGACAGCCTCAATCACATGCTGTTTGTCCACCAGCTGAAGGACGCCGTGGAAGGCGACGAGTTCAACGGCCAACTGATTCCGATCAACCAGCAGGGTGGGCCACCCAATTCCTTTGCCGAACTTCCCTCGTCGCATCCCATGCGCAATCGCGAGGATGCGGAGAATTACATCCGTCGCTTGCACGCATTCACCGTGCTGGTGGATCAGACCATCGCCAACATGCGAGAGGGAATGAAGCGCGACATCATGCCGCCACGGGTCACCATGGAAAAGGTGGTGCCCCAGTTCGACGCGCTGCTCACGCGCGATCCTGCGCAGCACATCCTGGCCGCTCCATTCGACGATCTTCCCGATTCCATCCCGGCCGACGTGCGCACACAACTGAAGAAGGACGGAGTGGAGGCCATACGCAGTGAGGTGATCCCATCCTACCGCAAGCTCAGGGACTTCATCCGCGATCGTTACCTGCGCGCCTGCCGCAATTCCGTGGGGTTGTTCGAGGCTCCCGAAGGCTCCAGGCATTACGCCTACCTCGTTCGCCACTACACCACCACGAATCTATCGCCCAAGGAGATCTTCGCCATGGGCGAGGCGGAGTTGGGACAGATCAAATCGGAAATGCGCGGAATTGCCAACCAGGCCAACTGGCGGGGCCCCCTGCCCGATTTCATGCAGGCGTTACGGATGAATCCGAAATTCTATTACACCACGGGCGACTCGCTCGTGGAGGGATTCCGCGTGATCTGCAGGCGCATGGACTCCAAGCTCGATCAGCTCTTCGGAAAACTGCCGAAACAGTGGTACGACCTCAAGGAGATGGAAGCCTTCCGCGCTCCTGCGGCGCCGGCTGCCTACTATTACGGCGCCCCGGACGACGGCTCACGACCGGCCTACTTCTACGTGAACACGTACCGGCCGGAGATGCGGCCGAAGTACACCATGGAAGCCCTGGCTTTCCACGAAGCCGTGCCGGGCCACCACCTTCAGCTCACGTTACAGCAGGAGCTGCAAGGACTGCCGCATTTCAGGCGCCACACCGGTTTCACTGCGTATGTAGAGGGCTGGGCGCTCTATGCGGAGCTGTTGGGCAAAGAGGTGGGATTTTATGACGACCCGTATTCAGATTTCGGTCGCCTGACGTACCAGGCCTGGCGCGCCGTGCGCCTCATCGTCGACACCGGCATCCACGAGTTCGGCTGGACGCGCGAGAAGGCCATCGAGTTCTTCCGCGAGAACACGGCGCTCACTGAAGTGGACATCGAAAGCGAAGTCGAGCGTTACATCGCCGACCCGGGCCAGGCCCTCGCGTACATGATTGGACGCCTGAAGATCCAGGAACTGCGCGCCAGCGCAGAGAAAGAGCTTCAGAGCTCCTTCGACATCAAGAAATTCCACGACGTGCTCCTGGAAGATGGTGCACTTCCCCTGGATCTCCTGGAGCAGAAGATGCAGCGTTGGGTAAAGGCCGAGGAGCGCTCGGCGCGGCTGTCCAGGTCGAAGTCGTCGGGGAAGTAGGCGCCGAAGCGTGGCGGGGGCTGCCAGCCCGTAAGCCGATTTGCCGTAGATCTTCACCCGAGCTGCAACTTCCGGCTCCGGTGCTTCGTAGATAGCCAGTCCCATCCCCGCGCGGAGAGTACCCCCATGGTCCGAGATTGTCTTCGGTGTCTTCCTCTGTTGCTATTGGTTGTGAGCCTCGCTGGACCCGTCCGGGGGCAGACATTCACCATCGATTCGAGTGTGATCCTCAACAACGGTCCCCTGAGCCAGGGCTGCAGCTGGGTCGATCTGAACGGCGATGGCAGGCTGGATCTGTACGTCACCACCGCGGTCTTTTCACCCGCCGCCGCGAATCTCGTGTTCCTCAACCAGGGTGCAGGAAGCTGGGCTCAATCGTTCACGGCTCCGCTCGGCACCGACCTCACCTCCACGGCCGGGCAGACCTGGGGCGACTATGACAACGACGGACAGATCGATGCCTTCCTCTGCAATCCGGGTTCCACCAACACTCTTTACCACAACGAAGGGGCCGGTACGTTCTCCAGGCCCAACGTCGGCGACTTGGTCCAGAGCACAGGAGAAGACTACGCAGCCGACTGGGGCGACTACGACAAGGATGGCCTGCTGGATCTCGTTGTTTGCACACGCGACGTGGTGGGTCCCACCAGCGGAACCCTCCTCGAACTATATCACAACGACGGAGCCGGTGGGTTCACTCAAGTTCTCTCAGGAGACCCGGTGGCCGTCCCGCACAATCACGCATATCCGTCCTGGATCGACTACGACTACGATGGCGACCAGGACCTGTTCGTGAGCACCGGAGCTCCGGTGGCCACGGAGAACGACCTTTTGTTTCGCAATACGCTGATCGAGACCGACGTTGTTGGATTTGAGCGCGACACCACATCGGGCCTCACGCAGGACAGCTCCGACGGTCTGTTCCCTGCGTGGGGAGACTATGACAACGACGGACTACTGGACCTCTACCTCACCACCTGGGGAGGCCTGACCACGGCCCGGCCGAACATCCTTTATCACGCCACGTCGCCGGGGACCTTTGCGAAAGTGACGAATCCGGCCACGGGATCGCTCATCACCGCGTCGGCTGTCTCCACCGGGGCCACCTGGGGCGACTACGACAACGACGGCGACCTGGACTTGTTCACCACCGAACAAACCAGTGCCGACAACAAGCTCTACAGCAACAACGGGGATGGGACGTTCACCGACGTTACGGCAACCGCACAAGTCATGCCGGTAGCGGGCTATGCCTCCCACTGCGCCGCCTGGTGCGACGCCGATCAGGATGGTGATCTCGACTTGTTTGTGACGTTCGGTTACTTCTCACCCGGATCGCGCAATCGGCTGTACAAGAACGGGGGCAATGGCAACCATTGGCTTTCCGTTACCTGCGCAGGGTACAACGGAAACAACCGGTCCGGCATCGGCGCCCGGGTGAGGGTTAAAGCGACCATCGGCGGCTTGCCGGTGTGGCAGACGCGAGTCGTCTCCTCGAGCACAGGCTTTTTCTCCACCACGCTCGAACAGCACTTTGGGCTGGGCGACGCAACGGTCGTGGATTCGATTGAAGTGACCTGGCCGTCCGGGACGGTGACGCAACGGGAGGCCGTCGCGGTGGACCAGCGGCTCACCGTAGAGGATTGTGACGATCCCGACGGTGACAGCACCTATTGCCTCGACAACTGCCCCGCGATGGCCAACCCTACCCAGCTGGATGCCGACGGCGACAACTGGGGCGACGTCTGCGACAACTGCCCGATGGTGGGGAATCCGAGTCAGGCAATCATCGCCCTGGTAGGCGATGTCAATGTGTCGTCCACCGTCACGTCGGCCGACATCATCTACCTGGTGAACCACGTGTTCAAAAGTGGGCCGGCACCTCTTCCCTGCGCCGCGTCCGGAGACGTGAATTGCAGCGGAAATCTCTCCTCCGCGGATATCATCTCGCTCGTGAACTACGTGTTCAAAGGCGGCGCGGCGCCCTGCGACGTGTGCACCCTGAGTCCCGGTACGTGGGACTGTCCGTAAACAGGGATCCCCATGCCTGGGGATCGACGACCGCTCAAGGGCGTCTTTTCTTGCCTGAACCGGACAGATCCGTCGGCCCCATGGGGCTCTCGCGGCTGATCAGAGGATAACGCGCAGGCGAGATCAGGGAATCCACTTCCAGTTCGACGTCCAGATCAGGCCAGCTGAGATAGCTTGCGTGCGGTTGTCGGACGTTCAGCACATGCTTCTCCCGCGCCTCCTGAAACCAGGGGAACTCCTTGTAACTGAGAAAGTACGTCTCCTTCCCCAGGCACACCGTGATGCCCCGATCCGTGATCTCAGTCACTTCCACGCCGGATGTGCCTTTGCCACGCCTGGTGGATTTCAATCTCGTGCTCCTCGATCAGGCTCCGTGCCTCGTGGATTTGTTTGGGACGCAGTCCGTGGCTGGAGGCCAGGTGAATTCTGGGGCTCATCCAGAATTTGGCCACGCCATCGGGATGTTCGACATGAATATGTACGCGCTCTTCCTCCTTTGAAAAGAAGAAACATCTGAATCCCCGGGCGCGAAATACTGTGGAACTCATGAGCACTCCATGGCTGCAAACATGGATTGCAACGGGGGCGGATCCTCCCAATCACATCATCTCATGGGATGCGTCGATGAGACCCCGCCGCCCATTGCGGCTCACGGAAACTCCTTGCATGAGGCGTATGCCACAGCCTATTTGCGAAGCGATGATTCACCCGCCACGTGGGCGCCGCCGGCTGATCGCACTCAACAGCACCCTGGTGCTGGTTCTACTGGGAGTTCTGGCCGGCACACCGCTGCATCTTGCAACCGCTCACACGGAGTCGAGCGATCGGTCACATTCGCATTTCGAACCCGCACACCACGGTCATCACCATCACCACCCTGCCGACGATCATGAAAGCAGCGGACCACGAATCCACACTCCGATCTGGGGAGTACCTCCCTGCGAAGGATATGATTCGGCTTCTCCGCAGCCTGTGGGCAGCGCTCCGTCCACTTCATTCAAGACCGCTTTAGGTCGCTGGTTCTCGTCGAAGTCGCCGCCACTTCGCGCGCCGCCTTACGCCGCCTGATTCCCGAATCTACAGATTAATCAAAGCGTCCATCTCTTGATGCGCCGCTGAGCATCGACCCGGCTACGCTGAGTCGTGGATGCATCGGCACCATGCCGCGCTTCTGCGCCGGTGTTTCCTGGGCCGTCGGCGGCTGGTGCTCCTGAATTGGAGGTGCTGTTTGAGAATATCTAACGCCTGCCTGAGTTCGTGGTTGGGCGCCGCGGTTCTGCTTGGTTGCGGCGCCCAGAAGGTGGAGGAGGTCGGCCCGGACGAAGGGTGGGCCGTGACCTCCTGGGGTCAGTCTTTTGAAGTGTTTGCCGAGGTCGATCCTCTGATTGCGGGAGATACGGCCGTGTCTCACACGCACATCACCGTTCTGGATGGCTTCCAGGCGCTTGCCGAAGGCAGGGTCTCTGCCGTGCTCAGATCCGCGGCCGGCGTGGAAGCAGTGTTCCCGCAGGACCAGGCGGTGAGACCGGGGATTTTCTCGATCGAGATTTCACCAGAAGCCGAGGGTGAATTCGACCTGAACTTTCGCGTGGAGACACCTCACGCAACGGAGGACATTCCTTCGGGCCGTGTGCATGTGGGCAACTCAGCCCAGCCCGGCGGCTTGATGGAGACGCCGAACGACAGTCATCCGGGCAGCCCGGGAGGCTCACCCCCCGTGGGCTTCCTGAAAGAGCAGCAATGGAAGACCGCCTTTGCGACTGAATGGACGGTGATTGATTCGATCCACGAGACGGTCAATGGCTCGGACGAGAACCTCCGCTGGGCCCTCGGCCTCGAAG
>DAIOGN010000172.1:0-3059 GCA_036745245.1 Candidatus Zixiibacteriota bacterium
GACCAGCGCACGGCCGTACTGCGCGTAATGCGCGCAGGCGGCGGTGAAATCACGCACCTGAGAGTACCCCGAGGAATCCCCCGCCGAACGGAAGGCCTTGACGCGCCAGAAGTAGTGGCCGGAAGCCAGAGGAGACCCCGGCGCAAAGGCGTTGTCCGGGAGGCCCGGAAAGCTCTGAACCGCCGTGCCGAACGTGGAGTCGGTCGACACTTCCAGTCGATAGGTATCCTCGCTCTCGTGCCAGCACGTGGACCAGAGAAACGCCGGGATGGAATCGGGCGTTACCCAACCTGCCGGCGGCTCGTACAGACGGGGCGGCAAAAGCGGCGTGATGAACCGCGCCGAGTACACGTCCTGCGTGCCGTCCCGCGTGTCGGTCCACACCGCCACGTTGTAGTCGTGGCGGCTGTGCACGCCGATGTATTCGGCGAGCAGTCCCGCCATGGGGCTATGCTCGGTCGTGGGATCCAAGAGGCCTGTCGCTCGGTCGGTTCTCGGAACCGGCGGGCGTCCCGCTGGACGCGCCGCGACATCGTTCGGGCTGGACGACACGCTCGACAGCCGATAATTCGTGGTAAACGTCTCGCCGCCGTCGAAGGACGCAGCGAAATAGCAGTCGAACAGGTAGTGGCCCGGGTCATTGCGCTGATCATAGAACACCAGGTTCAGCACGCCATCTTCGTTGACGTACAGCCAGGGGTGGAACTGGTCCACGTCCTGTCCCGGCGGATCGTCGTTCACCACCGCCGGAGCCGACCAGGTGACGCCGTTGTCGGTGGATTTCCGCAACAGCACGTCGGTCTCGAATGACAATTCGTCTGCATACTGGGTCTGAGATACATAGATCGTGCCGTCGTAAGGTCCGCCGGAGATGTCGGCGTCGCCATTGGGCATGCCGTACACGTCGATGCCGCCGTCAACGTAGTCGTACGTGAGGTTGGGGAAGTATGCGACCTGATCTCCCGTAAAGCTTGCTCCCCCGTCGAACGACACGTTGTGCCGGATGGCGGAATACACGCCCTGACACACGCCGCCGGTGCTGTCGAGATGCACTCCCTGCCACAGCACGTGCACCGAGCCGTCACTGTTCACGATCGGGATGGAAAATTGACCCTGATCCCAGGTGCCGCACTTGGTGCCGATGATCGCCGGCCCCACGGCCACGGTGTCGTCGAAGCTCACTCCGCCGTCGGTGGAACGCACGAAGATCATGCGATCGCGCCCCACATCCGGAAAGCGCGTCCACGAACAGTAGTAGTACCCGTCGTACGGTCCGCCCGTGCGATCGACGGCCGTGAACTGCTTGTCCTCGAAGTAGGGCCCCAACGGTTGCATGGGCACGGGCCCGGTCCACACCAGCCCGCCGTTGGTGGAGGTATACACCACGATGTGACTGGACTGCGGAGCGGAATTGTCAAAGTCGAGCATGTTCATGAAGAATCGCCCAGACCGATCGCCCACGAGAACGGGGTCGGACTGCCACGTGAAAATCATCGGGTCCACCAGTTGATCATTCCACGTGGCGCCGCCATCCGTGGACACACCCACGCCCACGCGCCGGTACCCAAGCCGGAAGTCCAGCCAGTCGGCCACAACATTCAGGCTATCGGTGAGGTTGATCCAGATTTGTTCCTCGTTCTGCAGAAAGGGCGACGCATCCGTATTCAGTCGCACGTTGGGTGGGGGCTGTGCGGGGAGGGTGGACGGCAGCAGACTGATGAACCAGAGGGACACAAGGGTGGAGACTAGTTTCCTGATCATGAGCCGGACTCCTTGCCGAAGCGGATTGGAGGTCGGGCCGGTTGAGATTCGCCTACCCAGTCAGCCGCGCCACCCAGACTATCGTGCCTCCGAAGGATAACTCTTCGGAGCGGTCAGTCAATGTGAGATGCTCCCTTAGAGGCTCTCCTCTCGTTCGCAGGTGAAAGGCTATCCATCTAGCCCTCAGCAGGATACGATTTCGGACAGGCGCCTGGCCAGAGGTGCACGCCGCATGCCCGCACGGGCGTGCCAGGCCGCCGCGTGACCGTTCCGGCAGCCGGAGAAGCGGCCCACGATATTGCCCCGGTTGGAGTTAAGGTCTCTTATGGGCTGCCGAAAATGGTAGGTAGGAAACCGTTCACCCAACCCACACAGGGGGAGTAGTAATGACAAACCGTAAGCGATCCACGAGCAAGAGATCGGGCGCAACTCGCCGCCGCTCTGCAGCTCGCAAAGCCAGCAGCCGCAAGGCCGCCCGTAAGTCCACTCGCTCGACGTCGCGCAAGCGGTCCGCTCGCAAGTCGAGCACGCGTCGCCCGGCGCGCAAGACCAGCAGAGCCCGCAAGGCGTCCAGCTGGTCCAAGTCCAACCGCCCGGCGTCCAGCCGCAGCCGGAAGGCCAAGTCCGCTCGCCGGACTACCCGCCGTCCTGCCCGCAAGAACGCCCGCCGCGCGTCGTACTCGGCCTGGGCATCCGCCTGGTCGTCGAGCGCCCGCCCGGCCCGCAAGCGCGCTGCCGGCAGCACGCGCCGCCGCAAGAGCCCGGCCGCCAAGAATCGGGCTCAGATCTCCAACCTGTGGAACTGGGAGTACGGTTGGAACAGCGGTGCCCCGAGCCGCCCGGCGCGTCGCCACTCGGCCCGCAAGTCGAACCGGAAGAGCAGCCGCAAGGCAACGCATTCCGCGAGCCGTACGTCGCGCAAGTCAGCGCGTCGCACCGCGACCCGCACCACGCGGACCCGCAAGCCGGCTCGTCGCGCGACCACGCGTACGTACGCCCGCCGGACTCGGCGCAGCACGTACTCCACGTACGCGGCGTACTAGTTCAACGAACACCGCCACCCGTCTAGCGCAGGGATGCGCCGCGGATTGTGGGTGAGGGCCCCGCATCGGAATGCGGGGCTTGTTTTTTGTGTGCCGGGCTATCCGAGCCCCGGCCAGCTCCCGGGGGAGGGTCGCATCCCGATGCACCGCAACAGATTCTGCTTGACGGACCGGGCCCGGTTGGGTATCTACCCCCTGAGGAGTGGGGGACATTCCTGCGGGGGCACTCCCCCGGCATCGAAGGTCTCAGTCTAC
>DAIOGN010000172.1:3069-5594 GCA_036745245.1 Candidatus Zixiibacteriota bacterium
ATCCGGGCATGGGCTTCTGGAGTATACCCTGAGGTACGGGCCTTCACCAGCGCCCACCCGATGCGCCAGGCAGCGGTGCCTGGGGGGACAGCCACCCACACCAGAGCGTCCCGCATGCGGGCCCTCCCGGGGCCCGGGAGAAGAGACTCATGATCTGTTGGCGATGTCAGAAAGAACTCACACAGGTTCAACAGCCTCAACGCAACGAATCGTGCCCGCGCTGCGGGACTTCGCTGCGGAGTTGCTCGAACTGCGAGTTCTATGACGAGGTGGCGGACAACAAGTGCAGGGAATCCAAGGCGCCCTTGGTGGAAGACAAGGACCGGGCCAACTTCTGCCCGCTCTTCTCCGTGGCCGTGACGCCGCACCGGCTGCCGCCGCGCCCGGTCACGAAGGCGTTCCTCAAGGAAAAGTGGGACTCGCTGTTCGAAGACTGACGTATCTCTGCACCATCCCTCTGCCTTGACGTGCACCCTCGGGTGAGTGTGCGCACGTATCTTCTGTAGTTCAGCTCTACCTGTCCGCCTCCCCAACGTCGGGTCATCCCCGGTGTGTGACTCTGCCGGGTCATTTGCCGCCTCCACGTTCGCACCACACTCGACAGTCATCGTACCTTGCGGGCACAAAAAATCCCGGCCCCCTTGCGAGGGCCGGGATTCCGGTTTACCGATCGACGGGGTTAATGTCGAACGTAAATCTGGCTGACTAGAACCTCCAACCGTTGGCGAGGTTAGTGGCAGGCTGCACGCCCGACACTACGTCGTACAACAGGTTGTAGTCGTCATTGTCGTGGTCGTTGTCGCCATCCGCGTCGGCCGTGTAGATACCGGCACCGGCGGCGGGGAGCAGACCGTCCACGATGTTGCCGAGAGCCACGACGTCCTGCAGATCCACGCAGCCGTCGCAGTTGATGTCGCCCTTGCCGAAGCCCGCAAAGGCCTTGGCACGGCACGTGACTTCACGATACACCGCTTCGGCACCCGCGGCACCGGCGACGAACGGCAAGCCGTTCACGCCGTCTTCTACACGATAGATCGCCATGTAGAATTCCACGGAAGCGCCGTCTGCGATGCTCGGGAAGTGAGCAGCGGACCACAGGGAGGCCAGGTCGGTGTTGGCACACGACGCCGGATCCACGGTGGCACAGTAGCCGGCCGGAGCAGACATCATCCGGTAGGCCGCAGCGCCATGACCCTGATCGTCCTGGATGTCAGCGGTCATGAAGGTTGGAGCACCACCCGAACCGAGGGCGCCCGCACCCACATGGTTGCCATCGAGACGAACGTGTCCGTCCATCCAGGAGCCGGTTCCCGGAGCACCCGCGCCGTTGTCTTCCTGGGCGTAGCCGTCGTTGTAGCTCCGGACGTTGTCATTCGACGAGATGTCCCAGTCGGTGACCGTGCCGAAGTACACGTTGTTCATGGCGCCCGGAATGTCACCGGGAGCTCCCACTTCGTTGGTGATCTTGATGCGGTTCAGCAGGAAGTCGCCGAACGCGGGATCCGTTGAGCCCACGCGCTGCACTTCGAGGAACGCACCACCGCACTGACGCGAGCTGGGCGCGAAGAAGCCGTTGGTGGAAGCCAGGTCAAGCATATTGTACGTGACCTCTTCCACGGCATCCACACCCACCGGGCTCGGGTAGTTATTGGCCGCTATCGTCAGACCGCACGGCAGCGTCGGACCCCATTCGCCGGCACGACGCGGGTACCCACCCACGGAGCAGCCGTCAAAGGCCCAGTGCAGGGAGTCTTGCACCACCATCGCCCAGCCACCGTCGAAGTGGTGAGCGGTCTCGCCGTTGATGTTGAACCCGTCATCGGTATCCGGCGTGGAGAAATTACTACCGCCGGCTTCAGCGCCGAAGTTGGTGATCCACGCTGAACCCAGACCCGTCGTGATGAAGTCAAGCGCGTCGGGGCAGCCGATGAACAGCTCGAACTGGATGAAGGGCAGACCGTAGACCGCGCCGGTCGGATCCTGCGGGTAATAGTCAGGATCGTCCGAATCGATCTCGATGAAGTTGGTGTAGCCCGTGTTGTTCGTCAGGCCCGTTTCGTCGTAGTCGACGTTCAGGGTCTGCGCGGCGCCCGGAGCGATTGCACCCGGGGCCGTGTTCACGGTGAGGAACAGCGGATCGGCGGCCGACTTCGCGCTGTTGGCCGCGAACGTCCGCACGTTGCTGGTTTCCTCATCGCCCTCTTCGACGCCGCCGGTAATTGCGATTGCGCGCAGCTTCGGCAGGTTCGATTCGGTGAGCAGGGCATTATAGCCCGACAGTCTGCGTTCGGTGCTCAGGGTGCTGGACGCCAGCATCGGGTTGCTGCCGAGGACGCGTACCGCGGGCGGATTGATCTCCGTATAAGCCGCAACGTTGAGGTCGACGCAGCCGGAGTTCTGGATGGCGTCGACGACGTTGTCGTTGGTGATGCCGTCGCCAGGCGTGGCCGTACGGAACACGAACTGCGAGTCGATCTGCAGACGCGGCCGATCCGGACCCACGGTGAACACGCAGAGCTGACCCT
>DAIOGN010000173.1:0-5398 GCA_036745245.1 Candidatus Zixiibacteriota bacterium
GCCGTAAGTTGTTGCCAGCCGGAGTGATGGAATGGAAGACATCAGGGACTTAAAATCCCTTGTCCCGTAAGGGGCGTGCCGGTTCGAGTCCGGCCTCCGGCATGAACTTACGCTCTTTGACGCCGCCTTTCAACCGACCGGGCCGCGGGCAGATTCGGGTTGCCGTAAGGCTCACGCTCCCATAGGTTAGGCCCAGCTATCCGCAGGGAATAAACCCCCTTGAGTAGTGTCTGAGGACTGACGCGAACGGCCGGATGGGTCTGTTTGGGCGGTTGGTCGAGGTGCCATGGG
Source organism: Candidatus Zixiibacteriota bacterium (assembly GCA_036745245.1). Classification (GTDB taxonomy): domain Bacteria; phylum Zixibacteria; class MSB-5A5; order JAUVRN01; family JAUVRN01; genus DAIOGN01. The sequence continues at coordinate 292 of DAIOGN010000173.1, forward strand.
ACAGAGACTCGGATCCGGCCGGCGGTCCAATCCCCGCCAGGTTGAGTGCTCTTTAATAAGGACTGGTCTTTAATGAACTTGAGATGGTTCCGATGCCTGGCGTTTGTGTGCGCCGGCCTGACACTCAGCCAGCCGGTGTGGGCCGCGAAGTTGCCTACCCAGAAGCCGAACCGCAGCCGCTACCAGGTCCAGAGTGCGGTGGAGAGCCCGTTCGTCACCAACCGCACTCACAAGGTCGGAAACATCGCTTTCACGGTGACCAACTGGGGGTTCATCGGCAGCGCGGGGCGCGGCGAAATCGACCCCTGTACACGTCGGCCAGCGGAATCATTCGAGTTCCCGCGCGGCTCCGGCGTGGAGTACCTGTTCCAGGGCGCCCTGTGGGTGGGCGCCATTGTCAATCGTGACACTCTCGTGTCCGTTGGCGCTGACGGCTGGCTCGACAACAATGAGATGTTCCCCGATCCGTTCCCGGAAGGCGACATCATTGAGCGCACGAATCGCCCCCTCCTCAGACAACCAGCCAACTCGGCCTGTCCCGACGCGATTTTCACCAAGGACGCGGTCTCCGAGCAAGACTTTGTGGCAACCTACTATGACACCGTGACCAACTCCCAGTTCGTGGGATCCGACGGCAACGACGGACGACCGCACATTCCCATTGGCATTCAGGTGCGTCAGGAGTCGTATTCCTGGTCGTTCGACTACGCCAAGGACTTTATCCTGCTGGACTTCAAGATCATCGGGCTGTCGAGTCGCACTATCGACGATCTGTACATGGGATTGTACATGGACCACGACGTGGGCCATGTGTCGAACGGCGAGGCGTACGACGACGACATTACGGGGTTTACTCCCACCGTGGAGGCCGCTGTAGGCGAGGGCTACCGGGACACCGTCAACATCGCCTGGATCTCCGATAACGACGGCGACCCCAACTCGAGCAATCGGTTCGGCTTCAATTCGGTGACAGGCGTGTCCGGCGTGCGCGTGGTGCGTGCCCCGGCCGACTTGAAATTCTCGTTCAACTGGTGGATCTCCAACGGCACGGCGAGTCAGGATTGGGGGCCCAACAAAGCGAACACGAAGGTTACCTACCCCGCCGGCAACCTGGGCACTCCGGAGGGCGACGTGAACAAGTATCTCACGCTCTCCAACGGCGAATTCGACTTCGCCCAGGTGGACGCTGCTAATACACACGTGGTGGACGGCTGGCTGCCGCCTCTGTCGCCCCTGTCGAACGCCATCGATATCGCCGACGGCTTTGACACGCGCTACCTGCTCTCCTTTGGACCGTTCGACGTGAACCCCGGCGACACCTTGCCGTTGACTGTCGCCATCGTGGCCGGCGCGGACTTCCACGATGACCCCAGGAACTTTCAGGTGAATTTCACGCCTGCCAATCCGCAACTCTTTCTCGACGGGCTGAACTTCACCAATTTCGCGCGCAACGCGCAGTGGGCGGGCTGGGTGTACGACACCCCGGGCTTCGACTCCGACAGCAATGGCACCAAGGGCAGTTATCGAATCGTGAATGACGACACGGCCTACTACACGGGCGATGGCGTCCCCGACTTCCAGGGACCTCCGCCGCCGGCGGTGCCCGACGTGCGGTTTATCACGGTGGAGCGACAGGTGATCCTGCGCTGGAACGGACTGCGTGCAGAGACCGAACGGGACGTGTTTTCGAACCTCGCCGATTTCGAGGGCTACCGGGTGTACATGAGCCGCACGGGCCAGCTGGCCGACTTTTCTCTGCTCGCGCAGCGTGACAACATCAACTACATCCGCTGGCGGTTCAATGCCGACGCCTTCCGCTGGATCGTGGAGGATCCGCCATTCACCCTGGACTCGCTCCAGTTCTTGTACAACGATCTGGTGGATTCGGTGTACGACTTCACGCCGTTCCATCCGGACAGCTTCAAGGTGGCCGACGTCACGGAAGCGATGCGCGAGATCGTGCTGGATCCAGTGGACCAGGAGAACCTGGATACGAACTACTACTACTTCACCGCGTTCGATTCCAACCAGAAGGCCGATGACTCTGGGCTGGCCTTCTTGAACGACTCGCTCGGCCATCCGGTGTACCAGGTGATCCGCAAGCGGTTTCCACAGGCCACGCCGGCCGACACCATGTACGAAAACGGCGAGCCGTTCAACATGTTCTACGAATACGAATTCGCCATCGACGGACTTCAGCTGGCCGAACCTGTGTTTCTCGCGGTGACCACGTTCGACTTTGGCAATCCGCAGGCCGAGCTGTCCTCCCTGGAATCGTCGCCCCTGGCGACCATGCAGGAGATCTGGCCTTTGAATTCGGCTGAGGTGGTGAAGTCCACGCGCCCGAAACCGGGAGTGTTCCCCAATCCCTACCGGCTGTCGGAGGACTACAACTCCGCGGGCTGGGAAGACCCGGGCCGCATCGGGAGCGACCCCGAACGCGCTCGCAAGGTGACCTTCACCAACGTTCCCGACACCTGCGTGGTGTCGGTGTGGACTCTGGATGGTGACCTGGTGCGGAGACTTGATCACTATGAAAACCCGTCCAGCTCCCAGGCCACCGTGGTGGAGTGGGATCTGATCACGCGCAACACGCAGGCCGTAAAGACGGGCCTGTACATCTACACCGTCGAGAGCCGCTTCGGCACCGACATCGGCAAGCTCGTCATTATCAAGTGACGGGGGTCAAACCCCGTGTCCTGAATCTCAAGGGGCGAGCGCGGCTCGCCCCTTTTCTTTGGTGCGCTCGGCCCTTGCCTGTCCCACAGGCGGCCCCTACTCTGACCGCTAACCACCACAGGGGACCCGCACCGCATGAACAAGGCAACGCTTGTGCACCCGGCCGCTACGAGCGCGCAGGGCATCGATCGACTGTTTCCCAACGCAATTCGCGTGCTCGCCGCCGAGGCGGTGCAGAAGGCAGGATCGGGTCACCCCGGGGCACCCATGGGACAGGCCGACATGGCCTTTGTGCTATGGGACCGGCTTCTGAAATTCAATCCCGATGACACCGCCTGGCTCGACCGCGATCGGTTCGTACTGTCGTCGGGACACGGATGTCTTCTGCTGTACACGCTGCTCCATCTTTACGGCTGCGGCCTCACGCTGGATGACCTCCGTTCGTACCGGCAGTGGGGCAGCCTTACCCCGGGTCACCCAGAGCGGGGGCACACCCCGGGTGTGGAAACCACCACAGGCCCGCTGGGACAGGGACTGGCGAATGCAGTGGGGATGGCGCTGGCAGAGAGACTTCTGGCCGAAAGATTCAATCGCGAAGGTCTGCCGCTCGTGGACCATCACACCTGGTGCATCTGTTCCGACGGCGACCTGATGGAGGGCGTGGCCTCGGAGGCCGCATCGCTCGCCGGACATCTTGCGCTGGGAAAACTCACAGTGCTCTACGACGACAATCGAATCACGATCGGCGGCCCCACGGGCCTGGCTTTCACCGAGGACGTGGCGGCGCGCTTCGGGGCCTACGGCTGGCACGTTCTCGCGGTGGATGGCCACGATCACGAAGCGATCGGCTGGGCGCTCGACAAGGCGGTGGCGCAACAGCATCAGCCTACGCTCATCGTGGCGCGCACGCACATCGGCTTCGGTGCGCCGAAGCTTCAGGACACCTCCGAAGTGCACGGTGCCCCGCTGGGCGAGGAGGAGCTGAAACGCACGAAGGAGGCCCTGAGCTGGCCAGCGTCTCCCGCTTTCCACGTGCCCTCGGAAGTGTACGATCACGCAAAGTCGGCGGGGGAACGTGGCCGTCGCCGGCACGCCGAATGGATTGAACTCTGGAAGCGCTATCGCGCGGCGCACCCCGACCTGGCCTCGGAGTTCGAACGGCGCACGCAGGGAAGGCTTCCCGAGGGCTGGGACAAGAGTCTGCCGCAGTTCGAGACGGGCACGTCCGTGGCCACACGCAATGCTTCCGGCAAGGTGCTCAACGCCATCGCTAAAGTTGTCCCCGAACTCGTGGGCGGTTCGGCCGACCTCGAACCGTCGAACAAGACTCTGATCTCGGGGGAGGCCAGCCAGTCGGCCGAGTCGCCGGGCGGCCGCAACATTCACTTCGGCGTGCGCGAACATGCCATGGGAAGCATCGCCAACGGCCTGGCGTACCACGGCGGGCTGCGACCCTATCAGGGCACGTTCCTCGTGTTCTCGGATTATCAGAGACCGGCCGTGCGTCTGTCGGCTCTGGTGGGATTGCCTGTCGTCTACGTGTACACGCACGATTCCATCGGCGTGGGTGGCGACGGACCCACGCACCAGCCGGTGGAGCACTTGATCTCTCTGCGCGCCATTCCCGGACTCACGGTGATCCGTCCCGCCGACGCCAACGAAACGTGCGTGGCGTGGCAGGTAGCCATGGAGCGCACGGGACCCACGGCACTCATTCTCACGCGACAGGATCTGCCCGTGATCGACGGGCTCCCGGCGGCCAGGCTGAAGCAGGGAGCCTACGTGGCGTTTGAACCGAAGTCCGCTCCGGAGGCGCTGCTTCTCGCCACCGGTTCAGAGTTGCATCTCTGTCTGGAGGCGGCGAAGGTGCTGTCCACGCGTGGCACGAACGTTCGCGTTGTGAGCATGCCGTCGTGGGAATTGTTCGAAGCGCAGACCGACGCATACAAGGAATCGATCCTTCCGAAGGCACTCCGCAGGCGGGTCGCCGTGGAAGCGGGTTCATCGCACGGGTGGTGGAAGTACGTGGGCCTGGACGGATCGGTGCTGGGCGTGGATCGCTACGGCGCCTCGGCCCCGGAGAAGAAGCTCTTTGAGGAGTTCGGACTCACGGTGGGCCACATCATAGAGGTGGTGACGTCCCGTCTCGGGGGTGACGCAAGGGCCCGTAAGTAATTGACGTATAAATAGTTAGGTTTTCAGACCCAGCTGCACCCGGGTGAAGGGGTAGGGGCCCGGCAGCAGGATCCCGGAAATCTTCGGCCGGAGCGCCAATGTCTGGCGTAACGATGCGTATATTGTTCGCGATGGCTATTGATAGTCGAGAGTCCCCAGAGTCCTGATTGTGACACAGCCCAAAAAAGTTGTACTGACAGCGCAGGTGGCACCGGAGCGGCCACACCGTCTGGTGTTGCACTTCAACTCCGAA
>DAIOGN010000174.1:0-5338 GCA_036745245.1 Candidatus Zixiibacteriota bacterium
CATGCGCCGACAAGGTAGCGTGCGGCCCGCTTGTGGCCAATCCTCACTCGTGCGCTGGATTGGGCGCGCCCGGCCTTGGCGCTATTGCGAGACGCAGATCTCGCACGGCGGCCGGCCCTGTGCGAACAGGTACCAGGCCAGAATCAGCACGTCGGCGGTGGCGAGATCTCCCGTGCAATCCACGTCGGAGTCTTCGAGCACCGGGCTGGGTCCGCCCCGCATGAGATGGTTCACCAGGGTCACCACATCCAGGATCCCGGTGCGGCCGTCCTGATCGGCGTCGCCCGAAAGGCGTGTATCGCATCCTCGCGTGAGTTCGAGGATCGTAAGATAGCCGTCCATGTTGGAGGCGTAGGCGTAACCATTCTGAGTGTGCGGATACACACCCCAGCAACCGCGGAAGGCGGCGCTTTCGCCCTGAGGATAGGTGTCGAAGCGCGCAATTTCCACCGGGGCGAGGGGGTTATCGAGATCCAGCGCCACCACGCCCGACTCGTAGTGCGAGATCCACAGGGTCCCTCCTTCGATGTGCGCGTTGTGTGCCAGGTTCGACTCGGCGAGATACTCGGCCACGATCCGGATGGAATCATAATTGCGGATATCCCACACTTTCACCGTCTTGCCGGTTGTCTCTTCGGTGGTGACGCAGTATCGGCTATCGTCGGTGGGCCAGATGTTGTGCAGGAAGCCGGCCCCGGGAAATGACACACGCACCATGGAGCGCGGCTGGTTTTTGTCGGAGAGGTCCCAGATGGACCAGGTACGTTCGAAGCCTTCGGCCACGTACACCGTGTCGCGCCGCGCATAAGTGTCGTGAATACCGGAGGTTCCCGGCGTGCCGAAGTGTCCGATCGCCTGCGGCGATTCGGGATTCGTGAGATCCAGCATGAACACAGCGAACGTGCTCGAGTTGCCTTCGCAGTAGGCCATGGCGCGTGCGGTGTCGATCGACAGCGTGTGCGAGGTGTACTGCCCGACTCCGTTGATGGGGAACGAGCCTACATAGCGCACACTGTCGGGAAGCGTGGAGAGATCGGCCACACCCAGTCCGGACCGGACGCCCGACTGTTCGCTGGTGGAGTACAGGTAGTGTCTGAAGCTCTTGATCTCGCGCCACAGGCCCGCGCCGCCCAGCGGTGCGGGAATGGTGTCGATCACTCTGATCTCCGGAGCCGCCATGACGGCGACGATGCCCTGCTGTGTGCCCATGAAGGCGTATTCTGAGCCGTCGGGCGCGGTCCAGCCCCAGCAGCCCGACCCCTGGCTCGTGGTGAGAGAGAGGCGGCTTCTGGCCTCCAAATGGGGCGTATCCACATCGCAGGCATTGCCGAAGCCGTCGCCGTCCAGGTCGGCCTGCATGGGGTTGTAGGCGTTTTCGCAGTTGTCGCACACGTCGCCCACGCCGTCGCCGTCCCGGTCGCCCTGCGATGCGTTGACCATAGTGCGGCAATTGTCGCAGGCGTCGCCCGCCCCGTCGCCATCGGAGTCTTCCTGCGCGGCGTTGGATGTGTTCGGGCAATTGTCGGTGGGACATTCCCCGAACGGCAGGCCAGGCTGACCGAAGCCGTCGCCGTCCTGGTCGGTGCAGGTGTCGAAGCAGTCGGTCACGCCGTCCCCGTCGAGATCGGAACTGTCGCTGTAGCCTGCGCACTGGTCGCAGTCGTCGGGCACCCCGTCGGAATCGGCGTCCAGGCTGTCGTCGAAGCCGGGGCAAAGGTCGCACGCGTCGGGAGAACCATCGACGTCTGCGTCGGATCTGTCATCGAAACCGGGGCAGAGATCCAGGCAATCGACCGTGCCGTCGTCATCCGTATCCACGGTGCACGTGCCAAGAATCAGTGGACGCACCGTCGCTAGATTCGGAGCCACGAGCATCGTGGTGTTCACCGGGCCGGCTGGTTCCACCGGGGGAAGCGCCACCCACTCGCAGGTGATCACGCGATCCGAATCCGTCGCCGGCAGATAGAGTTCAATGTTCGCGACGGCGTGATGGCCGGGGCCGGGCAGTCCGAGGCGAAGGAACGATGTCCCTCCCAGCACCAGCTCGCCCTGAGGCAGAAACGAGTTCTTCTGTTTCAGATCGAAGGCCGACAAGGGCGACGCCCAGGTGACGTTGCCGAGGAAGGGCACCTCACCGTTCACGCGAATGCGCATCGCAAAGGTGAAGGCCGCCACGGAGTCGCTGTGCAGCAGCCGGAGCCCCAGCCAGAAGGTCTCTATCCCGGCCGGGAACACCTCGTCGTAAATGAGAACGTGGCCCGAGTCGACCGCGGGCTCGAGAGGGGGAGCCGTTGGCGGACACGTCAAAGGCGGATCCTGCGCCACGATGTTCCACACCACGAAGCTCACGTCGCGGACGGTGTTCTGCTCATACCCGTCCACGTCACCGTCAGGCGAGGGCGCCGGGCCGTTCTCGAACAGGTAGGCGAACATGTGGAACAGATCGCCCGACGACAGCACCCCATCCCCGTCGGAGTCTCCGCAAACTGAGCGTGCCGTGCCGGGAAAGGCGAGCGACACGACCAGGCACAGGCCGGCCGGGAGGAGGCGGCGCGCCAATGGGCCGAGCGGACGGCGGGTGGGCAGGAGGGGTTGGCTCATAGCGGACGAGGACTCGCGCAATATAGTCAACCTCCCCCCATTCTGTATTCCCACATCCTGATTTCGCAGAGCCCGAGGCCTTCCACGGCCGGCCCTCGCACGACCGGCGTCTCCCGTCTAAGCCCCGGCCGGAATCTGACGATATCCTCCATGGGCCCATGAAGATCCTTCATTTTACCGGTCTCCGTCTGGGGGCCGCCTATCCGGACTGGCCGGAGGCGGGCGAACGGATTCGCAAACTGTCCGGAAGCCTTCTCGAGAAGGCGTTTCAGACGGCCGCGGAACTGGACGTCTCGACGCTCCTGTGCACCGGCGATCTATTCGACTCCAACACGGTGTCGCTTCCCGACGCGCACCACGTCGTGGACGTTTGCAAGCGCTTCCCGAAGCAAACTCTCGTGGTGCTCCCGGGTGGGCGTGACCCGTGGGCTCCCTACTGCGCCCACCGCCATCTCGGCGGACATCGTGCAGCCAATCTCGTGGTGTTGTTCCCGGAGTCCGCGTGTCCCACTTCGTTTGCGCCCGGTCTCTGGATTTACGCCCTGCCTGAAGACGCTTCGCAGACCGGCCCCCGCTCGCTGAAACAACTCGAGCGCAGAACAGATCCGGGCTGGCACATTGCAGTGGCCTACGGCAATCGCGGTCGACTGCAGCCCGGGCCCGAAGAGGGCCTGGTGATGGCCCCCGTCGAAGTGGCGAACCACCCGTTTGATTATCTCGCACTTGCAGACGGCGGAGCGGCCGAGCGTATCGGCACCACGAGGCGCCCCGCCTGTTATGCGGCCCCCCTGGTGTCGCTCGAGCCTGCGACGGGACTTCAGGCCGGGGCCAGCTGGGTCATTAATCTGTCCGGCCCTGAACCCGTGGTGGAACCCGTGCGGCTGGAGTCTATTTCGCAGAACTCGATCGAACTCGACGTTTCCGGCCTGCCCTCCGTATCTGCGATCGCGCAGGCGATTCGCCGTCAGGCGGGTGCCGGCACGTTGTTCGACGTCCGCCTGGTGGGCACACGCCCGGCAACGAGTCCGATACTCGAACCGGAGCTGGCGGCATTCTGCGCGGACGACCTGCTCGGCGTTCGTATCGCTGATGAAACCCGGCTGACTGCGCCTGAAGACTCCCGAAATTCGCCGCCGGTGCTGCGTGCCCTGTGGCAGGCCTACTCAGAAGGTGCAGAAGCCGAACGCGGTGCCCTGAAGGACGCCATCAAGCTCGCCGCCGCGGGCCGACTGAACCCTTCGCAGTGGAGAGAGGCTCCGTGGGCGCGCTCGTCGTAGAGATGGCGGAGTTTCTGCCGCGCAACGGCGGAGAGCGCGGCACGGTGCGCCTGACGGGCGGGTTGTGCCTGCGTGAAGGGTCACACCCGACCTTGCTGCCGCTGTTGAATTACGTGTTCGCTTCCGGCGACGCTCCCGACCTGCACAGTGCGCGCGTGGAGTTCGTGCTCAACGGCGCGGCCTACGTGTGGCAGGGAGACTTCAGTCTCGAGTCGGAGGAGCTCTCCAATCGCACGTCCGGCGCCCGCTTCAATAATCGGGCCGCCATCGAGTCGCATCTGGCCGAGCAGGTTCAGACGAACGGCCACACCCGGGCCGCCGCCTTCCTCACGCCTCCGCCCGACGTACCGGGACGCGAAGCCAAACCGAGCGCCGGCACGGCCCCGCCGTCGGACGCCCTGGCGGCCGAACTCGCCAGGTACGAACAGGCGCTCACCTCCGCCCTGGGGGCTCACGACACGGCCACGGCCCTGTATGCCGATCTCTTTCCGCTCCTGGAAGCGCAGGAGGAAGCCTCACGCAAACTGATCGTGAAGGTGAAGCAACTGGAACGCCACTACCAGGCGGAAACCGCCATCGAGGAGTTCCGCCGCCTGGAGTCGACCATCCAGGATCGGATCACGGCCGCGCGGCAGGCACGTCAGGTGGAAAAACAGATCGCGGAGTACGAGACAGAACGCGAGGGGATCACCTTCATCGACGAATTGCTCGTCGCCCGTGCCGACACCCAGGAACGGCAGGTGGAGACGTCGCGCCAGGCCTACATTCAGGCCGAGAAGGTTCGCAAGGAGTCGCACACGCGCCTGGCCCGCCTGCGCCCGCTGCGCTGGTGGATCGCCACGGCCGCTTCAATCCCTGTGCTCGTGGCTCCCGTGATGCTGCCTCTGCCGTACTCCGAGTACATCTGGACGGTGGGTGCCGTGCTCTTCATGTCCATGCCCGTGGCTGTGTTTTCGTCACTGCGCAAGCGATCGCTTTTCGCGGATGCCACCGCCCGCCAGACGGCGGCCGACAACTGCCGCCGCGACCTGGAGCTGGCGGAGCTGTCCTACCGGCAAACGCTCATGCCCTTCGGAGCGCGCGACACTCAGCATCTGCGCGAGAAGGCCGGCCAGCAGGCCGAGTGGCTGGCGCGATTCGAGAACGCCACACAGGACCTGGCCCATCTGCGCAAGGTTTCGGGGACCGACGACACGCTTAAGATTCACTCCGCACAGGAGTCGGCGGAACTCGCCGAACTCGAACAGCGCTGCCGTGAACTCGCGCCCTACCGTTTGTCGGAGCCGGATCGACAGAACGTGGAGCAGATGGTTCAGGAGCTGGACGGCGAGGCCCGCGTCTTTGCGGGGCGGCTGGCCGAGGGGCCCTCGGTAACGGCCGAGGCTCTCGCGGCACGCGACGATCTGATGCGCCGCCTGGGCCACGTCGTCGTCTACGCCTCCCTCGGGTATGCCGTCGAG
>DAIOGN010000175.1:0-5335 GCA_036745245.1 Candidatus Zixiibacteriota bacterium
ACGGCGATGGCTCCCAGTTCAGGCGCCGGGAGAGGCGAGAGCACGCCCTGAAACGAACCGATGGGCGTGCGGCAGGCGGACACGATGTAGACGTCTGGCTTCATTCCAGGACCGGACCAACAGCTCCCTTTTCGACTCTGGCAGCATAGCCCAGGGCGTCCGGCCGGACAACCCAAAAGCCACCCATGAGCACATCGGGACGGGCGCGAAGGCGCGTTGACCGTGCGCGCCGGCCCACAGATCTTGGCTCGCGCGACGCACAAAGTCGTCTTCGCATCGCCATGCCCATTCCAACAGATACCATCACGAACGTCACGATGTACGAGCTCGACGTCGAACTCGCACGCCGCTTCGCCGTGGCTTCGGGCGCGCTGGATCTGGCCCAGGTGGCCGTCGTGCGCATCGACCTGGCGTCGGGGCACCACGGCTGGGGTGAGATGGCGCCCTTCCCCGCGATCACCGGAGAGACGCGCGACGGCACGCTGGAGGCCGCTTTGCAGGCCGCACCGGCCCTTGTGGGCCACAGCGTGCTTGAGTACCGCCGACTGTTCGTGGATTTCAAGGAACGCCTCGAAGGTCACGCGGCGGCCCGCTGCGGGTTGGAAACTGCGCTGCTCGACGCCTACTGCCGGAGGCTCGGCGTACCCTTGTGGGCGCACTTCGGTGGAGCCGAACGGACGCGCGAGCACATCACCGACATCACGATTCCCGTGACCGATCTCGACACCACCGTCGACCTGTCACGCCTCTATCATGCCCGGGGGTTCCGCAGATTCAAGCTGAAAGTCGGAGTCGACGTCCAACTCGACATCGAAAAGCTGTCCCGCGTGGCGAACGCCTGCCCGGACTCTGCGTTCGTGCTCGATGCCAATGCCGGCTACACACTCCCGGATGCGCGCAGGTTTCTGGCGGGCCTCTCGAAGGGCGTGTGTGTGCTGCTTTTGGAACAGCCTCTGGCCGCGGGCGATCATGAGGGAGCGCGAGCCCTGCGCCGCGAGTTCTCCGTGCGCGTGGCGGCGGACGAGTCGGCCCGATCCTGCGCCGACGTGATCGAACTGGCCCGGGAAGGGGCCGCCGACGTGATCAATCTCAAAATCATGAAGACGGGTGTGCGCGAAGCGGTGCAGATGGCGATGGTCGCGCGCTCCCTTGGATTGTCACTCATGCTCGGCGGCATGCTCGAAACGCGCCTGGCCATGGGCTGCTCGTTCGGGCTCGCTCTCGGTCTGGGCGGGTTTGACTACCTCGACCTCGACACCCCGCTTTTGCTGCAGACGGATCCATGGACGGGGGGCTACACCTATCGGGGGCCGGTTCTTTTGCCCTGGTCCGATCCGGGTCTCGGCGTCGAGCCGGCCGAGGGGGCCGCTTTTTCGCCTTGCGAAACGGTCGGGCTGACGCGAGTTTAGAACCGCTTCCCAGGAAGGACTTAATGGCGCGGAGCGGCCCCTGCAACGCTCCGACCGGGCGGGCACGGATTGTCTGTCCGCCTGACATGTGACTCCGCGATTCGCGAGGGAGGCATGCAGGTGAATCCCAATTGCGTGAGCCGCGCTGGTGCGAACGGAACACGGCGCGGAGAGTTGTAGAACAAAAAAGCTACGAAGATCCTGCCGTGGGTGTACCGAGCACACCTGCGGTCAGGCAGGGGCACTATACAGGAACGGGGTGTGCTCTGGCACGCCGGGGCCCCCCGTTCGCCCTTGCACTCCGCCCCGGACCGCGCCTGCCCCCCCCCACCGCGTTTCCGCAGAGGTCGGATCAGTTGTGCTGGTACTTCTTCAGGTACTTCTCGTAGAGCTGCGTATGGCGACTCGACAGATCGATACGGCGCCCTTCGATATACATCTGCTCCACGCGTGTGGTGATTTCGAGCGGATCTCCGTCGGTCACGATGAGGGTGGCATCCTTTCCCACTTCGAGTGAGCCCACCCGATCGGCCACGCCGAGAATCTGTGCCGGATACAGGGTGACTGCCTTGAGCGCTTCTTCGCGCGGCAGTCCGTAGGCCGCGGCCATCGCGGCTTCATATGGAAGATTGCGGGCGTTGGCCGCCTCGCCGCCCCCCCGGGCACTGCCTTCCGAACTGATGCAGAACTTCACCCCGGCCTCGTAAAGCCTGGCAGCCACGGCGAATGGCTGATCGTACGGGTCTCCGTCCCGCAGCGGGAGCCTCTGCGTGCCGGAGACGATGACCGACACCTTCTTGTCCGCCAGGAGGTCTGAGACAAGACCTGCATCGGCCCCGCCAAGCAGAATGACACGCAGACCTTGTGCCGACGCCCAGCCCACCGCACTCTCGATCTCCAGGACGGTGTTGGCCCAGATCATGACCGGGAGCTCCCCGGTGAGAACCGGCTGCATCGCCTCCCAACGAAGGTCATGGAGGTTTTTGTCCTTCGACTGGCCGTAGGCTCGGGCCGAAGCGAAGGCCAGATCGAGGGCTTCAAGGGCCTGTTGCCGCGCCTGCTTCTGCTCCTCTTCCGAACGCCTTTCGAAACGCGAACGCGACAGGGCCATGCTGGGCCAGATGACCTGGAGGGCGCAGGGCGCTTTGTACGTCATCTCTTCCCAGGTCCAGCCGTCCATGCGCAAAAGCGCAGAGCGGCCCGAGATCGTGCCACCCGCAGGCGAGGTCAGAGTGAGTGCGATGCCATTGGCGCGCGTCACCGGAATGATTTCGCTTTCCGGGTTGACGCTCACTTCGGCCCGTGCATTCGGGTTGATGCTCCCGGATTCCGCACGGTCCACCGTGCCGCGCACCGATCCCACCTCGGTGAGACCTACCGTCGTGTACGCATTGATCAACCCCGGATACACATGCTTTCCCGTGACGTCCACCACGGTGGCCCCCGAAGGCGGCGAGATGTCGCGACCCAGCGACACGATCCTGCCCTCTGCGAATACGACCGTAGCGCCCGTGAGGACCTCCCCCGAGACGGTGTGTACCGTGCCACCCACCAGGGCCACCGGACCGGTCTGTGCCGGAGCCGGAATCTGCGTGGCGGCCCATCCCTGTCCCGACCACGCGAGAGTCAGAAGACACGCACATGCGAGCCTATTCATGGTCACCTCCATGCTCCGAGCACGAATACCCTGGCTTCCCTCCGAACCGTGAATCTTTCCCGCCCCCCTCGTCCTTGCCGGCGAGCACCTTCTGAATGAGTCGCGCCTTCCCCTGGCGCAGCTCGGCCTGAAGTTCCCGATCGCGCTCCCGGTTAAAGTACATCCGCCCGTCGATCCAGGTCTCCTGACAATGCGTGTACGTGGAGAGAGGATCGCCCGACCAGACCACGAAGTCGGCATCCTTGCCCGGTTCAAGCGAACCCACGCGATCCGAAATCCCGAGTTGTCTGGCAGGATTGATGGTGACGAAGGCCAGCGCCTGATCCGGCGGGACGCCGCCGTACTTCACGGCCTTGGCCGCCTCGGTGTTGAGCCGGCGCGCCAGCTCATTCGAGTCTGAGTTGAAGGACACCACCACGCCCTGCTCGTGCATGAGCGCACCGTTGTGCGGAATGGCATCGTACACTTCAAACTTGTAGGCCCACCAGTCGGAGAACGAGGAGGCGCCGGCGCCGTGTTCCGCCAGCCGATCGGCCACCTTGTACCCCTCGAGGACGTGCTGAAACGTGGCCACCTTGAATCCGAACTCCTCTGCCAGACGGGTGAGCATGAGGATTTCGTCCTGCCGGTACGAATGGCTGTGCACCAGGCGGCGGCCGTCGAGAATCTCCACCAACGCGTCCAGCTCGAGGTCCTGCTTCACGGGAGGTCCGTTCGGCTTCTTGCGATAGGCATCACGGCGCACCTTGTAGTCCCGCGCCGCCACGAACGCGTCACGGATGATCTGTTCGACCCCCATGCGGGTCTGCGGATAACGCGTGGTGAAGTTGTCGCCCCAGTTGCTTTGTTTGGGATTCTCGCCCAGCGCGAACTTGATGCCGGGTGGGGCCCCTGCGAACTTCAGCCCCTCGGCCGCCTGTCCCCACCGAAGTTTGATCACCTGATTCTGGCCGCCGATCGCGTTGGCGGATCCGTGCAGGACATTGGCCACCGTCAATCCCCCGGCCAGTTCCCGGTACAGTCCGATGTCGTCCGGATCGATCACATCGCCGATCCGCACTTCGGCGGTGATCGTCTGCGTGCCCTCGTTGACGTCACCGGCCACCGCCGTGTGCGAGTGACAATCGATCAACCCGGGCGTGATGTGCCGTCCCGAGACGTCCACCACGCGCGCACCGCCCGGTGGTTTCAGCCCGGCTCCCACTCCGACGATCTTGCCTTCCGCGATCACGAGCGTGGCGTTCTCAAGGATCCCCTGAGACCCGCATGTCCAGAGGGTGGCGCCGGTGAGAGCCAGAAGCTTCTCCTGCACGGGGGGCGACGTGAACCCGAAGTCGCCGTCCGGAAGCCGGGGCGCGAGAACCAGAGGCGAGTCGACCGACTCCTTCCCCTTGGGCTTCTCTCCGTCCTTGTGCGTCGTGTCGGGCGGAACGGCGACGGAATCGGACGTCTTCAGCGCGTGCCACGTGAAGTCTGCGCCCTCCGGAGACGTAGCGAAGCCGCGCATGCTCGAATCCACCGATCCTGAGAAGCGGTACACTCCCGGGTGTCCCAGGGAGTCGCCGGACAACGAGAACGTGAACTGAGTGCCCAGGATCTCCAGGTCGTTCAGCTTGGCTTCGGGCGAACGGCCCAGCGTTCCTTTGGGCTTCGCACGGGTGCCCGAGATCAGGAGGGACAAAGTATCGGGCAGACCGCTTGCGGCATGCGGCGCGAAGGACCAGGTGCCGCGCACATCGATCTTTGGCTCCTCCGACACGGCATACCGCTCGCCCTCGACCCAGGTCTCCAGGATTTTCGTATCTTCGTCGAACAGTCGTCCGGACGCGATGATGAAACCGGCCGACTTGCCCGCTTCGATGGTCCCATAGCGATCGGCGATGCCGAGCATCTGTGCCGGGGCCACCGTGAGAGCCTCCAGCGCCTGTGCTTCGGTGAGGCCGCGTTCGATGCACGTGCGCACGGCCTTGAACACTCCGCTTTTCTCCTTGAGACCGTCCGTCGTGAACGCCACCGTCACACCGGCCTTCCTGAGACGAGCCGCACATTCAGGCGCCAGGTACCAGTGCCGCAGCTGCGCGAGTGTGACGTCGAGCGCCTCCTCAGGCGTGCCCACGGCCGGCGCCTTGGGAAATTCGAGCGGCAGAATCACCGGCAGGCCGGTCTTCACCACCTCGTCTTGCCTCCGGTATTCGTAGTTCGAGCCGCGCATCACGGCAGGCAGGGCCAGCTCCTGTGCCAGCGCATGCGCGCGCAGCCGCTCGGGCGT
>DAIOGN010000176.1:0-254 GCA_036745245.1 Candidatus Zixiibacteriota bacterium
GGAGAGCTCCGGCCTGACCGGTGAGGCCGCCGCCATGCACTCTCGCCTGGATGTCGACCTTGCCCACCAGCTCGAGGGCTTCGAGCGGCTGCTGCACCATCATCATGAGGGTGTCGCGGCACAGGTAGGCCCGGGCGTCGCGTTTGTTGATCTCGAAGCGGCCGGTGCCGGTGCGAACGCGCACCACCGCCACCGCGTTTTTCCGCCGCCCTGTGGCGCGGGACAGTCCGGGAACGTCCGTTATGCTCATGCCG
>DAIOGN010000176.1:264-5299 GCA_036745245.1 Candidatus Zixiibacteriota bacterium
CCTTCTGCCTCTTGCGTGTGACGAGATTCAGCGCGGCGGGCTGTTGCGCCCGGTGCGGGTGCTCGGGGCCCGCGTACACGCGCAGCTTGGTGAGGAGTTTGCGCCCGAGGCGGGTCTTGGGGAGCATGCCCCACACCGCCTTCTCGATGACCTTCTCCGGCTGTTCGGTGCGCATCTGCAGAAACGACTTCTGCCGGAGCCCCTGGGGATGGTGCGTATGCCAGGTGTAGGTCTTGAGCTGCTCCTTGCGGCCCGAGAGCACCACTTTGGAGGCGTTCAACACGATCACATGGTCGCCCGTGTCGAGGTGCGGCGTAAACGTCCGTTTGTGTTTACCCCGCAGGCGCCGGGCCACTTCGGAGGCGAGGCGGCCGAGAATCTGACCGGTGGCGTCCACGACGTGCCAGTCGCTGCGCAGTTCGGCGGCCGGAGGTAGATAAGTTTTGCCAGTGGCTTTCATGTCTTTCCCAGGTTTCTCAAAACCCCTTATTTTATTGCTACGACTGGGCTTGTCAAGGCCTAATTGGCCGCTCTCGGGGTGCAGTCTCCGAAGGAGGGGTGATTCTGAAAAGGAAAGCCGGGGCCCGGGGGCCCCGGCTCAGTGTCCGGCGCGAGGGAGGTGGGTTAGACCCAGCCGCGCAGCTTCATCGCCTCCGCCACCCTCTGCACAGCCACCAGGTAGGCCGCCAGCCGCATGTGAACTTCGAACCGCTTGTGCATCTCGTACACGTCGGCAAACGCCTTCGTCATCTTCTTGTCCAGTCGCTGGTGCACCTCGTCCAGCTCCCAGTAGTAGTTGTAGGCGTTCTGGACCTGCTCGAAGTAGCTCACCGTGACCCCCCCGGCATTGCACAGGAAGTCGGGGATCACGAACCGGTTGTTCTTGAAGAGGATCTGGTCGGCTTCCGGCGTGGTGGGGCCGTTGGCCAGTTCCGCGATAATTCTCGCCTTCACGCGATCGGCATTCTTCTCCGTGATGACGTTTTCGAGGGCCGACGGAAACAGCACCATCACGTCGAGCTCCAGCACCTCTTCGTTGGAGATGGGCATCGTCCCGGGCGTGCCCACGACCGAACCGGTCTTGCGCTTGTGTTCGTTCAGCTTCTCCGGATCGAGTCCGTCCTTGTTCATGGCGCCGCCGCGCGAGTCCGTCACGGCGATCACCTTCATCCCCAGGAGTTCCCGGGAGAGCGTGGCCGCATAGTAGCCGGCGTTGCCGTACCCCTGGATGGCGCACGTGGCGCCCTTGAGATTCAACCCGAGCTGCCGGGCCGCTTCGCGCACGGTGTAGACGCCTCCGCGCGCCGTGGCGTCGCCTCGTCCCTGCGAACCGCCCAGGGGCAGAGGCTTGCCGGTGATGACGCCCGGGGCCTTCTGTCCGTGCGCCTTCTCAAATTCATCGAGCATCCACGCCATGATCTGCGGCGTCGTGTACACGTCGGGCGCCGGCACGTCGATGACCGGACCCACGAAGTGCGCGAGCTTACTGAAGAACGCCCTCGAAATGCGTTCGAGTTCGCCTTCGGAGAGTTCCTTGGGATTGCAGATCACGCCGCCCTTGCCGCCCCCCAGCGGAATGTCAACCACGGCGGTCTTCCAGGTCATCCACGCCGACAGAGCACGCACCGTGTCGATCGTCTCGTCCGGATGGAAGCGAATGCCGCCCTTGCACGGTCCGCGGGCATCGTTGTACTGCACACGGAAACCGTGGAACACCTGGACTCGACCGTCGTCCATCTTCACCGGAAAGGTGAGATGCAGCTCCCGCATCGGCCAGCGCAGGGCCTCCGCGGTGCCACGGTCGAGTTCGAGTTTGCGCGCCGCTTCATCGAGCTGGCGCTGTGCAATTTTAAACGGATTCAGCTTGTCCGAGTCGCTCAAGACGCGCTCGGCCGCTGCAACCACCTGTGTCGCATTCATGTTGTTCCTCCCTCCCGGCGCGTGCCGGGTGGTCTGTTGAGCCCGTTTGAAGAATCGGTCGCAGCGGGGTGGAATGCAAGCTGAAATCGGATCAGTTGACTAATTTATCAGGTGTTTCTAACGTTCTGCCGGACAACAGGTTATAGTGTACATTTGGTGTCACTAACGGTCCTTCCCGTGTTGACGCGCAATGTCCACGCGATTCTTGGCCCGGTAGTAGGCTTTCTCGGCGCGCACGCGGTCGAGTCCCGCTTCGGGATGCGCCAGCCGCTCGCGCGAGCGCTGGAGCGCTTCCTGTGCGCGCGCCAGATCGATCGCCGACGGCTCCTCCACCGCTTCCGCAAGCAGCGTGGCGTGATTGTGCGACACTTCGAAGAAGCCTCCCGACACGGAGAGAATCCTCGGCGTGCCTCCGGGGGTCTCCGTGATGCGCAATTCGCCGGGAGCCACCGCTGTGAGCAGGGGCGCGTGCCCGGTGAGCACACCGAGATATCCTTCGGTTCCCGGCAGAACGATCGACGCACACTCGCCGTCGAAGTACGGTCGTTCCGGGGTGACGACGGTCAGCCTGAACATCTCAGGAGGCCTTGCCCTTCATCCGTTCGTGTTTCTCCATGGCTTCTTCGATCGTGCCCACCATGTAGAATGCCTGTTCCGGCAGCTCGTCCACTTCGCCGCCCACGAGTTTCTTGAAGCCCTTAATCGTGTCTTCGATCTTCACATAGCGTCCCGCAATGCCCGTGAACTGTTCGGCCACGAAGAAGGGCTGGGACAGAAACCTCTGGATCTTGCGCGCACGATTCACCGTAAGCCGGTCGTCCTCGGAGAGCTCGTCCATGCCCAGAATCGCGATGATGTCCTGGAGGTCCTTGTACCGCTGCAACACGCGCTGCACTTCACGCGCCACGCCGTAGTGCTCCTCGCCCACCACGAGGGGGTCGAGAATGCGCGACGTGGAGGCGAGGGGATCCACGGCCGGGTAGATGCCCAGTTCGGCGATCTGGCGCGAGAGCACGGTGGTGGCGTCCAGATGCGAGAACGTGGTGGCCGGCGCCGGATCGGTAAGATCATCCGCGGGAACGTAGATCGCCTGCACGGACGTGACCGAGCCGTGCTCCGTCGAGGTGACGCGCTCCTGGAGATCGCCCATCTCCGTCGCGAGCGTCGGCTGGTAGCCGACGGCGCTCGGCATGCGGCCGAGCAGCGCCGACACCTCGGAGCCCGCCTGCACGAAGCGGAAGATGTTGTCGATGAACAGGAGTACGTCCTGGTGCGCTTCGTCGCGGAAGTACTCCGCCATCGTGAGGCCCGACAGGCCCACGCGCAGGCGCGCGCCGGGGGGCTCGTTCATCTGGCCGAACATGAGCGCGGTCTTCGCAATGACTCCTGATTCCTTCATTTCGAGCCAGAGGTCGTTTCCTTCGCGCGTGCGCTCGCCCACTCCGCAGAACACGGAGTAGCCGCCGTGCTGGGTGGCGATGTTGCGAATGAGCTCCTGGATGATCACGGTCTTGCCCACGCCCGCGCCGCCGAACAGCCCCACCTTCCCCCCCTTGGAGTACGGCTCGAGCAGGTCGATCACCTTGATGCCGGTCTCGAACATCTCGGCTTCGGTGGCCTGGTCGTGGAACGCGGGGGCGGGGCGATGAATGGGCCACCGCGGCACGTCAGGTCCGATGGGCTCCAGATCGTCGAGCGGTTGACCGAGCAGATTAAAGATTCGTCCCAAAGAGCGCTCGCCCACGGGCACGGTGATGGGGCTGCCCAGGTCGAGGGCCTCCATGCCGCGCACCAGGCCGTCGGTGGAGGCCAGCGCCACGCAACGCACCACGTTGTCTCCGAGGTGCAGAGCCACTTCCACCGTGAGATCGATGCCACGCGCCGCATCCTTGATGCGGATGGCGTTGAGCAGAGGCGGCAACTTGTCCGAATCGAACGAACAGTCCACAGTGGGACCGATCACCTGCACCACTTTACCCACGTTGCTAGACACAGACCCGCTCCTTACTTAGAGTGAATGCACACATCCTACACCATGTGCCGCCATCGCGACAACGCGGCGGGCTCGTCGTGGAACCCGCGCTTCACAAACTTGACCCGCACCCAGTCGGTCTCCGTGACGATCAGCTGATGCCTGAAGTGACCGAACTCGTCTTCGTACCGGTCGAACAATTCCTTGCCCACGCCCTGGTGATGGAACTCCGGATGCACCAGAAACCCCTGAACGTAGGCGACCCACACGAGGTCGGTGAGGACGTGCAGAAGACCCACGAGCCTTTTCCCATCCCAGGCGGTGACGATCCAGGTGCTCTGGGAGACCGACCGGTACAGCGACTCCTCCGATTCGGCCGGCGCCTCGCCGGAACTCTGATGGAGGGCCCACAGGTCAGAAGCGGCCGGCGCCTCGCCCACGCGGTAGTCGATGGCGTGACTCATTTCAGCGCCTCCGCACCCCCCACGATCTCGAGCATCTCTTTGGTGATGGACGCCTGGCGTGCCTTGTTGTACTGCAACGTGAGCGACTCGATCATCTCCTTGGCGTTGGCGGTGGCATTCGACATGGCGAACATGCGCGCCCCGTGCTCGGAGGCCAGCGACTCGGCCAGCGCGATCTGCACGCGCGTGAGCGCGAACGACGGCAACAGTCGCCCGTACAGGGTGTTGGCGTCGGGCTCGAAAATGTAGTCGGCGGAGGGCGCCGTCCCCGAGGGCGGCGTGATGGGCAGAAACGGCTCGAACGTGACACGGTACGATACCGTGGAGATGAACTGAGTGTATAAGAGGTGTACGCGATCCACCTGACCGGAGACAAAAAGCTCCGTCAGGTAGCGGGTCATCTGCCTCACGCGTTCGAAATTCAGATTCCCCTGCCAGTCCTGGAAGACCTGACCCAGGGGATAGGGACGCGACTTGAAATGGTCGTGCCCCTTCTTCCCCACGGCTACGCGATAGGACTGTTGTGCCGGACGCTCCTTCAGGAACAGATGCGCACGCCGCTGGAGGTGCTGTCCGGCGGCGAACGCGGGCGGTTGATGCTGGCGCGTTCGCTGGCAAAGGCATCCAACCTGCTGGTGCTGGACGAACCGACCAACGATCTCGATCTCGAAACGCTCGA
>DAIOGN010000177.1:0-5294 GCA_036745245.1 Candidatus Zixiibacteriota bacterium
GCACCTGCGCTTCGAGTGGCGCGCCGGCGGCGGACGGAAGCGCGAAGCGGTGTACTTCCCATACGACATGACGTTTGCGCTGGGTTCGGTGTCGCCCGTGGTGCGGCTGGCCGCCAATTCCGAGATCGTGGTGCCGCTGTTCGCCGAACGCTACTGGTCGGAGGGAAGTGTACGCATGGCCGACTGGCTGCGTGCGGCAGTGCGTGGCACCGCGCGTCTGGGTCGGAAATCGCGCATTGTCGTAGAGCCTTCGGTAAACCACGTCACGGCATACCAGCCAAACGTGCCCCTGGCCGTCGCCGAAGGGCGCCCGGTGGGCACCACGTACGAGTGGCGCGTGGATGGCTCGATGGACGTGTCACGCGTGGTGGTGGGCCGCGTGAGCTACCGAGGACGCAGCGGCACAGACATCCGCACGGTGAACCGTCTGGACGTCATCATGGAGGCCTCGTTTTGAATGCCCTCCTGTCCACCTGCATATCGGCCATTCTGCTTTCCACGGCCTCAGTCGCTCACGCGGGGATTCTCGTATGGAGCGATCGTGCACCCGATGGTGCCGATGGAGTGTACTGGTCAGCCGGAGAATCTGTCGGCACAGCTGTCGATCGTGCTTCGGCGTGGTTGCAGTCCCACGGCTACTTCTGGGCGCAGCAATTCATTTCCGGCGACACGCTTCTACTCTCGGCCGGGCCGCGTGCGGAACTGGGGGAGGTCCGGATCGCAGGCGAACTGGAAGTGACGCCCGACGACTTGTCGGCATTCAGGCACGAACTGCAAGGGAACGTAGATGCGGAGGGCCTGGAACGGGCGATGCAGGCTCTGGTAGGAAATCAGGTGGAACGCGGGCGACTGTTCACCCAGGCGCGGTTGGTGGCGTTGAACATTGCGCATCCTCCTGCGGTGGACGTTGATCTGGCTGTGTATTCCGGGCCTGAGGTGTACGCAGGATCGCTGGTGACCCGGGCCGAGCGCACGGAACCACGAGTATTTGAGCGCGAATCAGGCTGGCGGCGCGGTGCACTGCTCGGCTCGGAGATGATCACAGAATCCGAAGAGCGGCTGGGGACATTGCCCTACGTAGCGTCGGTCGATACGGCGGTGCTCTTCTCCGTGTCGGGCGACACGGCCGACCTGTACCTGGGCGTACGCGAAACTCCCGGCGTGCATGCCGAGGGTGTGCTGGGATACGCGCCGGCCACCGGGACTTCCGACGGATACTGGACCGGCGAGTTCGGCGTGGAATTGCGCTCCGCCTTCGGCGACGGCCGCACCATCGGTCTGAACGCCGGCCGCCCCGATCCCGAATCGCAGCGCACACGCCTCCACGTCTGGGAACCCTGGCCCCTGGGAGCGCCCCTGTGGCTGGGTGTGGAATTCGCGCAGGAAGACTTTGCGCGAGACTTCATCGAGACCAAGGGTTCGGTGACCGTGCGCCTGGCATCGCGTGCACCGCGCTGGCAGTTTGGAGCGGGCCTGGGCCGTGTCACGCTCGAGGAAGCGCCCTCCGCTGAATCGTATCCTGCCGAATACTGGCGCGCAGGGATCGCAGCCATCGACACGGGCGCCTCATCTTCGTATCGTTTCGAATTCCAATGGTCGAGCCAGAGACTCTTCGAGCGTGACAGCGTGAAGCCACCGCAGGACCACGTGAGCTTCACGCAGGGGAACTTCGCGGCCCATCGCTGGCTTTCGCTTTCGCGCAGCGTGCACATGCGCGGGCTGGCCTCTGGCGCCGGTACGCTTCTCGGAAGCACCGAGGTGCCATCGCATCTGCTGTACCGCGTGGGCGGGATTCACTCACTGCGCGGCTACCGCGAACAGCAGTTCGCAGTGCGCGACTACTCACGCGTGGCGTGGGAGGGGCACCTTGGCTCCCGCCGTCAGAGCCTGTTCGTCTTTGTGGAAGCGGGCTGGTTGAACTATCAGGCGGGGCCGGATCGCGTTCTCGGCGCAGCGGGTCTGGGGCTGTCGATTGCGGGCCGCGTGCAGCTGGTAGCCGGTGTGCCCAGCGAAGGCGGGCTGTCCGAAACCAAGATTCATGTAAGCGTCAACACGAGTCGTTGAGGCTCGCCCTATGACGCTGAAGCCTGTATGGCAACTAGTGCGCGGCAACAACCTGCTGCTCATCTTCGCCGCCGTATGGGTGGGTGGTTCCGTGGGGGCCGCCGACTTTCAGGCATCTAACGCCCTCCTCGGTGGACTTGTGGCCATGTGCCTCGGCGCCTTCGGCAACGCCGTCAACGACATCTACGACCGCAACATCGACTCCGCGAGGAAGCAGCACCGTCCGATCCCTTCGGGGCAGACGTCGGTACGTGCCGCGTGGATCTGGTCCGCTCTTTTCGCTGTCGTGGCGATGTTTGGCGGACTTGCGCTCTATGGTCTCGTGCTCGCCGTGGTGTGCGCCACCCTCTTTCTCCTCTGGCTCTACTCTTCGCAGCTCAAAGGCTGGCTCGGCGTGGGCCACGTAGTGGTCTCCGCATTCTCGGGGCTGGTGTTCGTCTTCGGCGCCATGGTCCAGGGCGAGTCGTTCGCCAGCACGCTGCCTCAGGGCTGGTCAGCTGCGGTCATCGGCTTCCTGTGGCACCTGGCGCGCGAATGGGTGAAGGCCGCGGAGGATCTCGAGGCGGATCGAAGCGCCGGTGTGCGCACTCTCGCCGTACGCCTGGGATCACGTGAAGTGTGTCGGTTGGCAACGGCTGCGATTGGGCTCCTGGTATGCCTGCTCTGGATACCGTTTGCGGCGGGTTGGTTCGGGATGACCTATCTGCTTATCGTCGCGGTGATCGCACCCGTATTGGTGGCGGTGGCGTACAATCTGTGGAACAATCCGGAGCCGGACCGTCTGAGCCAGCTGTCGCTGGTGCTCAAATGGACCATGCCCGTAGGCGTGGCCGCCGTATGGCTGGGGTAGCTGTACGGACGAGCTGAGCTAAAACCGCTTCTGCCAGAAGTGGCAGTACGGCTGCTTGCCGGTGTGCTCGTAGTAATCCTGGTGGTATTCCTCGGCGGGGTAGAAGGTGTCCGCCTTGGCGACTTCGGTCACTACGTCGTAGCCTTTGCCCTTGAGAATCCCGATGAGCTTTTCGGTGTCCTTCTTCTGCTCGTCTGAGGTGTAGAACACCGCCGAACGATACTGACTCCCCACGTCGGGTCCCTGGCGGTCGACTTCGGTGGGATCGTGGATCTCGAAGAAGTAGCGGGCCAGTGCTTCAAACGTCGTTTGCGTACTGTCGAACTCCACTTCCACGGTCTCCGCGTGTCCCGTCTGCCCCGAGCACACCTCCTTATAGGACGGGTTCTTCGTGTGGCCGCCCATGTAGCCCGACTTCACGCCCAGGACGCCCTTGTGCTGCTGCAGCAGATGTTCGGTGCCCCAGAAGCAACCACCGGCGAAGTAGGCTTTCTGCGTGGCCACCGTCGCGGAGGCGGGCACGAAACCCAGGGAAATGGAATTCACACAGTGCCGCACGTTCTTGGACGTGAACTGCTCGCCTTCGAATACGTGGCCGAGGTGACCACCGCAGTTCGTGCAGGTGATCTCCACGCGCATGCCGTCGGCGTCGCGCGTGTGCGTGACGGCACCTGGAATCTCGTCGTCGAAGCTGGGCCAGCCGCAGCCCGAGTCGAACTTGTCTGACGAACGATACAACTGCGCATCACAACGCCTGCACACGTAGGTGCCGTTCTCGTTGAACTTGTAATACTTGCCCGTGCCTGGGCGCTCAGTGCCCTTGTGCACGATCACGCGCTCTTCTTCGGGCGTGAGCTTGTTGTAGGTATCCACTGTGGTGTCAGACATTCCTTTACCCCACCAGATTGCCGCCAGGCCCAGCACGATAGCCAGGGCCAAAAGGCGAACCAGAATTGAGCGTCCGGCGACGACGTTCAGCATGAATGCGCTCCGAACTGTTGAAATGTAAGGGCTAATTCCCAAACGGCCAGTACCAATTTAACGCACGACCGGGCCGCAAGTTCCAGCCCGAAATGGCGCCCGAACCGGGGGTCCGGGGCCCGCGTTACGTGCCTGCGCAGGGCGAGATTGACCCGCCAGGACCCCGGGGCTACCCTGTCTAAATGCAGGATCTGTGGTCGCTTCCCTCCATGAAAGAGCCGCGAGAGCTTCTGGAGCGCGCTCTGGCCTCCCGGCGGCTGCCGCCGACGTGGCTCGTGGCCGGGCCCGAGGGCTCTGGGAGCTGGGCGCTGGGAATGGCGCTCGCACAGGCTCTCTTGTGCACGAAGCCTACGCCTTGGGGCTGCGGAAAATGCCCCTCCTGCCATCGCGTGCTTTCGTTTTCGCACTCCGACCTGCTCCTCATCTTCCCGTTTCCAACGGGAGGCGGCAGTGGCAAGGCCAAGACCAACTTTCAGCAGGAATACGCGGAGGCATTGTTCGAAGCCAAGCGCGAAAGCGCTTTCAACCCGGTGTCGGATCTGCCCGGGTTCGAGCTGCGCAATCGCTACATACCGGTGGAGCGCGTCACCGAGCTGTTGAATTGGGCGGGCCTGAAGCCCTCCGAAGGCGCGCGCAAAGTGGCGTTCATCTTCGAACCGGAACGGTTCGTTTCCACGGTCACCGACAAGCTGCTTAAGCTCACCGAGGAACCTCCAGCCGACACCACTCTCATCCTCGTGTCGCACAGACATGATCTTCTGCCGCCCACGGTGCGTTCGCGTTCGCGTCTGGTGCGCACGCTGCGCGCGGGACCGCGGCAGCTCGAAGCGTTTCTGGTGCGCGCAGGACATTCGGCACCCGCAGCGGCGGCCGCCGCCCGCCAGAGCCGCGGGCTTGTGGAGTACGCACTGGGCACCGTGGAGCGCGAGTCGGAAGGCAATCGCGAGGAGGAAGCGCTGGCACTGCTTTCGGGATTGCTGTCCGGGTCCGGCGGAGCATTCACGGCCCTCACCGAGTGGCAATGGAAGGGAGCCCGCGAGAAGGTGGTGTCGTATCTCGACGTGTGGGCGCTTCTGGTGCGCGATGTGGCCTGCGCTCCCGTATCGGGTGCCGTACTGGCCACGCCGGTGGGCGGTCTGGCGGGACGTCTCTCGGGGCTCGCCGATCCAAGACGCGCGGATTCGGCGCTGAAAGAAATCCGACGCACGCAGCGGGCGCTGGGTACCAACGTTCACCTGGGCGTTGCTCTGACTGCGCTTTCGTCCCGGCTGGGCCAATGGGGGCTGGGTGCAGAGCCTCCGGCCTCGCTCTGGAAAGACTCACAATTCGTTTGAATCCCCGATTCGGGGCCTTATGTTCACCTACTTACCGGGACACACCGGACCAAAATCGCCATGGA
>DAIOGN010000178.1:0-5284 GCA_036745245.1 Candidatus Zixiibacteriota bacterium
CAGCCGAAGTCGCGCATGTTCTCGTCCTTGAGATACATCCGGTGCAGCACCCAGCCGCCGCCCATGGGGTCTTCCAGGTGTTTGATGATAAAAAACGGGAAGGAAAAGGCGAAGCCCCCCTGGCCGTCGTAGCGGTAGGCGATGGAGAGCGACTTGGCGAAGCTCTCATCCTTGAACCAGCCGCCCAGCTTCCCCAGTTCCGCGTCGGGATGCTCGTAGGGCCAGTTGGAGTCGCCCTTCGACTCGATGTAGTGCGCAAGCACATGATCCTCTCCGGCGGCTTCCTTGGGAGGAAGCGGCCGCAACACATAGATGGCGTTGTCACGCGCGTAGACGCTGTCGGTCACGAAGTGTCCCTTCACGTAGCTGTCGTCCGGCAGGGGCGGGAACACGCGATCTTCTTCCCGACGCGTCTTGTTCATCCATGATTGAAACCCGCCGGTGAACAGGGCGCCGCCGCGGATGATGTCACGCACGCCCCAGGCGTCGTTCACCCGCTGGTTCACGTCGAAGCCGGGCGTGTACATGCCGTCTAAGTTCTTGTCGGGGCAGTTGGCGTGCTTGCCCTCCTCCACCAGCACCCCGATGGGGAACTTGGTGAATTCATCCACCGTGAGATGGTTGTCGTACCACTGAAGCCCGTGGGCGCGCCCGATCACCTTGAAGACGGCGATGACGTAGCGGCATGTTTCGCAGGGCTCAGTCACCCAGTCGTTCCATCGCAGCACGAGAACTTTGATGTCCACCACTTCCAGATCGTGCTGGTGCCCGCCGAGTCCCACTTCGCTGGGATAGTAGAGGCAATACCGCAAGTCCACGGCGTTGACCTTGCTCAGGTCGATCTTGATCTCCGGTTTGGCGAGGTGTCGGTCGGTCGTCGCCGGCCCGACGGCGTCTGTACGCACGGCCACGTCGTTGACACGATAGTACAGCACGGAAGCCCCCGGGTCTTGCTCGAAGGCCATGTGCTGTGTCAGGCGGATGTCCTTTCCGCGGCTTCGCCCGAGGAGCGGTTCGTCCGGCGAAAACCAGAGGATGGGAGCGCAGTAGGAAGCCAGCCGCTCCATGGTCATCACGGAATCACTCCCCGTCCAGACGACACCGGGCACGCCGGCCAGATCGCAGCACTCACGTTGCCGCTTCTGAATCGGCTTCTTCCCCCAGGCCGGCTCCCCGGCCAGGCCACCCAGGATCAGCGCGCACAGAGCCCAGCAGGCTGAGCGTGAAATGAGGAAGTTGAATCCTGTCAAAGGCGCACTCCTTCGGTGAGGAGGCTCCCGCCAGCCCGGTTCACGCGGCCGACAGAAGTTCCTTCACGCGCTCGTTGACTACGGCACCGTCGCGCGTGACCAGGGTGTCTCGAGTGATCTCGTCCTGCAGGTCCAGCTGGATCGCCCCGGCCTTCACCAGGTGCTGCAGGAACGTCTGCATGTTCTTCGAGTACATCTGGCTGGCGTGGTAGGGCACGGTGGCCGGGAGATTCTCCGGACCGAGGATGGTGACGCCGAATTCAACCACCTCTCCGCCGGGCTTCGTCAGCTCGCAGTTGCCGCCGCGCTCGGCGGCGAGATCCACGATGAGCGAGCCGGGGGCCATGGCTTTCACCATCTCGCGCGTCACCAGAATCGGCGCCTTCTTGCCGGGCACGGCCGCCGTGGTGATGATCACGTCGTGCTGCGCGCACACCTGCGCCATGAGTTCACGCTGTCGCTTGTAGAACTCCTCCCCCATCGACTTGGCATAGCCGCCCTGCGCCTCCGAGGCGCCGGTGTCGAGATCGAGTTCCACGAACTTGGCGCCGAGGCTCTGCACCTGGTCTTTCACGGCGGGCCGAATGTCGTAGGCGCTGGTGACGGCGCCCAGGCGCTTCGAGGTGGCAATGGCCTGAAGTCCCGCCACGCCCACGCCGATGATCAACACGCGCGCCGGCGCCACGGTGCCCGCCGCCGTCATGAGCATCGGGAACATACGTCCGAGACGGGTGGCGGCAATCAGCACGGCCTTGTACCCTGCCACGGTGGCCATGGACGAGAGCACGTCCATGCTCTGTGCCCGCGTGATGCGCGGCAACAACTCGAGCGAAAACGAAGTGACGCCCGATCGGGCCAGGGTGTCGGCGCTTTTGGGCGTGGTGAGCGGATCGAGCAGCCCGATCACGGTCTGCCCTTTCTTCATGAGGGCGACGTCGGCGGCGCCTTCCGTGACATTGGATCCCAGTCCGCGCACGTAGGCCACAATGTCGGAACGGCCAAACAGTGCCGCCCGGTCGGCCACTTCGCCACCACGATCGGTGTAGTTCTTGTCGGGAATGCCGGCGCGAACGCCGGCTCCCGACTCGACCAACACTTTGATCCCGGCCTTTCCGAGAGGCACCAGTGCTTCCGGCACCAGTGCCACGCGCGTCTCGCCGGGAAACGTTTCCCGCGGAACGCCTACAGTGATCGTGGGAGGTTCATTCGCCATGCAGGCAACGTCACATGGTCACGATGCCGATGCGGATGTCCCACCACTGGTACTCGTAGCCGTCGGCTTCGGAGGTGTAGTGATAGCGCCCGTTCACGAAGCCCTTGGCGCGCCAGCCGAACGGAATGATCAGCCCGACCTCGGGAGCCAGGCCGAAGTGCCACGTATCCGAGGTCACCGCAAACAGTCCGATCTCCGTGCGTCGCTCCACGGCATACGCACCGATTCCGGCGCCCACGAACAGCATGGTTCCTTCGTCGTCGCCGAAATACTTGTGACCGGTGAGCAGAAGCGGGAAGGCGTTGATGTAACGAAACTGGGTGCCGCTGATGGCGCCGCCCGGAATCGTCACAGCCTCTGTGGTTTTTTCATCGAGCACGGTCCAGTTGAACGACAGGCCCACCGACGTCTTTGGCGAGACGAACTTGCGTCCTTCGAGTCCGAAGTTACGCCAGCTCTCCTCGCTGATGTAGTCTGCGGTTTCGCCGCCTGCCATGGACAATCCCCACGTGGCGCCCCAGAACCAATCCTGAGCCGACACCGGGGCCGCCAGGCACAGTGTCATGCCGACAGCCGCTATGATCTTTCTCATCTTGATCTCCATCGTCCGGTACGGGGGGTTGGGTTCACTGGGGTTTCAGATACGGCGATTGCACGAAGGCCTGGCGAATGCCCGCCTCAAGGCGCTGCTGCGTCAGGCTGGCGGTTGTGCCGAGGAGGCCGTTGAGCAGCGCGTTCCAGGGGCGGTCGATGCGCATGCCCACCGAATCCACTGTGTTCTGGTCGTACATATCGATGAACAGCGTACCCGTTTCATACGAATCCACGTCGTACACCGGCGGGTAGTACCACCCGTAGCCGTACCAGCAGCACCCCCAGTAGGGGTACCATACGTCGACCGTCCAGTTCTGAATGCCCAGCGCGGTCAACGTGACCATGTAGTCGGAGGAGTCGGGGGCCGTGTGTTCGACATACCCGTACGCCAGAAGTGCATTTCGCGTTTCCGTGATGATCAGATTGTCGAAGGCACGGCTGAGCGTGACATTGTTGCCGGGATCCACGGTGTCGATCATGTGAACGACCGTATCCTGCAGATAAAAACTGGCCGGCTCCACCCACACGTGCGTGGAATCGAACTGGGTGAACACGATGTCCAGCTCGGTGACGCTGTTGATTTCGCCCGGATAACAGCCCAGGGCCGCGATCACGCACGCGACCCCCAGCCCCACCACGGCGACCCACATGAGGGACTTCGAAAGAAGCCCAGCCCGTCTTTGGTTCATCGTTCTTTCCTTACTCGGGGATACCGGATGAATGGCCCGACAGCCTACTTTTTGGTGCTGTCAGGAGCCGCTGCACTACTCACAGCTTCTATCAGCGGTAATTCAGACATGATCTGCAGATCCACCAGCCCGGTGACGAACCGCTCCGCCTGGAAGAACCGTGCCACGGTGGTCGCGGGTACGACCTTGCCGAACTCCTTGGCATACTTCTGCCAGATCTTAGACCGCTCGTCCAGCGCGCTGAAGGTGCCCGCCGTGAGCTCGTGGGCCTTCTCGTTGGTCATGGTGGTATAGTTTGCTGCGTAGTCCTTGATGAGGGCCACGCGCTTGTCACCTATCGCGGAGAGTTCTTCTTCGTACTTGCGGTACACGGGCCAGAACGCCGTGGACTCGGAGTCCGACAGGACCAGCACTTCGGTGAAGATCTGTACGCGTGCCGCCCTGAGGTCGGACCGTAGAAGTTCGAGGTATTGTTCGTACTGGGCCGACGCCGCCTGCGGCAGGGCCATGGCCAGAAGTACCGCACATACTAAACGCTTCATAATTCAGCTCCCTTGGATCATGTATCCGTCCTGGATGCCGCACCGTGCGTATCCAAGCAAGGTAATCTCCTGGAGCGGAAGCGTTTGGTCAAAGCCTATTCGGACGCGCCGCCCGGGCCCTTCCGGCCCTCATTGTACTCGCGCAGTTTGTGCTCGCCCAGGGGCGTACGGATTTTCACGCGCAGGCTGGAGAGGAATTCGTCGGCAAAGTCCCGCTGGCAGCGAACGTTGATTCCGGCCACCACGAGCATGCCCAGGCAGGCGCCGAGAGTGGCCAGTCCCATGTCCTTGTGAGCGTCCCACACGTCGCCCTGCGTGCCGAGATACGCCATGCCCAGTTCGCCACCCACCACGAGACTGGCACCCCATTCGATCAGCTCATACAGCATGGACACAGCCATGACCAGCTCCACAGGCAGGTAATAGCTCCAGGCGCCGCGCGTGCCCGCGACTCGCATAAACAGCTCTCGCATGGGATAGGCGAACAGAAAACCGAACAGATAGTGCACCAGCCGATCGAAGTGGTTGCGTTCAAAACCAAACATGTCTTGAACGGACACGCCCACGGCCCCGAACCACTTCTCATAGGGGACGTCCGCGTACGTGTAGTGTGCGCCGACGGTGTGAAAACACAGAAACGCGAAGAGCGCCGTGTACGAAACATTGGAGAGCGGAAATACTTTGCGGGTGAAAAACAGGAGTGCCACAAAGGCCACGGTGAGAATGTTCTCCAGCACCCAGTCGCTGAAGTGCCAGGGCTTGTAGGCCCAAAAGAGCCACCAGCCCGCGAAGAGCATCAGCAACTGTGTGGGATACGAAATCCGAGTCATGCGGCCTCCGTGAGGGTGAGGTTTCGAATCCGCCCGCAAGCGGGGGCGGATCGGTCCGGGTAAGAAGCCAACCGTTCGACCTGTTGTCAACCAATTGGGGCACTGGGGCTTGGCAACGGCCTGCGGACCGGGGTTCGAGAGGCGCTCGTGGAGAGTCGCCGGACGC
>DAIOGN010000179.1:0-5234 GCA_036745245.1 Candidatus Zixiibacteriota bacterium
GTCGCGGCCCTGCGCGACTGCCTGGCCCCGCTGCGGCTGTGGGACGGCGGACTGCCGGGAAGCGAGTACTTCCTCGTGGAAAACCGCCAGCGCACCGGCTTCGACCTGTCCCTGCCGGGCGATGGGCTGCTCATCTGGCACGTCGACGACAACGTGCTCTCCGACAACACGCAGGAATGGTATCCCGGCCACACCACGTCGGGGCACTACCTGGTGGCACTCGAACAGGCTGACGGACTCTTCCAGCTGGACCAGAATCAGAACAACGGCAATTCCGGCGATCCCTTCCCGGGGTCCACAGACGCGCGGTCGTTCAACAGCACTACCGCACCCAATTCCCTCGGCTATACGGGGCTCGTGTCGTTCGTGACCGTGAGCAACATCTCGAATTCCGGCAGCCTCATGACAGCCGACTTCTCCGTGTCGCTGATTTCAGGCCTCACGGACGACGTGCGTCCCGAAGGCGCCGTGTGGGCACGGAACTATCCCAATCCCTTCAACGCCGGCACGAAGATCGAAGTGAATACGGAACGGCCCGGAACAGTGTCGGTGGACATCTACGACCTGCTGGGCCGGCGCGTGAAGAGCTTCAGGTCGGCCTCGGTGCAGGCCGGGACGTGGGAGTGGCTCTGGGACGGAACCGATGAGTCCGGCGTGTCTCTGGCCTCGGGCGTGTACTGGTACAGGGTCGAAACGTCGGATGCCGCCGCGCGCGGCAAGATGGTGCTCTTGAAATAACGGGCGGGGTGATCTTCGCGGGCCGCCTGACCCACCCACCTCCTGGACGGCCCCGAACTCCCGCCCTCTGACTTCGAAAACGGGCCGACCCAACCGGTGCTCCGAGTCCCCCCCGGACTGGCACCGTCGGCCCGTTTTCTTCGCGCCAATCACAGGTTGAAAAAACGGGCAACGGGTGGTATATGTATCCGTATCCCCGCAGTGAACCGTTTCCCTGGAAGGCACAAATGAAGACTGGGTGTTGGATGGTGATGGGCGTGCTGGCTCTTTCGCGGCTGTCGGCCGCTGCGGACCCTCCCCTTCATATATTAAAGGTGACGTCCCCCGACAAGGCGGCGTACGTACGGCTCTTCACCATGGGCCTGGATCTGCCGGAGGCCCTCCCCGGTGCGGAGGTGACTGTGATCGGCTCCGACGCCGAGCGCGAGTGGCTGGAGGCCCAGGGCTACAGCGTGCGCTACGAAGTGCGCGATGCCTCGCGGTTCTATGCTTCACGCGCCCAGGCGGCTGGAGCCGCCACCATGGGCGGGTTCCGCACGCTCACCGAGAGCTGGGCCGCCATCGACTCGCTGGTAAATCTCTACCCTGGCGTCGTGTCGGCGAAGTTGACCATCGGCACCACAGTCCAGACCCGCCCCATCTATGCCCTCCGGATCTCCGACAACCCCAACACCGACGAAGGGGAGCCGGCCATCCTGTTCACGGGGATGCATCATGCACGCGAACCCATCTCGCCCCATATCGTGTTGCACACCATGCGCCAGCTCGCCGAGAACTACGGCACCGATTCGCTCATCACGCGCCTGGTGAATGAGCGCGAAATCTGGTTCATCCCGTTCGTCAACCCCGACGGCTATGCGCACAACGAACTGACCAATCCGGGGGGCGGCGGCATGTGGCGGAAGAACCGCAAATCGAACGGCGGCGGCACCTTCGGCGTGGATCCCAATCGCAACTACGGCGACCACTGGGGACACGACAACTCCGGGTCCTCGCCCGATCCGGGCGACGACACCTACCGCGGCACAGGCCCCTTCTCGGAGAAGGAGACCCAGGCGGTCCGCGATTTCGTCACGCCCAGGACGAACATCCGCATCGCTCTCAACTATCACTCCTATTCCAATCTGTTTTTGTGGGCGCCGGGCTATGACCAGTTCTACGTGCCCGACCATGAGGTCCTGGCCGCCCTTGCCGATTCGGCCGTGTCGTGGAACAACTATGCACCCATGCCGGGCTGGGGCCTGTATCTCACCAACGGCGACTCCGACGACTGGATGTACTTCGACCGCAACATCCTTTCATTCACGCCGGAGGTGGGCAACGGCAGCGACGGCTTCTGGCCCGACCCCGACCGCATCGAGCCCTTGACGAACGAGAATTATCCGGTGAATCTCTTCATGATCGACCTGGCCGACACACCCGAGCGGATCCTGATGCCCGACAAAGCCGTGTGGGACTCAGTGGCTCTTGTGGGAGAAGACTCCCTGGGCCTCTACTGGACGTCGGATGACACCACCTCCGTGAATCAGGCGGAGACCTTCCGCGTGCGCGAACTGCAGGGCCCGCAGGAAGGCATGGACGGGCTGGAGGACGGCGCCGACCGCTGGGTGCTCGACGGCTTTCAGCGCACCGCCTCCGTGCAGTACCTGGGAGCCTGGTCGCTCTTCTCCGAGAGTGGCGACAACTACACAGCCAATGCCACCCTCGGGGAGCCGTTCCTCGTGGAAGACGGCGACACCATGTCGTGCTTCATGCACTACAACGTCGAATTGGACTACGACTACATCTACCTCGAAGCCTCCACCGACGGAATCCTCTGGACGTCGATCCCGGGCAGCCTCACCACCTCCTACAATCCGCACGGGCAGAACGACGGCAACGGCATCACCGGCAGTTCGCTCGGGGTGTGGGTGCCGGCCTTCTGGGACCTCTCGGACTACTCAGGCTCGGAGGTGCAACTGCGTTTCTCCTATCGCACCGACGGGGGCATCTTCGGCTACGGAGTCTACCTCGACAACGTGACTCCCGTGCTGTCGTTCGACACCTCCATGGTGGTGGCCACCACAGGGGATCGCTCGGTGATTCTCCCCGACTACCCGGACGGAGAGTACTACTTCCGCGTCGAAAGCGAGGACGCACAGGGGCAGGTGTCCACGAGCCTGACGAAGTACTTCAGTTACTTCACGGGTCCGCAGTACATGCTGGGCGACGTGAACGAATCGGGCGCCATCACCTCGGCCGACATCGTGGTGCTCGTGAACTACGTGTTCAAGGGAGGCCCGGCTCCGATTCCGGTGTGGGAAGCGGGCGACGTGAATCTCACCGGAGCCATCACGTCGGCCGACATCATCTTTCTCGTGAACTACGTGTTCAAGGGGGGCCCGGCACCGGGCACCTGAGATCGGCCGCCGCGACCCGGCGGGACTGCAATTAAGATTTGACCAGAAGCGCCCGGCGGGTATACCCATCGGGCGCTCATCACATTATGATGGTGCGGCGACGAAAAGAGGGGGGAGCGACCTTCGTCCTTGCCCGGGTCGCAACTCTTTTCCGTAGCGGTTCATCGCAATCCCGCATGCCACGTGCGGCGTGCACCCATTCGGGTCACACAGCACGCGGCCAACGGTCACGGAGCTGTGCCGCAATGGAAGCGGCGCGGTGCACTGGGGCGGTCGGACGCGGCCGGCGCCTCGAAGGAGACAATGGAATGGCGGCAGATCCGGTGTCTGGATTCACAAATTCCATCCTGTTGTGCGTCGATTGCCAGGAGGAGTTCGTGTTCACGGCCAGCGCGCAGAAGTATTTCGCCGAGCGGGGCTTCGTTGACCCGCCCAAGCGCTGCCGAACCTGCTACAACGTCTTCAAGAACGGAGGCGGCTCGTCCGAAGAGGCCGGCGGGCCTCCGCTGCCTCCGCAGGGCCTGGACAACGGGTCCAGACCTCGTCCGCGCACGTAGGTCCGGGGCTAGGCTGGCCGCGGCACGACAGCCTGCGCGGGGATGAACGTCTCCCCCGCCTTCGCCTGGTGACCGCACGGGAAGAGCAGGTCGAATCGCGCTCCGCCCCACGCTGACTCCAGCACTTCCACGCGCCCGTCGTGGGCGGTGACGATCTTCCCCACCAGGGCCAGCCCCAGGCCCGTGCCGCCGGGCCGCATCGATACGAAGGGCAGGAGCACCCGCTCGCGGTGCTCGGGCGGAATCCCCGGGCCGTCGTCCTGAACCGTCAGGCGCCAGACCCCTTCCAGCCGCCGCGATTCCACAGACACCCGTCCTCCCCGCGGCACGAACGACAGCGCATTCTCGAGCAGATTGACGATAGCCTGCCGCAACCAGAAGGGGTCGATGGACACGGCGGTGCTCGTGCGGGGCTCCCACTGCAGGCGAACGCCCGCCTCCTGGAAGCGCTCCGAAAAAGCCGACAGGGCCTCGGTCACCAGATCCTCGACCGGAAGCAAAGACCGACGCGGCTCGGTGGGTCGGGCCACTTCGAGGAAGCGGTTGAGCATCTCTTCCATGGCGCCGGCTTCCTTGAGAATCCTGGAGGCAATCTCCAGGCCGCCCTCACCCGACTTTTCAGACAGCTTCGCGTACCCCACGATGGCGCCCATGGCGTTGCGAAGCTCGTGCGCCAGGCCCGCGGCGGTCTCGCCCAGGGCCGCCAGGCGTGCGCGCTGTGCCAGAAGCGCCTCCAGGCGCCGCACCGGCGTGCGGTCGTGCAACAGGAGCAGCGTCCCGCCGTCGTGCAGCGGAATTCGCTCGTGGCCGAAATGGAAGCGCTGTTCGTTTTCGTGTAGTTCAATCTCGCCTGTCGAGAGATCGGAGGGCCCCAACACCTGCTTCCATGGCGCCTCCGCAAGCCAGGCGGCGGCGTCATCCCCCCGCTTCGGGGCCCGCAGACCCGGCAGCGTGCAGGCCGCGGGATTGAAACGAACCACTCGGCCCGTGGCGTCGAACGCCACGAGAGCCTGCGGCAAAGCGTCGATCATGCGGGCGCTGAAATCCTGAAGGGAGAGCCGCTCCAGTTCGCTCGACTCGAAGCGCTCCAACAGATGCGCTTCGCTCTCCCGAAGTCGGCGGATGGTGGCCTGAAAGGTCTCGACGATTTCGTCCCACTCTCCCTGGGAGGCGGCCTCGCCCTCCGGGAGATTCTCGCGCGCGGTGCGTGCCACATTCCGCAATCGCTCGAACGGCCGGGACAGTTCACGGGCCACGAGAATCACAGCCAGAAGCAGAAATCCCAGGGCGACGATCTGGCCGGCGGTGTGCCACGCCTGGAGTTCGTCGAGCTGACCGATGGCGTCGAAGCCGCGGGAGGCGGAGACCACGATGTGCGAGAGACTGTCAGGACAGATGCGGTACACCTGCCAGTACACTGAGCGGTCGGAGGTGGATTTCACGTGGGCGGAGTGGCCGGCCAGAAGTCGCCTGCGCGCCACCTCCGGGATGCGCAGCCACGCCGTGCGCACGGTGGCATTCACCGTATCCTCGAGGCGGA
>DAIOGN010000180.1:0-4552 GCA_036745245.1 Candidatus Zixiibacteriota bacterium
GTGACAGAACACGAAGTGACCCTCAGTGATGGCAGCACGATTCCGACCAGTACGGTGCTCTGGACCGCTGGCACCTCGCCCCATCCCCTGCTGGCGGCGCTGCCGTGTGCCAAGGAGCGCGGACGCGTCACGGTGAACGAGTATATGGAAGTACCGGAGTGGCCCGGGGTGTGGGCGCTCGGCGACTGTGCTCTAGTGCCTGATCGGAAGACGGGCTCCTACGATCCACCGACGGCACAGCACGCCTTGCGCCAGGGCAAGGTGCTGGCGCACAACATCACCGCGACGCTGCGTGGCGGGCAGAAAAAGCCCTTTGTGTTTTCCACCCTGGGCCAGCTGGCCGTACACCACTTCCACCACGCCGCAGACATCGAAATCTCCATCGCCACGCTCCCGGGCCTGACCGCCGGCTGGATGTCGACCTTCGCGCGTGCCGCCGTGGCTCCGGCACTGGTGGCCATGGTGGTGGGCACAGCGGCGGCCGTTCTGCAGGTGGGATGGAAGCCCTCTCTCGAATCCCTGTCGGTGAAGTGGGAACGCTTCAACGTGGTGAAGGGAGTCACGCGCCTGTTCGGTCGCCGGTCGCTGTTCCAGATGGCGCGCGACGTCCTCAAGCTGACCCTGATTGCCGTCGTCGCCTATTACGCCATTGACGCCGAGCAGGACCAGATGCCGCATCTGATCGATCTGTCTCCCGCGCAGACCGCTTCGGCCCTCGGAGCGATGTCCTTGCGGGTGGGCTTCAAGATCACCGCAGCGCTCCTGGTGATCGCGGCCCTCGACTTCGCCTACCAGAAGTGGGACTTCGAGAAGACCCTGCGCATGACGCGTCAGGAAATCAAGGAAGAGACCAAGCAGCTCGAAGGGGACCCGCAGATCCGCGCACGCGTGCGGCACATCCAGCGGGAGATGTCCCGCCGACGCATGATGGACGACGTGGCAAAAGCCCACGTGGTGGTGACGAACCCCACGCACCTGGCGGTGGCGCTCCGGTACCGGCGCGACGCCGACGCCGCACCGGTGGTGGTGGCCAAGGGCGCAGACGTTCTGGCCGCGCGCATCCGCGAACTCGCCGTCGAGCTGGGCATCCCGGTGATCGAGAACAAGCCCCTGGCACAGTCGCTGTACCGGATGGTGAAGCTCGGCGTGGAAATCCCCGAGTCGCTGTTTGAGGCCGCCGCGGCCGTGCTGGCCATGGCCTATCGCATGAAGGAAGAACGCGCATGATGCAGTTCCTCACGCGGTGGGCGCGGCACTCCGACATCGTGCTGGCGGTGGCCGTGATCGGCATTATCGCCGTCCTGGTCATCCCGTTGCCGGCCTTCATGCTCGACTTCATGCTGGCGTTCAACATCACCATCTCGGTGCTCATCCTGCTGGTCACTCTGTATCTGCGCAAACCTCTCGAACTGTCGGTGTTCCCGGGACTCCTCCTCGTGGTCACGCTTCTGCGCCTGTCGCTGAACGTCGCCTCCACTCGTCTCATTCTGTCCGATGGCTACGCCGGAGAAGTGATCAACGCCTTCGGCCACTTCGTGGTGAAGGGCAACTACGTCGTCGGGCTCATCATCTTTCTCATTCTCGTGGTCATCCAGTTCGTGGTGATCACCAAGGGTGCGGGACGCATCTCCGAAGTCGCGGCGCGGTTTACGCTGGATGCCATGCCGGGCAAGCAGATGGCCATCGACGCCGATCTCAACGCCGGATTGATCGCGGAGGACGTGGCCAGGACGCGGCGCGAGACGATCGCCCGCG
The DNA here is from genome assembly GCA_036745245.1 of Candidatus Zixiibacteriota bacterium. Classification (GTDB taxonomy): domain Bacteria; phylum Zixibacteria; class MSB-5A5; order JAUVRN01; family JAUVRN01; genus DAIOGN01. The sequence goes on from DAIOGN010000180.1 coordinate 1,756, forward strand.
AGGCCGACTTCTACGGGGCCATGGACGGCGCCTCGAAGTTTGTGCGCGGAGACGCGGTGGCAGGCATTCTCATCACACTGGTTAACATCGTGGGCGGACTCGTCATCGGGGTCGCCCAGCGCGGCTTGTCGTTCGGCGACGCGGCGCGCTCCTACACGCTCCTGTCGATCGGCGACGGCCTCGTCACGCAGATTCCTGCGCTCATCGTGTCGATCGCGGCCGGCATCCTGGTGACACGCGCGGCCTCCGGCGCCGACATGGGCGAAGACATCGCCCGTCAGCTCACCATGAAGCCGCGGCCCGTATTCATCGCGGGAGCCATGCTCGCCTTCCTCGCCCTGGTGCCCGGCCTGCCGGCCCTGCCCTTTCTCGCGGCCAGCGTGGCCGCGGGCGCCGTGGGCATGGTGTCCAGGCGCAATGCGGCGGCCGCTCTTGCGCACGTCGCCCCGTTGCCCGTGACGGAGCCCCGCCTCGAGCGCACGGAAGATCTTCTGAAGCAGGACTCGCTCGAGATCGAGATCGGGTACGCCCTCATCCCGCTGGTGGATGTGGCACAGGGAGGGGACCTCCTCGAACGCATCACCACTATTCGCAAGCAGCTCGCCAGCGACGTGGGCGTGGTGCTCCCTCCGATTCGTATTCGCGACAACGTGCAGCTCAAGCCGGGCCGCTACCTCCTGCGCCTCAAGGGCAATGAAGTCGCCGCAGGCGAGATCATCATGAATCGGCTGCTGGCGCTGGGCTCCGTAGCGGAGGGGGACGAACCCTCCGGGTTTCCCACGGTGGATCCGGCCTTCGGCCTGTCGGCCTGGTGGATTCTGCCGTCGGAGCGTGAGCGCGCCGAGGCGTTGGGCCTGGCCGTGGTGGAGCCACCCGCGGTATTGGCCACACATCTGTCGGAGACCATCCGCACACACTACGCCGAACTGCTCACCCGCCAGGACGTCTCGCATCTGCTCGACACGTTCAAAGTGGAGTACCCCGCGGTGGTGAGCTCCGTGGTGCCGGATCCGCTCGGCCTGGGCCAGGTACAGAAGGTGCTCCAGAACCTGCTCGCGGAACGCCTGCCGATCAAGGATCTGCTCACCATCCTGGAAACGCTGGCGGACTACTCCGACGTCACGAAGGAGCCCGACATCCTCACCGAGTATGTGCGGATGGCGCTCCGCCGCAAGATCTCCTCTCTGTACGCTTCGAAAGACGGCAGCGTCAAAGTGATCACTCTTGAGCGCGCCACGGAAGAAAAGCTCTCCGAGGCGCTGCAACACAACAAGTCGGGGCTCCTGCTCGCGGTGGCGCCCGAGTGGGCAGACGAGTTGCGGCAGAAAGTGCGTCCCCTCGTGGACCGTCTCCTCTCGCAGGGCGAAACGCCCGTGCTTCTGGCCGCCCCGAACATCCGGCTCGCGTTACGACGGCTGCTTGCGCCCGCCTGCCCGCAGCTCGCGGTGGTGTCGATCAATGAGCTTCTGCCGGAGCTTGAAGTGTTCGCCCTTCATCAGATCGGATTGACTCATGCGGATTAAGACCGTCGTAGCCGCCTCGATGGGCGACGCCCTCGATCGCGTGCGCGAAGAACTGGGCCCGGACGCCGTGCTCATGCACACCCGCATGACGGGGAAGGGTGCGCGCCGCACCGTGGAGATCACGGCGGCCCTGGATCCGGTCGGCTCCGTGGCCACGCCGAGAGGCGGCTCGATCGAGGGTCAGGCCTTCCAGTATCTCGAGGGCCAGCTCGATGGAGCGCGCCGCACCGTGCGTCGCCTTCAGGCCGGAGATCCTCTGCGTGAGTGGCTGATCCGCGCAGACTTCCTGCCGGACGTTGCGGAGCGACTTGCGAAAGAGGCCTCCGCGTCGCCCGAACCCCTTACGCACGTGGGGCAACTGCTCACCCAGCGTATTCGCACGGCAGACGGACTCCTGCCGTTGCCCGACAGATCGCGCCGCATCGCGCTCGTGGGACCTCCCGGCGCGGGGAAGACCACCACCCTGGTGAAACTGGCCGCGCAGGCGTCGGCCGCTTCACGCACGGACGCGGTTCTCATCAATCTCGATTCGTACCGCCCCGGCGCGGAGGAGTATCTGAGCCAGGTCGGTGACACATTGCGCGTGCCCGTGTTGTCGGAGCGCTCACGCGAAGTGCAGAAGGGACTGCCGGACGCAGACGGCCTGGTGCTCATCGACACCGACGCCCGGATTTTCCTGCCCGACCCTGGCAGCCTGGCCGTGCGCGCCACGCTCTCCGCCCTCAAGCCGGATGTGGTGGCCCTCGTGCTGCCGGCCCCCTGGCGTGCCACCGATCTGAAGGACGTGTTGTCGCGCTACGCTTGCACGGGCCCCACTCACCTCGTGTTCACGGCCCTCGATCAGACCGTGCGCTTCGGCGGCGTGTTATCGGCCGCCTGGGTGTCGGGCTGGCCGGTGGCGTGCGTGGTCACCACGGGCCGTTTCGATACCGGCACGCGGCTTCTGCGCATCGAGGCGCTTCTCCAGCAGATGCATAGCCTCTGGACGGTCGACTCCGGAAAGGACACACAGCGTGCCGAATAAGCGGGCGGAATTCTGGGCCTTCGTCTCGGGCAAAGGCGGCGTGGGCAAAAGCGTGCTCGCGCTCAACATGGGCCAGGCCTTGAGCGCCCTTGGGCACCGGGTGCTCCTGTTGGACGCCGACCTGGGACTGGCCAATCTTCATGTGCTGGCCAACGTGGATCCCGGAGGACGGCTGGAGCGCGTGCTGGCACGGGCCGAATCGCTCTCGGAAGCCATCCGCCGCACGCTCGGGCAGTGCGCAGATCGCGCC
>DAIOGN010000180.1:4562-5214 GCA_036745245.1 Candidatus Zixiibacteriota bacterium
AAGGCGGCCCGCGACCTCGGCAAGCTGGGCTCGGACGGCGTGAGCGCCCTCATCGGCGGACTCAAGGGAGACCTTGGCGTCCAGACCTGCGTCGCGCAAGCCCTCGGCAACGTCGGCCCCGCGGCTTCCGCGGCCGTCCCGCACCTGCTCGCCGCGGAGAACGGTCAGAGCGTCTGCCTGCTGTCCGGAACGGACGCCGCGGAGGGACTGGCGGAAACCCTCGGCCGGCTTCACGCGGAGTACGACTACGTGCTCGTGGACACTCCGCGCGGGCTGTCCGAAGCATCGCTCCGCTTCTGTCGCGCCTGCGACCGGACGTTGCTCGTCACGACCGACGAACCCACCGCTCTCACCAACACCTACGCCTGGTTCAAGCCCCGCGTGAAGAAACTCGAGGACGACCCCCATTACGACCCCGCCAACTGGTCTCAGGCGATCGAGAAGTCCCAGCTCTGGGGCGACGAGATCCCCATCGGCAAGTTCTTCGAGAGCACCGATCTCCCCAGCCTCCACGGCGCCGAGCCGGTCCTGGCCCAGGGCGGTCCGCTTGCCCACCGCGACCTTCGCGTCTCCCCCGACACTGCCCAGGGTTTCATCAAAGAGTTGATGTAAAACCCAATCCCTCAAGGGAGTGGCACCTCAGGGCGAGATG
>DAIOGN010000181.1:0-5205 GCA_036745245.1 Candidatus Zixiibacteriota bacterium
TGATGTTTCCCATTCGCACGCCCTCCGGCAAGCCCATTGGATTCGGTGGCCGCGACCTGTCGGGGCAGTCACAGGCCAAGTATCTGAACTCGCCCGAGACGGCACTCTATCAGAAGGGACGTGTGCTGTTCGGACTGCCCGAGGCGAAGGACGCGATGCAGAGCCGGGGATCGGCCCTCATCTGCGAAGGGTATTTCGACCTGCTGCGTCTGCATGAGTTCGGTTTCCGCCACACCGTAGCGGTGTCCGGCACGGCCCTCACTCCGGAACAGGCGCGACTGCTCAAGCGTTACGTCGAGACGGTGCTCCTGCTCTTTGACAGTGATGAGGCGGGAGCCGCCGCCGCCCTGCGCAGCGTGCCCATTCTGTTCGACGCAGGACTGGATGTGCGAATCGCCACGCTTCCCGGCGGCGGGGATCCTGATTCGTTTCTTCTCGAACACGGGGGGGGCGCTCTCGAGACGCGCATGGCCGAGTCCATGGGGTATGTGGAGTATCTGGAGTCGCGTGCGGGGGACGCGTTTCGTCGCTTGTCTCCCGCAGCTGCCGAAAGGCTCCTGCGGGAAGTGGCATCGGTCGTGGCGCGTGTGGACGATCCGGTTCGCCGCGATCTGCTGGTGCAGGCGGCATGGTCGCAGTCGGGCATTCCGGAAGGAACCCTGCGCGCGCTTTTGAATACGTCCGGAGACACCCGGACGACACGACCCGCCCAGGTCGATGCGCGCGACTGGCGCGAGGAGCTTCTGTGTCTGCTGCTGGCTCGGCCCGATCTGAGACGCTCGGCCCAGGGCGAAATCGAGGCCGCCGACTTCGATCTACCGCTTCAAAAGAAGCTCGTAAGCGCCCTCTTCTCCACAGATTACATCGATCTGTCCGTGTCCAACCTGAGTCTCAGGGAACTGGGCGATCCGGTGAAGGCCGAAGTGTCGCGGCTGGCGGCTCTGCCGCTCGACCCCGGGACGCTCGAGACCGCCTTTGCCTCGTATCTGAGAATGATCCAGAGGCAGAGGCTCGGTCGGGAGGCCTCAAAGCTGGTCGCTGAAATCGCGGACGCGGAGAGACGCGGTGACCCGCAAGCGGCGGCGCGCCTCTCGGAGCGCCACGTGGCGGTGCGCAGGGAATGGCTGCGACTTCAGGCCAGCCTTCAGCGTCCGGACGCCGCTTCAATCTGAGCTGTGGCCGCATTTCCCGATTCCCCTTGACACCCTCCGGCGCGTGGGTATGATGTTAGGACGCTGATACTTGGCCGGGCCCATAGCTCAGTCGGTTAGAGCAGCTGACTCATAATCAGCGGGTCCCAGGTTCGAGTCCTGGTGGGCCCATTCTTGTGGAAGGAAGGGCGCCACCGTGCGGGTCGGGCCGGGTCAGGACAGGGCACATTTAGTGGGCGATTAGCTCAGCTGGTTAGAGCGCACGGTTCACATCCGTGAGGTCACTGGTTCGAGTCCAGTATTGCCCACCATGGTTAGATAAAAGAGGAGATGTCCGTAGCACTCTATTCTGCATGGGTCGTCCGGTTCAGGTCAGGCCCGACGGCGACCGCTGAAATCGACCCTTTCCACCGCGCGCGCGGACCTCTGTGCGTGCGGTTTTTATTTGGAGAATCTGACGAGTGAGCATGCACCCCGATATCGAGCACCTGTTGAAACTACAGGAGGTGGACGAGCAGCTCATGGAGCTGGAGCGCTCCAAGGAATACCTGCCGGAGATCATCGCCAACGTGCGCAGAGAGGTGGAAGACGCACGGCACGCGGTGGTCGACACGCAGCGACTGCTCTCCGAGTCCCAGCTGAAGCACAGGCAGCTGGAAGGCGACCTCAAGGAGGCGCAGGAGAACCTGGCGAAGTATCAGTCGCAGATGAACACCATCAAGACCAACCGGGAGTACGATGCGCTCACCAGCGAGATCGAAGCCACCAAGGAACGCATCGGCTTCATCGAGGACGAAATCATCCTCACGCTCAACGAAACCGATGAGCTCACGACCCGGCTGGAAGAAGCTCGCAAGCGACTCGAGCTTTTGGAACAGTCCAACACCGATCAGCTGGCCAATCTCGAGCGCGAGATGGGCGCCGTGGAAAGCAAGGTCAGATCGAAGCTCGATGAGCGCGCCAACATCACGGTGCGCGTCACCAAGAACACCCTGTCTGTGTACGAACGCGTGCGGCGCGGACGCGGGTCGCCCGTCGTGGTGGCCCTCAAGAAGAACGCCTGCGGCGCGTGCTACAAGTCGCAGCCTCCCCAGCGCATTCAGGAACTTCGCAAGGGCCTGACCGTCATCAACTGCGACAATTGCGGGCGCTTCCTCGCGCTCCTCAACGGCGATGCGGGCTGACGCCGGGGAGGTGTTGCCCGGCCCGGTCACCGCGGGAGTGGCCTTCTCATGACCGAACTGCCGCTCGGTCTCACGTTCGACGACGTTCTCCTGGTCCCCGCCTATTCGGAGGTGCTCCCGAAGGACGTCGACACCTCCGCCACGATTGCTCCGGGCATCCGCCTGTCCATTCCGATCGTGTCGGCCGCCATGGACACGGTGACGGAGGCCGGACTCGCGATCGCGCTGGCACGCGAGGGGGGCCTCGGCGTGATCCACAAGAACATGACGCCGCAGCGACAGGCATCGGAAGTGGACGCGGTCAAGCGATCCGAGTCAGGGATGATCGCCGACCCGATCACGCTTTCCCCCGACCACCGCATCGAGGATGCCCTGGCCCTCATGGCCCGCTACTCGATTTCAGGCATCCCCATCGTGAGTCGCGGGGGGCAGCTCGCGGGCATTCTCACGAACCGCGACCTGCGCTTCGAGCAGGACTTTGATCGCCGCATCGGCGACGTGATGACCAAGAAGAACCTGGTCACGGTGCCCGAGGGCACCGATCTCGACACCGCCCGCAAGCTCCTGCACAAGCACCGGATCGAAAAGCTCCTCGTGGTGGATCAGAAGAAGCGTCTCAAGGGCATGATCACGGTGAAGGACATCATGAAGCGGCTCAAGTATCCGCATGCCTGCAAGGACGAGCGCGGGCGACTGCGCGTGGCGGCCGCCGTGGGTGTGGGGAAGGACAGCCTGGCTCGTGCCGAACGGCTCGCGGATGCGGGCGTCGACGTGCTGGTGCTCGACTCCTCGCACGGCAACAGTCAGGGCGTGCTCGGCAACGAGGTCAGCAACGACCGCATCTGGCAGGGCGTGATCCGCATGGCGCGCATGCTGAAGCAGAGGTTTCCCGATCTCCCACTGGTGGCGGGCAATGTGGCCACCGGGGACGGCGTGACGAGGCTCGTGGAAGCCGGCGCCGACTGCGTGAAAGTGGGCATCGGGCCGGGCTCTATCTGCACCACGCGCGTGGTGACGGGGGCGGGCGTACCGCAGATGACGGCCTTGTTCGATTGCGCCGAAGTGGCCGGCCGCACGTCCACGCCGCTATTGGCCGACGGCGGCATCCGCTACTCCGGAGATGTCACGAAGTGCCTGGCCGCCGGCGCGGCCTGTGTTATGATTGGATCGCTCTTCGCAGGCACCGAGGAGTCGCCGGGAGAGACGATTCTTTTCGAAGGTCGCACGTTCAAATCCTACCGCGGCATGGGATCCACGGGCGCCATGAAGCAGGGCAGCCGCGATCGTTACTTTCAGGAAGGGCAGGGCGACAAGCTCGTGCCGGAGGGAATCGAGGGACGCGTTCCGTACAGGGGCCCGCTCTCCGACTCGGTGGTCCAGCTCGTGGGTGGCGTGAAGGCCGGCATGGGCTTGTGCGGGGCGCGGTCCATTCCCCACCTGCAGTCGGTGGCGAGATTCATTCAGGTGACCGGATCGGGCGTTGCGGAGGGACATCCGCACGACGTCACGATCACCAAGGAGGCTCCCAATTACCGCCTCGCGCGTTAGCGTGCGTGAACACACAAGTTTTGGCGAACAGAAGGTGCCCGTGAAGGATGGGCTCACGGGTTGCGCGGACGGTCGCGCAGCGCACACTCCGGTGCGCGCTGCGAGGAAAGTCCGGACTCCACAGGGCGCGGTGCCGCGGAAATCGCGGGCGACGTAAGTCGACGGAAAGTGCCACAGAAAACAAACCGGCTTCCGACTTCGGTCGGACGCCAAGGGTGAAACGGTAGTGTAAGAGACTACCAGCGGTGGCGGTAACGCCGCCGGCTGGCAAACCCCACCGGGAGCAAGGCCGCGCAGGGTCCTGAGGATGCCCGCCTCGATGACCCGGGTAGGCCGCACGAGCGCACTGGCAACAGGGCGCCCAGATAGATGACCGTCCACGACGTGCCGAAGGTATGTCCGGACAGAATCCGGCTTAGAGCGCGGCCCGTGAGCTTTTTGCACCTGCACTGTTTCGCCGCGGGAGGATGACACCATGCGGCGCGTTTGGGAGTGGCAGATTGCCCCGGAGATCGATCCGGGGCTGCAGAAATCGCTTGGGAGCCAGCTGGCCCTGCCGCCCCTGGCCCTGCGCCTTCTGGTGAATCGCGGCCTCTCCGAAATTGGAGCCATCCAGCGCTTTCTCTCCCCCTCGCTCTCCGACTTAAGCGATCCCTTCCTCATGCTCAACATGGACGAGGCCACGCGCCGGGTCATGGAGGCCCTCCGGCGAAAAGAGCGCATCATGGTGTACGGCGACTACGACGTCGACGGGATCACCGCCGTGGCGCTGTTGTACCTGGTGATCGGTCAGCTCGGCGGCGACATCGTCTTCTACATCCCCAAGCGCCTCGAAGCGGGGTACGGCGTCAACCGCGAAGGGATCCTCGAGGCGGAGGCGCAGGGCGTGAAGCTCATCATTTCGGTGGACTGTGGCATCACGGCCGTCGATGAGGTGGCGTTCGCTACGAGCCGCGGCATCGATTTCATTGTCACCGATCACCATGAAGCGGCCGAGGTGTTGCCGAAGGCCGTGGCCATCCTCAACCCCAAACAGCCCGGCGACACGTACCCGGCCGCCGAACTATCCGGCGTGGGCGTGGCCTACAAGCTGGCCCAGGCACTCTACGAGCGCACCGATCAGCCTCGGGCGACTCTGGAAGAACATCTCGACCTGGTGGCGCTCGGCACGGCCGCCGACATTGTGCCTCTGGTGGGCGAGAACCGGATCTTCGCGCATTTCGGCATGAAGCAGATCGGACTCACTCGCAAACCCGGGCTCCAGTCGCTCTCGCACATCTCAGGGCTCATGGATGCAGAGCGGGACATCTCGCCCGGCCAGG
>DAIOGN010000182.1:0-5190 GCA_036745245.1 Candidatus Zixiibacteriota bacterium
CCGGCCACGCCGAGCGCCAAAATCTGGGCCGACCGCATCCAGGAATACCTGCTAAAACACATCCGCACCGTCACTCGCCAGGATGTGGAAGGCAACGCCGGGCTCACGGAACGCCTGAAGGAAGCCCGGGCGCACGGAGCGCACCGAATCGTGGCGGTGGGCGATCATCAGTTCGTGCGCTGGGCGGCGCAGGCCATGGTGGGTTCACTCATGCCGCTGGCGCCGGTACTCCTCCCCGGATCGAAACCGATCTTCGGTTACAAGCCGCTGCCCACATCGGGCTGGGAGCCGCACGTGGAGGCGTTGCTGTCACACAAATTCGCGAAAGTGGATATGGCCATGGGCACTGTGAATCCGTTCGTGCACCAGCTGTTGGCCGGGTTCCCCGCTCGCAATGGCACAACGAACACCTCCACCTGGCAGGCGATCTTCAACAACTCCGCGCTGAAGCTTAAGATCCAGGTCGATCGAACCGCGGTGGAAGGCGACTTCTGGTGCCTGGCCGTTGCTAACGCCGATCTACCCGATGGCAGCATCCGCTGGCTGCCAGGTTCAAACTGGGAAGACCAACGGCTGGATCTGCTCCTGGTGCGGCCCCGCTCGATGTGGCAGAAGTGGAAATTCATGCAGGCGCTCAAGCGCGGCGAACACGGCGCCGAGCCTGGGGTCATGCGCTATCGCGGACATCGCATCACGGTGCACGCGGAGGTGCCGTGGCGCTATTCGGCCGATGGCAGCCAGACGCAGGAAGCTGCGAGCCCGATGGTGATGGAAGCGCGGCCACAGATGCTGCGGTTGGTGGTGCCCGAGGGCGGATGAAGCGCCTCGGGGGCCTGGTTGCGTTACTTGCCTTAGCCCTTTTGGGAACGGCCTCGGCACTTCGCGCACAGCCTGCCGATTCGCTGGTGCCGGTGTACCAGGACTCGACCGGGTTGGTGATTTCCGCACCTCAGCCACCGGTGCACGCGGTGGGTGCTCCCGTGGACGAGAGCCAGTGGCCCGACCCCACCGTGACCCTGTTCAAGTCGATGCTCGTCCCCGGCTGGGGACAGATCACTAATAAGGCCTACTTCAAGGCCGCCCTCGCCATCGGCCTGGAGACGTGGTTCCTGACCAACGCGATCATCAACACGAGACACATGAACGATGCACTGGCCAGCTACCGCGCCGACCCGGACAACCTAGATAATTACTACGATTACAAGGCCTACCAGGGATTGCGGTCCGACTATCTCTGGGGTCTGGGCATTACGATCTTCGTGTCGATGTTCGACGCCTACGTGGACGCCCACTTGCGCCCGTACGACGACGACACCATCCCCGGCGTGGAACCACCAAAAGGGCTCGTGCTCGTCATCCCGTTCTGACGGGCAGGCGTGAGGGACCAGGATCAAGCAACGGGCTCCGTTGAATCTGTTTGAAGTAGAGCAGTTTTCGCTTAGCTTAGTGTAGGACACGCCAACCGCCTTCCACCTTGCACTTGCTTCCCGTTTTCGTGTCCGTTGAGTCTACCGGGTGTCATCGAAGGGCTTATGGGTTGGATCCGAATCGTGCTTGCGTGGCAAACCACGACCAGCCGTGCGATTGTGCTTCTCGCCGCCATCGCAGTTCCCTGCTTTCATGCCCAGTCGTTATCCGCACCGCATGAGGCGCGGAAGCTGGGGGCTATAGCCCCGGAATTCAGCGGACGGCCCAAGAGCTACATCGCGGACGCCGCTACACAATTCGACGCAGACGACATCTACTGGGACAGCAGCATGTCGCCCGCGGTCCCGGGGTTGGATTCGGTGGTATGGGCGCTTGAAATCTATGACGACCGACTAGTCGTTGGCGGCCGCTTCACCACGGCTGGCGCCATCGGCGCTGCTCACGTGGCCGCCTGGGACGGCAGCTCATGGTGGTCGCTCGGTGCGGGGCTTGATGGCGATGTCTACGCCCTCACCGTGTACGACAATAGGCTGATCGCGGGAGGTTTTTTCTCCACGGCCGGGGGAGTGCCCGCAGACTGCATAGCTGCCTGGGACGGGACTTCATGGTCGCCGCTCGGCACGGGACTGAACGGTACAGTCTATGCCCTCACCGTGTACAACAACAAGCTCATCGCCGGTGGCCTGTTCAACACCGCAGGTGGTGCGACGGCCATGGGCATTGCCTCGTGGGACGGTAGCGCCTGGTCGCCGCTCGGATCGGGCATGAATGGCCACGTCTACGCCCTGACTGCTCATGACGGAAGACTCATCGCCGGCGGCGGCTTCACTACCGCCGGTGGAGTGAGCGCGGAACAAATCGCCGCCTGGGATGGGAGCCTCTGGTCACCGCTCGGAGCAGGCGTGGGTGGTCCCGTCTACACCCTTGCCGAATTCAACAGCACGCTGATTGCAGGCGGGGACTTCAGCTCTGCCGCGAGGAACGTCGCGGCCTGGGATGGCAGCTCCTGGTCACCTTTGGGAACAGGCACCAGCGGCGCAGTGCACGCGTTGACACCTTACGACAGCAAGCTGATTGTAGGCGGTGTATTCGAGTCGGCGGGGACGGTGACTGCCCGCGACATCGCCTCGTGGGATGGCGCCTCCTGGGCGAAGGTCGGTCCGCGTATGCAAGCACCGGTCGAGGCTCTTTCCGTGTACCACGGACAGCTCTGTGCAGCTGGCTGGTTTAGGTCAATCGGAACGTTAGCTGCCAGCCGCATCGCCGTGTGGACTGACACACTCTGGTCGGCGCTTGGATCGGGCACGGATGGATCGGTCGTGTCACTGGTCACATACGACGATCGACTGATCGCGGGAGGTAACTTTTCAACCATCGGCGGTGTTGCCGCCGCGCGCCTCGCCGCCTGGGATGGCACCTCCTGGTCTCCGTTGACCACCTCTCTCCAGGGTGGAGTGACCGACATAACGACTTACAACAGTCAACTTGTTGTGGGAGGAGGCTACTACGCGATCGAGGGGATCGGGGCGAACAACATCGCCGCCTGGGACGGTGTATCGTGGTCGGCGCTTGGAACCGGCACGGATGGATGGATCCAAGCCGTAGCGGTGTACGACAACAAGCTGATCGCCGGTGGCACATTCACCACAGCCGGTGGCCTGCCTGCCAATAACATTGCCGCCTGGGACGGAAGCACCTGGGCACCCCTCGGCTCAGGAACGAATCATTGGGTACGCACGCTAACGGTCTACAACCAAACGTTGATTGCAGGGGGCATCTTCGACTCCGCCGGAGGCGTAGCCGCGAGGCGAATTGCGGCCTGGGACGGCAGTTCCTGGTCGCCGCTTGGCGCAGGCATGAATGGCCCAGCAGTCGAGGATCTGACAACTCACAACGGTAAACTCGTGGCCGGCGGGTACTTCAATTCCGCAGGCGGGATCGCAGCCAATAACGTAGCGGCCTGGGATGGCGCCACGTGGTCCCCGTTCGGCTCGGGGACGTACGGAGCGGTGATGTCGCTCACAAGCTATGAGGACAGGCTTCTGGCAGGAGGCAGCTTCACGTCCGCGGGCGGGCTGCCTGCGAACAATATTGCCGCTTGGGACGGCACATCCTGGTCGCCTCTTGGGTCGGGCACGAACAATGACGTGCTGGCAATGTTAGGATACGATAATGAGTTGGTGGTCGGCGGCGACTTCAGGGCGGCTGGCGGCAAGGTGGCTGCCTTCATCACCGCATGGAGGAAGCACTTCGGTGCCGGTATCCACGGCGATCCGCAGCACGTGCCACGTACGTTTCAACTGTTGCAGAACTACCCCAATCCGTTCAACAGCGGCACCACCATCCGCTATGCCCTGCCCACGGCGTCCCGGGTGGCACTGACCATTTACAACATACTGGGACAGCGGGTCCGGATACTCCGCAACGGCGTTGAACCGGCAGGCTCAGCGTCCGCCACGTGGGATGGAAGAGATGACAAAGGTCGCGAGATGTCCAGCGGCGTGTATGTCTACCGGCTCAAAGTTGGTGAGTCGGAGGGATCGCGAAGGATGCTACTCCTGAAATGACTCTCGTACAGGCTGGGAAGTACCGCATCAATTTCGGTGTTGGCGATTTAAGCCCTGGTCTGTAGATTCAGAGCATAGCCCGGGTCCCGAAACCGGGCTCTTAGTCCTCCTTCAATTTAACGGTGCTGTAAACGGCCGATCGTAGTACGGCAACCGCGACTTTACGCCAGCGGCCCGGCGCTGCACCGACGCATCACACATCTGAGCGAGTAACCGAGTCGGTCCTCACCACTCCGCTCACTGAGTACATGGTGCTCTCCGCGACAAGAGCAGGTCTGTAAAACTGTCACCTTGGGAGGGAGTTACGATGTTCAGTGGCCTGTGGTTTGTTCAACGGCGAGCCGAATCGGACCGACGGCTTCGCCCTGTCCTCACAACTTCTCGATCCATGCTGTACCTGAGTGCGCTCGTCCTTGGCGCGCTCTTCGCGGTGGACTCCGCGTTTGCTGCACCCGTACTCGATGTGTCTCCCAAATTGTTCCCCGGTCGAACGGTGGAGCAGGGCAACCGAGACTCTGTAGCCGTCACCGTGTCCAATCTGGGCGACGAACCGCTCATGTACCACATGACCGTGGCGCCCGACGATCTGGGACCTGCACACGTGAAAGTGCAAGGGGCGCTCGATCACCTCAACGTGCTGCCGCCCTTCAGCCCTCCGCACATCGTGTACATTACGTTTGAAGCCGGTGCCCTCCCCGCGGCCATGCTCCGCCAGTGGCGCGTGGTGGTGACGTCGAACGATCCCGCCAACGACACCAACGTGGGGGGTGAGCCGATCGACATTCTACTGCACGTCCTCGTGACCCCTTCGGATACGTGTACGGTGTGCGCCGTTGTGGACTGCGGGCTCTCCTTCACCGATCCCCGCATCGCCGCCTGCCCGGGAGGCGACGAGGCGTTTGCCGTGCATCTGCGCGACCCGGCCGGCCTCCCCGTAGCCGGCTCCACCGATGTGTGGCTGGATTTCAGCGGTTGCCCATCGGTAATTCCGTGCCCCGGCGAGACCGACTGGCCCCTGGTGCATCCCACTGCCCCGTCGGCGAATGACGGACGCGCAGTGTTCCTTGTGAACGCCGGCGGCTGCGACGGCGGCTGCATGGTGCAGGTTCACTCTTCGTGCGGTCTGATTGCCCTGGTGCCGTTTTCGTCATTCGACACCGACGGCAATCTCGCCGTGAGTCCTCAGGACCTCACC
>DAIOGN010000183.1:0-5171 GCA_036745245.1 Candidatus Zixiibacteriota bacterium
AATCGCGGGAATATTGGAACGCAACGGCAGCACCTGTGCGCCGGCGGGCATGATATGATCGGTGGTGATGTTGTCGCCCACCTTGAGCAGCACTTCGCCCGACACCGCATCGGCCAGAGGTTTCTGACGCGGCAGGGGTTTGATATTGGGACCGCGGAGGATCTCAACGCCCGATCCGTTGTCCGGAGGCTTCACGATGAACTCATCGTCGATCGTGATCTCGGCCGGAATCTGAAACACCGGCGGCGCTCCCAGATCGCGCGGGTCGGTGATCACGCCCGTGAGCGCACAGGCCGTGCACACTTCAGGGGAGGCGAGATACACGTTGGCGTCGGCCGTGCCTGATCGGCCCGGGAAATTCCTGTTGAAGCTGCGGATCGAGACCCCGCCCGACGGCGGGGCTTGTCCCATGCCGATGCACGGACCGCAGGCCGACTCCAGAACGCGCGCGCCCGCCGCGATCATGATCGCCAGCGCCCCGTGCTCGGCCGTGGCGGTGAACACCTGCTTGGAGCCCGGCGTGATGGTCATGGACACACCCTCATGGATGTGCTTGCCCTTGAGAATGGCGGCGGTGACCCACAGGTCGTGCAGGGACGAATTCGTGCACGACCCCACGCACACCTGGTCTACCTTCAGCCCCGCCACTTCGCGCACGGGCACCACGGAGTCGGGAGAATGCGGCCGCGCAATGAGCGGTTCCAGGTCGCCCAGCACGATGGTGATCTTCTCGTCGTACGCGGCGCCGGGATCGGGTGACACAGGTTGCCATTGTGACTCGCGCTTCTGCAGCTTGAGGTAGGCGCGCGTGCGTTCATCCGATGGGAAGATCGACGTGGTGGCGCCCAGCTCGGCGCCCATGTTGGTGATGGTGGCGCGTTCCGGCACAGACAGGGAGCCCACGCCTTCGCCATGGTACTCGAGCACACGGCCCACACCGCCCTTCACCGTGAGCCGGCGCAACACCTCGAGGATCACGTCCTTGGCCGTGACCCAGGGCGAAAGCTTTCCCAACAGCTCAATCCCCACCACTTTGGGCATGGACATATTAAAGGGCTGCCCGGCCATGGCCACCGCCACGTCGAGCCCGCCCGCGCCGATGGCGAGCATGCCCAGTCCCCCCGAGGTGGGAGTGTGTGAATCGGACCCGAGCAGGGTTTTCCCCGGCGCTCCGTAGCGTTCGAGGTGCACCTGATGACAGATTCCGTTGCCGGGCCGGGAAAAGTGGATGCCGTAGCGGGCCGCCACCGACTGCAGATAGCGATGGTCGTCCGCGTTCTCGAAGCCCGTCTGGAGCATGTTGTGATCGACGTACGACACTGATCGCTCGGTGCGCACGCGGTCGAGTTCCATGGCCTCGAATTGAAGGTAGGCCATGGTGCCTGTGGCATCCTGGGTGAGCGTCTGGTCGATCTTGATGGCGATGGGCGATCCGGGCACGAGGTCGCCCTGCACCAGATGGCCTTTCAGGATTTTCTGCGTCAGGTTCATGACCACAACCTGCCGCGGCGCGTGCATCGAGTCAAGAGCGCTTGGTGCGCTTGCGGCTCAGCATCGAGGCGGCATCCTTCAGCGTGAGCCCGTCCATCGAGGCGGTGTACTGAACGCGAAAGGATTTCCAGAAGTCGTGCAGTGCACAGGGAGCATCGTCGCGGCACACATCCAGGCCGAGCACGCACATAGCGTCGAGGTCCACGGCGCCGTCGACGGCATGCACCACATCCGCGAGACGGATCTCCCGGGGATCGTGAGCCAGGCTGTAGCCCCCGCCCGGGCCCTTCGAGGACACCACGAGCCCGCGCTTGTTGAGATCGTGCAGGATCTTCGACAGGAAGGGTCTCGGAATGCTCTCTTCCTCGGCGATCTCGCGAACCAGGACGGGCCAACGGGCCTGATGCACCGACAGGTAGATCAAAGCACGCAGAGCGTGCTGGCAGGTAGAGGAGAAGATCATGTGCATGTCATAATAAAAAGCCGGTCACTTGTCGCCCCATAAATTGGGCCCCGTGCCGCGCCCTGTGACTCCGCCGCCTGGCCCGGCACTCATTGCCGGCTTTCCGATGCGGAGCGGTTCCCTCGTCCTCCGGCGAGCCGCCTCGTTCCGCAGGCTCGCCGACTCAGGTTGCAATGCCCTGGAGTTCCCCGAGGAGCCCCTGGAGGCTCCTACCCCGACCCCTATAAGTAATTATATGATCGCATTGTCAACTACATTTCCGCCCGTTTTGACGATTCCACCCGACGGGTGGCGACTGAGCCCTGCCCGGCCGCGATAAAATGATGAAGGGTGGCAGGTTAACTTTCCTGCGGCGTGGCGAACGCAAGTCGCCTTACTATGGAGGCGAACTCCCGCGGGATTGAGCGGTAAGCCTACCTGAACACTGAATCTGGAGACTCTGGACAGGACTATGTTTTTCGAACGAATCTATGAGCCGGGCCTCGCGCACGCGAGCTACGTGATTGGATGTCAGAAAACGGGCGCCGCGCTCGTGGTGGATCCCAAACGCGACGTGGACACCTACCTCGAACTCGCACGCCGCGAACGTCTGCAGATTACACACGTGGCGGAGACCCACATTCACGCCGACTTTCTCTGCGGCAGCCGGGAACTCGCACAGCTCACGGGCGCTGAGCTGCTGCTGTCCGACGAAGGCGGCCCCGACTGGCAATACGCCTTCGAACACACGGGACTCAAACACCAGACTACGTTCCGCGTGGGTCAGCTGGAGTTCAGGGTGCTGCACACGCCCGGCCACACGCCCGAACACATCTGTTTTCTGCTCGCCGACCGGGCCACGTCCTCCGAACCGCTCATGTTGTTCTCCGGAGACTTTGTTTTCGTAGGCGATGTGGGGCGGCCCGATCTTCTGGAGAAAGTGGTGGGCCTGGCGGGCACGCAGGAGCGCTCGGCGCAGAAGTTATGGGAGTCTCTCGAGTTGTTCCGCTCTCTCCCCGACTTCGTGCAGGTGTGGCCCGCACACGGCGCAGGCTCGGCCTGCGGCAAGGCTCTGGGAAGCGTGCCGTCGAGCACGGTGGGCTACGAGAAGCGGGCCAACTGGGCATTTCAGAAACCCAGGGAAGAGTTCATCTCCGAGCTTCTGTCGGGCCAGCCCGAGCCGCCGCGCTATTTCGCCCTGATGAAGAAGCTCAATCGGGAAAAGCGCAGGATCGTGCCGGTGGTGCCTCAACCTGAGGAACTCACGCTGAAGCAGTTCGACGTGGCCTCCGCCGATGGCGCGCTCGTACTCGACGTACGCGACCGCAAGCTGTTCGCGGCCGGGCATCTGCCCGGCAGTTTCAACATTCCGCTGGCCAAGTCGCTCTCCACCTGGGCCGGCTGGCTTCTGGCCTACGACCGCGACCTGGTGCTCGTGGCCCCTCCACAGGACGTGGAGCGGGCGGTGCGCGCTCTCGTGCGCATCGGGCTCGACCGCCTGGTGGGCTTTGTGCCGGGCGTGTCCGACTGGCGCGCCGCAGGTCGGAAGCTGGCGCACGTGCAACAGGTGGCACCTTCGGATGTGTCGGCCCTCCTGTCGGAGCGCCAGGCGTTGCTTCTGGACGTGCGCGAGCAAAGCGAGTTCGGCACCCTGCACATCCAGGGCGCCAAGAACATTCATGGCGGGCACCTGATTGCCCGCGCCTCGGAGGTCCCCAGGGATCGACCGGTGATCCTGTATTGTCAGTCGGGCGGACGATCGTCCATTGCCGCAGCCACTCTCAAGTCTCTCGGATTCGAAAGCGTGTACGATCTCGAGGGGGGCATCCAGGGCTGGATGCGCGAGCGGCTGCCGGTGGAGGCCGAATCCGGACCCCTCTCCCGACCGGCCGGCTCCACGGAACACTGAAGCGCTACTTGAGAATCACCACGTCGATGCGGCGGTTCTTGGCTCGTCCTTCGGAGGTGCTGTTGGAGGCCACGGGCCGCTCGTCGCCGAAGCCTCTGGCTGTGAGTTGTTCCGGGGCCCGCTTCGAATTCTTCAAGAGCCGCGTCCGCACCGCGTCGGCCCGCCGTTCCGAAAGCTCCAGATTGCCCGACTTGCTGCCGCGCGCATCGGTGTGTCCTTCCACCACCACGCTCTGGCCTGCGAATGAATTGAGGATCGTCTCCACCTTGGCGAGAATCTTCTCGTGCTTTGGCAGAATCCTGCTGTCTCCCGGGTCGAAGGACAGGCCGGTGAGGCGAAGTACGATGTCGTCCGAGTCGTTGTACAGCACCACCCCTTCCGACACGGACAGGAGGCTGGCGGCCGCCTTGAATTTCGTCTCTCGCTCCTCCCGGCGGGTGAGCTCGTAGGCGGTTTCATCGGCCAGCTGCGACACCTCCGCCAGCTGTGCCTGCCGGGCCTGGGCCATGCGCGCCCAGTCGGCCTTTTCTTCAGTCAACCGCGCGAGGCGTTCGGACGCCTGCGTGGCCAGTTCCACGGGATGCGCCGAGGGCGAAGCCTCGCCCGTTTCGGCCAGTCCTTTCGCCAGTACTTCGGACACGGCTTCGAGTTCGGAGCCCGCAATGCCGAGATCGGACGTGACGCCCGACAGTCCGGAAACCAGCGTGTCCACGACCGCCCCGGGGCCCATGTGGTACGGCGGAGGCGGCAGATTCGCCGCTCCGGCGAGGCGGCCGAGTTCGGTTTCGAATTCGAGCAGCAACACTTCGCGGGACGCCCGGCGCGCCTCGAGTTCGCTGACGGCCCGGCCCAGCGCGATGGTGTGCAGCGCCTCGACCTCCGCCCGACGCGCCTCGGCGGGTGCCTCCACCGTGTCGCGCCGATTGGCTACGATCAACTCGTGCGCCCTGTCGCGGGCCGTGGTGGCCAGGCCCAGGGTGACGGGTGCAAAACGTCCCCACGATTTGAGCTCCGCACTGGCCAGCAGACTGTCGGCGCGACCCACCACGGATCGGTGAATGGCCGAAAGCTCAGAAGCGTCGAACAGCGGTTCGCATTTGCGTGCGTCCGCCTGCCCGCCCTCCACGTTGCCCGATTCGACTTTGCGCGCAGCCGCCACGAGCAGCTCCTCGGCACGGCCGTATTCGCGCGGCACCAGAAACTGTGCGCGGGCGACGCGTGCGCGATGGCGCGGCTCCAGGGAAGCGGACAGGGCCCCGCGCACGTCCGCAGAGATGCGGATGGCGTCGTGCGCTCGCTTTGACGCGAGATCGAGTTTTTGATCCAGGT
>DAIOGN010000184.1:0-5122 GCA_036745245.1 Candidatus Zixiibacteriota bacterium
CCCAAGTCCCGGCGCCGGACGCCCGTCGCGTTGTCTTCGTGATCTCCAGGTCGTGGCCTACGTCGAGGTCGTCGTTCGTGTCCGTCATGTCTGGTTCTCCGTGGGGGTCCCGAGGCTGCGCCAACCCGGCGTCGCCCGTGCTGGTGAGTGAAAGACCAGAGACGTGCACGGACTACTATTGTGACGTGAAGGTCGTGGGGAATTTCGCCTACCGGACACGCGCCAATCTGCCCATGTTCGTCTACGACGTGACCAATCCGGCGGACCCTCAGCTCGTTTCCACATTGTCCACTGGCTACCCACTATTCGAATGCGAATCCTCAAGTCAGTTGCTTTACATCGCCGCAGGAGATCATCCGGGGGGGGTAGTGGTTCTGGACGTCACCCATCCCGCGGCCCCCACGCTGCGATCCCTCTACAACCTGCCGGGTTCTCTGGGAGACATCGCTCTGGCCGGCCCGTGGATCTACGTGGCAAACGGAGAGGGCGGCCTGCTGGTGCTGGATGCCGCCGATCCGGACACCCTCAAACCGTATGGCTCCTTTAACATGCCCTGGTGGGGTGTAGTACAGGACGTGGCTGTGAGTGGCAGCTACGCTTACGTGGCGAGTTCCGACTCCGGCGTGCAGATCGTGGATCTGACGAATCCAATCCTACCCGTCCGGGTGGCCGGGTTCAAAGTGGCCGGACGAACGGGACTGGTCGAAGCAGGTGGCGACAGACTCTACAGCACACACACTCCGGTCGGCATGTTTCACATGCGGGACCTTGCCGATCCGGTGGCGCCCGTGTGGTTCGGTCAGGGAGGTCCCATAGGCGATGCCAGGAGCCTGGCAGTGGCGGGTCGATACCTGTACCTGGCCAACGGCGATCTGCGGATTTTCGATCTCGAGGCGCAGGCGAATATTGCCGTACTGGTGGGTACCTTCATAACGCCCGGGACAGCGATGGACGTCTCCGTGGCCGGCGACCTGGCCTTCGTGGCCGACTCTGGCCAGGGGCTGGTGATCGTCGATGTCGCAGACCGGGCCGCTCCCGCGCAGGCAGGCGAGCTCGACCTGCCTGGTCCGGTCCGGGGAGTCGCCGTATCCGGGAACACGGTCTGCGTGGCGAGCGGCCTTGAGGGCCTGCACGTGATTGATGTGTCGGTGCCTGCTTCACCTGTGCTCACTGGCACGTACAACACTCCGGGATACGCGCACGCTGTTGAGCTCGACGGCGATTACGCGATCGTGGCAGCCGGCTATGACGGCGTGCAGGTAATCAACGTATCCAACCCGACCACTCCATACATGTACATTGCCGGAACGCTCAACACCATGGGTGAGAGCCTGGACCTGACGTTAGTCAACGGCCGGGTGTACATTGCCGACAGGGTGCAATTGCTGATGGTGGACGTGTCTCTTTATTCCGGCGGGTACACGCTCGGAGATGTGGACGAGAGCGGCGACATCGCTTCGTCAGACATCATTGCCCTGGTGAACTTCGTATTCAAGGGGGGCCCCCAGCCCATGCCCGTGAGGCGGGCGGGCGATCTCAATTGCGACGGACCGGTATCGTCCACCGATGTCATTCTGTTGGTGAATTACGTGTTCAAGAGCGCGCCTTCACCAGTCTGCCCTTAGTGGCGGGCTGTTGTGAGTCTGTTGGACCGCGTATTTTTTATACACACCAGACGGTCCGTTCGATCTGGCCGATGCGCGCGGACTACTTCTTCAGATGCTGGTTGAAAAAGTCCACCTGCCTCCGGTACCCCACCAGCACATTGGGCCGCTTGGCCAGCCCATGACCTTCGTCGGGGAAGATGAGCGTGTCCACCACGCCGCCACGGGCGGATATCGCCGCCGCAATCTGACGCGCCTCGCCCACCGGCACGCGGGGATCGTTCTCGCCGTGAATGACCAGGAGTGGCGTACGGATCTTGTCCACCTTGTGGATCGGTGACACCGACTTCAGAAACTCGGGGTCGGTGAGCGGTCCGTATTCGGCTTCGCGCAGCGCGCGCCGGTACTCGGCCGTGTTCTCCAGAAACGTTTGGAAGTTGGCGACGCCCACTTCATCTACAGCGGCTGCGAACAAGTCTGGAAACTCGGTGATCGAGGCCAGAACCATGTATCCGCCATAGCTCCCGCCCCGGATTCCGAGCATCTCGTGGGTCGTGTATCCCTGCTCAACGAGCCAGCGCGCACAGGCTCCAGCATCTTTAACTGAGTTCATGCGCAGTTTGTAGTTGTCGAGTCCGAGGTACTCCTTCCCGTAGCCCGAGCTGCCGCGGATGTTGGGTGCCAGGATTCCATAGCCGTTCAGAATGAAGTACTGGAAGTTGCGAATGAAGTAGGGGCGGAACTGCGATTCCGGTCCACCGTGCATGTCCATGATGAAGGGAATCTTGTCGCCCTGCTTGTACCCCGGGGGCAGATAGATAAAAGCCGGCACTTCCAGCCCATCGTAACTCTTGATCTTCACCAGCGAGGGGTCGCGGAAAAGTTTCGGGTCGATGCCGGCGTACATCGTGTTGGTGAGTTTGCGCAGCTCCTGCTTGTTCCAGTCCCACCGCCAGGAGTCGGGCGCCTGGGTGGGTGAGGAGAACCCGAACAGAAGTGAACCGTTCGCGGTGAAAGACGGACCGTCGACGATGCCATCCAGGGGAGGCACGGGCAGCTCCTTGAACGTGTCCGTGTCGAACAGATGCAGCCGACCGTAGCCTTCCTCGTTGTAGATCAGTGCCGCAAAGCGCCCGTCCGGAGAGATGGCGCCGTCTTCGATTTCCCAGCGTGATGGCGGGAGAGGCTCGCTGGTCTTGCCGCTTTTCACATCGAGCACGGCGGGCCGCATGAGTCCTTCTTTGTTGTTGTTGGTCAGAAGGAACAGCTTGCCGTCGTCGGGAGAGAATCCTGCGGACGTGAAGATCGCCCTGCCCTTGTGCTTCGTGAGGAGTTTCGGTGTCCCGCCCGACGTGAGGTCGACCAGATACAACTCGCTGTTTTCATTGGATTCGTACCACTCCACCACCAGCCAGCGCCCGTCATGGGACAGCGCGCCGGGGGAATGATGCCCCTCGCCCTGGTACACCAAACGGCTCTTGCCATCCGGAACAGACATCTCGTAGACGTAAAAGTCTTTTCCGTTAGCTTCGTTGGATCGATAGTAAATCGTACGCTCATCGTTGCCGAAGCGCACGGAACCGAACTGCACTTCGGGCGCATTGGTGAGCTGCCTGGGACGGCCCGTCTCCCCGTCGATCCAGATCAACTGCGACTGCTCATTGCCGCCAATGGACGCACCCACAACGGCCGAACGTCCATCCGGCGCCAGCGCGTAGAAGTCGATTCCATCCTTGTACACGGTGAGCTGATAGGGCCAGCCCTCGGGCGTGAGCCGGTACAGCTGGCTCACCCCCGACATGTTGGATGTGAAGAAGACCCGCTCGCCGTCGCGGCTTGCGCTGGCCCCTCCCACGGAGCCGATCTGAAGAAAGGTTTCGATGTCGGGGACGTAGCTGGAGTCGGCGGCTTCGGCGCGCAGACCGCAGATCGAGGTGAGGCAGAGAATAGACAGCAGGAGAGACAGCATTCGCATGGCTTGATTCCTCATTTGGATTTCTGGACGAGGGAAGTCTCCGGCGTGTCATTCGGAACGCGTTTGGGTCTTGGATACACCGGAATTCACGACACTATCCATACGCGTAAGGTGGGTGCGGAGTTGCGGCGGACAAGTACAGGCGGCCGGCGCATTATGCGCCTTCGGCGAGTCGTCAGAATCGTGTCCCCGGAAGTGAGTTACGCTGTCAGAGGGGGCACTCCTGGATCCAGAACGTCTTTCCCATCCCGGAATCGCACGAGGTTTACACAGCCTTTCCCGGGACAGGGGACCTCCGAGCGACATCTGATAATTCGTTGTGGCCCAGTCATGTACCATGGCAGCAAGCGGAGCATGTACTCATTTCAAGGAAACTTGTTGACTATTAGTAAGTATACACTTACTGTAAGATATGGCTTACCAAGGATCACTCTCGATGGAGACCGCACGCCAAGGTTTTGCGGCCTTGGCCGACCCAACGCGCCAGGCCATCCTCGGCCTTCTACAGACCAAGGTGCTTACCGTGGGCGAACTGGCCGGGCAACTCACGGTGAGTCGGCCGGCCGTGTCTCAGCACATGAAGGTGCTGAAGCACGCCCAGCTCGTGCGCGAGGAACGCGCCGGCACGCGACACTACTTCGGCCTCAACGCGAGTGGATTCGCTGAACTTCGCAGTCAGATCGACAACATGTGGCAGTCTGCTCTGACTTCGTTTGCCGCATACGTCGCGCATCAGGAGTCTGTGAAGAAATTGCCAGCACGCAATCAGAAACGAAAGGAGTCAAACCCATGACGAGTCACGCTCCCGGCATTTTGGCGCCGGTCATCAAATCGGTGTCCGTGGCCTGCACGCCCAGGGATGCATTTCGCTACTTCACAGCTGACATGGCCCAGTGGTGGCCGCTACACACTCACTCCTGCATCGCCGGCCGATCCAAGGGAGGCGAAAGCCCGGTGTCCTGCGTCTTCGAGCGCCACACCGGAGGCCGCATCTTTGAACGGGGTGCCTCGGGCGAGGAGCACGAGTGGGGCAGGGTGCTCGTGTGGGACCCGCCCGCGAAGGTCTCGTTCACCTGGCATCCCGGTCGCCCGACGGATACGGCACAACACGTGGAAGTGACTTTTAAACCGGAGGAGGGCGGAACGCGCGTCCTGCTCACCCACACCGGCTGGGAGGCACTCGGAGACGCGGCCGCCGACACGCGGAGCCGTTACGAGAGCGGCTGGGAGCTGGTGCTGGTAGAGAGGTTTGTCGGATACGTGGCCCACGAAGGACGTCCGGCAGGAAAGGAGAAGCGGACATGAAAACCGCAGTCACTTTTCTTACATTGTGCCTGGCATCGCCAGCCGCCGCGACGCGTCTTCTGACAGTCGACCTGGAGGTGCCGGTACCCGTGGAGCAGGCTTGGGCGGCGTGGACAACGCAAGCGGGCGTGGAGTCCTTCTTCGCCCCGCGCCGTCTCGTGGAGCCGTACGTCGACGGCAAGTACGAGATCTACTTCCTGGCCGAACAGGTGGCTGCCGCTGGCTTCCCCGGGCGCAA
>DAIOGN010000185.1:0-5069 GCA_036745245.1 Candidatus Zixiibacteriota bacterium
ACCGGCGCTCGCGTCTGACCTCCGTGTGCACCGGCGATCAGTCCATCTTCGTGCAGGGGGCCCGCGAGGCGGGCGCCTATGTGCTCAAGGTGTGCTCCGTGGGGAGGATCTTCGGCGGCGCGCTCCAGGGCCGGACGCTTGTGGCCGCGCCATGGGGAGTTCTGCATCGCGTGGAGCCCGAGGCCGAGGACCAGCCCCAGGTGTTGGCCGTGACGTTGTCGCTTCTGGAACTACGGGAGTTCAGGCAACGCCTGCCGCCTGCTCAACGGACGAGCGGACCGATCGACCCTTCGGGCTGAAACAGGGCGGGTGTCGTGGTGGCAACGAATCCTTCGTGGCGGGAGAAAACATGCACGTCCACCCAGAAGTGCCCCGGAGTTTCACGAAAACAGCGGTACACGAAGTCGGGCAGTCCGTCCCCCGTGACATCCTTCAACTCCAGGGGACCCGTGAACACAGGATCTCGAAGTTCGTACATGCGTTCCACGTTCCACGCGTCGTCTTCGTAGTTGTAGAATCGGATCGACTGCGGGCGCGCTTTTCCCGGCGCAGCCGGTGGCCCGGACGTCACCACGAGCCATTCGGGCTCGGCGTCGTCGTCCCAATTGAGCGCTCTGGCCGCCACCACGCGCGCCGAATCCGACAGCTCCCGGGCCAGGGAGCCGGACACTTTGGCCAGGCGGGTGCCGGCGCGATCGTAGATGCCCAGGCTGGCCGACACCGTGTCGCCCGCCAAGGCCGTGCGGTCGGCGCCGGTTTCGTACTCGAACCGGCTCTGCTTGAAGCCCTGTGCCGTCGTGACGTAGTACACCACCAGGTCGCTCAGATAATCCCAGCCCGGATAGTAACGCTCGAGGATCGCCGAGTCGGCGGCCACATCCAGTCCGGTCAGGTTCAGGCGCTGGTAGTCCACCACCGAAACCACGCGGACCAGCGTGTCCGCGATCGAGACGTTGCGGCTGTCCGAACGAAACCAGCCGACCCGTTGCCAGTTGGCGGCCACGGCAGTCTGGGACGCCCCCAGGGCGCAGGCGAGGAGAAGGAGTCGTGTCATAGTCTGGGCAGATGTTAATAGCGAGCGGGCCAAAGGTTCCCAACCGAAATCTGCACTCCGGCCAACCTTCCCGCCGGGGGGCCGGCACCCGGGCGACTCAAGCCCGCGCCGATTCTCCGCTCGGAGTTTTCTCCGCCGCACCGTATCATGGGGTCCGGACCGGCTTCAGGGGTACCGAGCCGGGTCATCAGGGCGTGCCGTCGGCCGGTGCCAACGGACCGTCCTCTGTCTCGCCGGGACGCCCCGGGCGAAGAGTGAACATGGACGTATTCGACTTCGGGAACCGCACCCGCAGAAGCACCCGCCGGGGGCGCGCACCCAGGTAGCATCTCATGCACGGCGAATTCGAACTCCCGATCGAGCGTGAAGGGTTGTCCGGCGCCATCTTGGCCGGGGGACGTTCCACGCGCATGGGGAGCAACAAGGCGTTCGCGACCCTGGCCGGGGTACGGCTGATCGACCGGGCGCGACACTCCGTGGGTCAGTTCGCCGACGACGTGATGCTGGTCACCAATCAGATGGGGCCGTTTGCCGACTTTCAGGGGCGTGTGGTCACCGACAACGTGCCGCACCGCGGCCCCCTCTGCGGGCTCGAAACCGCTCTTTCCTACGCTCATCACCCCGTCGTGCTGGTTACCGCCGTGGACTGTCCTTTTCTCGAAACGTCGCTCATTCAGTACATGGCACGGTTCGCTCCGCATTACGACGCCGTGTACTGCATGGGCCCCGTGAAGGCCGAACCTCTGGTGGGTTTCTACAGATACACGTGCCTGGCGTCGGTGCTTCAGATGCAGACCGAAGGCGTCTGGCAGCTTTTTCGTCTGCCACACTATGCCAACGTGAGGGTGATCCCTTATGCGGAGGTTCTCAAGTTCGATCCCGCCGGCATCAGCTTCTTCAACATCAACACCCCGGAAGACCTGAAGCGCGCCGAACTTCTCTTCCACACACGCAGGTGGGGCCGCGCGGGGTGAGGAGCTTCGCGAGCGTACGGCGGGAGCTGCTCGCCTCTGTCCCGTCACCTCGCCCCGAACACATTCGCACCGCAGACGCCGCGGGCCGCGTGCTCCTGGAGCCAATCCAGGCGCGGCTCGATGATCCGGCGGAGCCACGTTCGGCCATGGACGGATACGCCGTTCGCCACACCGATCTGGCCGGTGCTTCCGCGAAGTCTCCGATCACGCTTCCAGCCGCCGGACTTCTCCCGGCCGGCCGCGCCGGGGTAAACAGTCTGCGTCCGGGCCGGACCGTGCGCATCATGACCGGCGCTCCCGTGCCCGACGGTGCCGACGCCGTGGTGCCCGTGGAAAAAGTGGCGGTGCACAACGGCGAAGTCCGCTTCACACAGGCCCCGCGCCCACATTCGCACATACGACAGGAAGGCGAAAACTTCAGGAAGGGCGAGCGACTTCTGGCAGCGCACACACTGCTGCGGTCCCAGGAAGTGGGGCTCTGTATCACCGCTGGCGTGCCCCGGCTGACCGTTGCGAAACGTGTGCGTGTGGCCGTCCTCTCGACCGGCTCTGAATTGGTGCCGCCCGCCACGAGACTTCGCCGGGGCGAGGTGTTCGACTCGAATCGACCCATGATCCTGGCGCAGGTGGAGGCCACGGGGGCCGTGGCCGTGGATCTGGGGACCATCGATGACCGCGTGCACAAACTGGAAGAACGTCTGAGGGCGGCACGGCGACAGGCCGACTTCCTGATCACGCTCGGCGGCGTGTCGGCCGGGGACTTCGACATCGTCAAGCTGTTCCTGAAATCCCACCGCGACGTGCGGCTGGTGCAGGTGGCCATGCGCCCCGCACGCCCGCAGGCCTTCGGGCGGCTCGGACGCCTCTTCTGGTACGCGTTGCCCGGCAATCCGGTGTCGGCCTGGGTGGCCTTCGATCAGCTGGTGCGCCCGCTCATCCTGCGCTCCCAGGGACATCAAAACGTCGTGCGGAGGATGCGTCGCGGTGTCTGCACCTCCCGCGTGAACTCCGTGCGCGGGCTCGTGGATTTCGTGCGGGCGCGCGCCCTGCGTTCCGGAGACGGCTGGCGCGTGCAGCAGGCGGGTCCCGAAGGCTCGAGCAATCTGAAAAGCCTCACGGAGGCCAACGCCCTGCTCATCGTGCCGGAGTCATGCGAACGGATCGAACCGGGCGAGTCGGTGACCTTTGAGCTTCTGGCAGACAAGCCTGAGACCGAACGGGCCGTCGCGTGAACACCCGGCCACCGGCATGAACGAGCCGCTCCTCAGAGTGCGGCGCGATCTGGAAGCGAGCCTGCAGGGAACGCCGCCAGATGAGCATTACGTGATCAAGGATTCCAGGAGCCGGCGCTACTTCCGCCTGCGCCCGCCTGAGTGGTGGTTCGTTCAGCAATTCGACGGCACGAAGAGCCCGGCCGAGGTGGGAGACGCGTTTGCCGCCCGTTACCAGGCACAACTGCAGCCGGCCCAGCTGGCCGCCTTCGTGCAGAAGCTCTCGTCGTTGGGCGTGTTCGAAGGCGAACGGTCCGAAAAGGAGTCGTACGCACTCTCGCACCGGAAGAGCGATCTGGGTCTGGGCCGGATCTTCTTCATCAAATTGAAGGCGGTGGATCCCGACCAATGGCTGGGCCGCCTCGCCCGAAGGCTCTCTTTTCTGTTCCGGCCGTGGTTCTGGCCCGCGAGTCTTCTGGTCGTCCTGTCGGCCTTGTGGCTGGTGGGCCGCAACGCCTCGGAATTCACGTTCAGTCTATCGTCGCTCTTGTCGGTGCAGTCAGTGTGGATGGTGGTGGTCACGCTCTTCTTCGTGATCGCTCTGCACGAAATCGCGCACGGCCTGGTGTGCCGCCATCTCGGCGGCCACGTGCATGAGATGGGCTTCCTCCTGCTCTACTTTCAGCCGTGCCTGTATTGCGACCTGTCCGACGCCTGGATGTTTCGCGAGCGCTGGAAGAAACTTCTGGTCACGTTCTCCGGCGCCTATTTCCAGATCCTGCTCGGCGCCCTCGGCGTGTGGGGCTGGCGGATCACCGTGCCGGGCACGTGGGTGAACGATCTGTTCTGGTTTCTTGCGGTGGTGAGTCTGTTCAACGTGCTGTTCAATTTCAACCCGCTGATCAAACTCGACGGCTACTACCTGCTCTCCGATGGCCTCGGCGTCCCCAACCTGCGTGCACGCTCCTTCGCGTGGATGGCTCATGTCCTGTGGGGCAGGTCGTGGGACCCACGACCGCCGTCCGCTCGCGAGCGGCGGATCTACTGGGTGTATGGCCCGGCCGCGGTGGCGTACTCGGCCCTTCTGGTGGGCACTCTCCTGTTCCTCACGCTCGAGTTCGTGGTGGACCACTGGCGCGGGCCGGGATTGGTGTTGTACCTCCTCGCAGGTGCCGTTATGTTCAGGCGGCCTCTGGGGCGGCTCTCCCGAAGGGCTCTCCCGGTGGCACCCAACGTGCGCAAGACCATCGTCTGGATTCTGCTCGCAGGGGCCGCGCTTGCGGTCTTCGTGATCCCCTTTCCGCACTCCGTGAGCGCGCCGGCGCGCGTGGAGCCGTGGGGTCAGTTCGTGGTGCACCTCCTGGTCGACGGGTACGTGAAAACCGAATGGTACGAGCACGGTCAGGCGGAGCTCACCCACACCCGACTCTCCAAGCTGGTCGCATCCGGGTTCACCACGCTCAATCTCCAGCCTTATGTGGCCGTAGGCGACACGGTGGCGGTCGGCGACACCGTGTTGCTCATCGCCGCCGATCAGTTCTCCAGCCTGCATGAGGAAGCGGAGTCGGCGCTTTTGGCCAAGCAGGCCGAACTCGATCTCCTCCTGTCGGGTGCACGCAAGCAGGAGATCGCGCGGGCCGCGGCCGACCTGGACAAGGAAGAGAGAATCCTCGAGGGCGCCGAGCGCAGCTTCCTGCGGGTCGATTCACTGTATCGCAAGAACCTCCTGCCCTTGTCCGAGTGGGAGCGCGCCCAGACGGATGTGCAGAGTCAGCGCGCGCGGCTGGAGAGTGCGCGCGTGCCGATCGTGCTGACGGAGCCGAGGCCCAC
>DAIOGN010000186.1:0-4978 GCA_036745245.1 Candidatus Zixiibacteriota bacterium
AAGTAAAGCAGTCCCAGGCCCGCCAGGGCCACCATGCCAGCCAGGATCGTCAGTTGAAGCTTGGGCGTCTTGTTCATTTGCATCCCCGTGCTCGCTACTGGGCACGTCGGATGAAGCTTGGAACTGTTTGCCCGGGTCAAGCCGGACGTAAGACCGATGAAGTCAGGACTGGGAGGGCGGGTGGCCGTGCTGCCCGGCTTGGCCAAAGCGGTCAGTCGAAGATGAGGGTCTCGCCGAAGCCACCCGACTGCAGGAAGTGCAGCGGGTTCTGCGCCTGGCCGTTCTTCCACACCTCGTAGTGCAGGTGCGGGCCCGTGGAGTGGCCGGTGGAGCCCACCTCACCGATCAGATCGCCACGGTGCACCTTGTCGCCAGTGCGTGCCAGGTTCTTTGACATGTGGCCGAAGATCGTGGCGTAACCGTGGCCATGATCGATCTTCACCATGATGCCGAGCCCTTCTTTCCAGCCGGCGTATTCCACCTTGCCGTCGGCCGGCGCCACGATGGGCGTGCCGGTATTGCAGGCCAGATCGATGCCGGAGTGAAACGCCCGCTCGCCTGAGAAGGGGTCGAGCTTGAAGCCGAAGCCTCGCGACACCCAGCCATCGGTGGGCAGAAGCGTGGGCGTGTGCTTCATGCGCTCGCGATGGTCGAGAATGGAGTTCTCGGCGTCGTTCCAGGTCTCGGTTTCCAGCTCCACCATGCGATCGAGATGCGCCAGGTTGAGCTCTGTGACCATGATCTGCTTCTGGTACTCCGGAATGTCACCTACGATCGGATAGTCCACGCCACCCACGCTGCCCGGCCCGCCCACACCCAGGCCGCGGACCCCTTCCGGCACTTCGGCCAGGTCAAAGATCTCCCGCAGCCTGTCTTCCTGCACCATGAGCCTGCGCACGCGGCTCGACACTTCCGCGATGTCGTGGCTGAGCTTGTCGAGCTTGCCCTGAAGGTAGTCGTTTTCCACCTGAAGCTCGGCGGCGCGCTGCCGCCAGGTGGAGGCCGACATGAATTCGGCCACCCAGAGTCCGGCCAGGACCAAAGCCAGCGTCACCGCCAGAATGCCCATCTTAAGGGCGCCCGGGCTCACGCCAAACGAGCGCGCCTCCTTGTTGGACGGCGGTATAATGGTTACAAACCACTGACGCAGACGCATCCTGACGCTACTCCTCCTCAACTTTGGCCGCTAGAAGCCTATAAGCCCGGCACCACCTCCCCGCAGGTGGTCAAGCATGGGCGGCCAAATTCAGCACCCTCCGGATACGGGTCAAGCGCTCACTTGAACAGCTGGTATTCCTTCTTCAAAATCTTGTTCACGATCTGCACGAACTTGTCACCGCTCAAGGTCTGCAGACTGTACAGGTGCCAGTACTTCTTCTCGTCCTGGCGATTGCCGGGTTTCTTCGTGTTCAAGGGTACCCCTCCTTATGCGCTTACGGAAGGCGTGCCCTGACTTAGTTTTCGGTCGGGCCCCGCCCTCCCTCCACTTTCCCAGGCTCTATTGAGCAAGGGTCATGCCCGAAGGCAAAGCGCGGCGCCAGAGGGGGGCCTATTCGTCAACCTGATGATTCCCAGTCGCTTGGAGCGCCATTGGTGGCGCAGCCGGAAAGCCCCTGTCCCTGTAATTCAGCGGAGGCAGGGCTCAGAAAGTAAACTGTGTGCAAAGGAAAGACAGGGCGCAGCCAATAGAAATTGGGGTCTCACCCGAATTTCCGGGAAGTAGGGTCAGACTCGACTTTCTGAAAGTCGAGTCTGACCCTACTTCTACCCTTCTATTATTAGGCGTTGAACTTCTTCGCCAGGAAATCGATGATGTCGATGCGCGTCACCACGCCCACCAGGCTGCCGTTGTCCATGACGGCGGCCGCCTCGCGCTTCTCCATGGCGAAGCGCTCCGCCAGCTGCTCCACCGACATCCCCCGATCCACGGCGAATAGATTCTTCCCCGCCAGCGGCCCCACCGGATCGGCGATCCGGTGCATGCCAAGCACCATATAGTTGAGGAGGTCCGCCTCCGTAATGAGGCCCACAGGCTTGCCATTGTCCACCACGGGCAGCTGCGAGATGTCATGCTGCTTCATGCGCTCGATCACCTGGATCACGGTGTCCGACGGACTGGCGGCAATCACGGGACCCGTGCGACCCGCGAGAATTTCGTGCACCGTGCCCAGGGCTGGCAGGGACTCCAGGAAGCCGTTGTCGCGCATCCACTCGTCGGAGTAGATCTTGCTCAGGTAGCGTGTGCCCGAGTCGGGGAGGATGCACACCACGTTCTTGCCGCGACCCGCCTTGCGCGCCACCTCCACGGCCACGTGCGCCGCCCCACCCGATGAGCCTCCCGCGAAGAGCCCCTCCTCCGTGGTGAGCCGCCGGGCCATGCGGAAGCACTGCCCGTCATTCACCTGGTACATGTCGTCGATCACAGACATGTCGAGCGCCTTCACCAGCATGTCTTCGCCAATGCCCTCGACTTTGTACACTTCGGGCTGGGGCAGAGTCCCCGACTTGAAGTAGTCATAAAAAACGGATCCCTTGGGATCCACCGCCACCACCTGGAGCTTCGGGTTCTTCTCTTTGAGGTACCGTCCGGCGCCAGAGAGGGTGCCGCCCGTACCGATGCCGGCCACGAGGTAGTCGATCTGGCCGCCGCACTGCTCCCAGATCTCCGGCCCGGTGGTGTGGTAGTGAGCTTCGATGTTGTCGGGGTTGTGGTACTGATTCAGGTAGAATGAACCAGGCGTTTCCTTGTGAATACGCTTGGCCGTTTCGTAATACGACTGCGGCGAATCGGCAGGTACGTTCGTGGGCGTGACCACCACCCGCGCGCCGTAGGCCTTGAGCGTGTTGATCTTCTCCAGTGACATCTTGTCGGGAATGGTGAAGATGGCTTTGTAGCCCTTCACGGCGGCCACCATGGCCACGCCCATGCCCGTGTTCCCGGAGGTGTTTTCCACGATCACGCCGCCCGGCTTGAGCAGCCCCTCGCGCTCGGCCTTTTCGATAATGTAAAGCGCCATTCGGTCCTTGATCGAACCGGCCGGATTGAGGAACTCCGGTTTCACCCACAGGTCGGCGCCCCTGGGATCGGGAATGCGCTGCAGGCGCAGAAGTGGTGTGTCACCTATGTACGACAGTATGGTATGGGTCCGATCCATGTTCATTTCCTCGGGGCAACGAGTGCCTTCCTGAAGTTAAAAGCCCGTGCCCAGCTGGGCCAGCAGATGGGGGTGCTTTTTCTGAATCTCCAGCCGCAGCCTCTGGCGGGCCCGATGCAGGTACCACCGCACCGTGGCCTGGGGCATGTTCATGATGAGAGCCACCTCCGCGATGTCGAGTCCGTCCACGTCCCGCAGCACGAACGCCGTCCGCTGCTTGAACGACAGGCGATCGGCGGAACGCAGCACGTGTTCCTTGAGCATGCGATAGGTCAGCTCCTGCGCCGGGGAGAGCGACTGCGTGTCGACCAGGCCCCAGGTCTCCTCCAACAGCTCGAACTTCTGCTTCTTGAACTTGCGAACGTAATCGATGGATGCATTGGTGGCGATCCGATACAACCAGGTGGTGAACCGTTTGCTTGGATCGTACCGGCGCAGATTGTGATAAAGTTTGACGAACACCATCTGCGTGATGTCCTTGGCATCGTCGTAGTCGCCCACGATGCGGTAGGCGATGCCGGCCACCTGGCTTTTGTACAGCCGCACCAGCTCCTCGAAGGCCGCCGGATCGCCCGTCTTGACGAGTCGAACCAGAGCCGCCGTACGCTCGAGCTCGGCAGCTTGCTCGCGCTTGCGGCTCTCAGGCTCACGCGCCTCACGCCGCGGCATTCGGCACCATGGCTCAGGGCTCCAGAGTCGCAAGATAGAGCTGTCCCGATCGCTCGAGGGCCAGCACGTTTCGGGCCGTGCTGCTGAGGAGTTGGCGCACCTCGGAGGTGCCCTGCACGGCCACTCGATTCACGCTGCGAATGACGTCTCCGCGGACAAACCCCGCCTTTGCCGCGGGTGAACCCGCATCCACGCGCGACACCACCACGCCCGGCCCGGGTTCAAGATCCAGCTGCGCAGCCACGGGCCCATCGAGACCCACGACATGCAGCCCGAAGCCCACATCGATTGAAGCGACCAGATCGAGCGGTCGATCCGTGAGAGTGAGATCAATCGGAACACGTGCTCCGTTTCGGTCCACGGTGAGCTTCACCCGATCTCCCGCTCGCCAGTAGGTGGCCACCCCCTCCCAGTCGGCCAGATTGCGGATGGACTTTCCACTCGCCTGCGTGACGCGATCGTCGGGAAGCAGACCGGCCTGCGAGGCGGGACTGCCTTCCGCCACCGACTGAACCACCACGCCGCGTGCAACGGGCGACGGCCCCGGAGCGGTTGGAGGATCCTCCGACCGGAGTTTGACACCCACCCAGGACGGGCGCACCTCGCCGTAGGCGATCAGGTCCCTGAGCACCACCTTGGCCTGATTGATCGGGATGGCGAATCCGATTCCCTCGGACCCCTGCGAAGACGAGAAGATGAACGAATTGATGCCGATGACGTGACCCGCAGAATTCACCAGCGGGCCGCCCGAATTGCCGGGGTTGATCGCAGCATCGGTCTGGATCACCTTGCGATACAAGCGCTCGTCGTCCGGGGATTGCTTCACGTCACGATCCACGGCCGAAATCACGCCCACGGTCACCGATGGCTTGGGATCATCGAGCAGAACTCCGAAGGGGTTGCCCAGCGCCAGGGCCCATTCGCCAATGAGTAAAGAATCCGAGTCGCCCAGCCGGGCCGACGGCAGGCCCTGCCCTTCCACGTGCAGCACCGCCAGATCGGTTTCGCGATCCGAGCCCACCAGGCGGGCCGACAGAGTTCGGCCGTCGGGGAGCGTCACCCAGATCGAGTCGGCCGCGTCTGTGACGTGTTCGTTGGTGAGGATGTAGCCATCGGTGGACACCAGCACGCCGGAGCCGATCGATCGCACCTGT
>DAIOGN010000187.1:0-4971 GCA_036745245.1 Candidatus Zixiibacteriota bacterium
GCGATCGCCAGAACAACCACAGGGCCAGTACCATCACCGCCGTTCCGAGCCACGGGGCCCATGCAGGCAAACCATAGTCGGCGAAGGCAAACCAGGGAGTGAAAAGATAGATCACAGGGAAGCCCGCGACTCCCACGAACACGAAGGCCAGTAGAAGTCGAGCCCCCGGAAACGTGGCCTCGGCCTGGCGCCGGTTGAGCCGTGTGCGATTTTCGTAAACACCGCGGGTCCACGCGTACACGCAGAAGCCCGCGAAGAACACGAAGTCCCAGGGTGAGTGGCGAAACATGTTCACTCCCCGGGTGCGCGCCGCGTACCCAGCTCGCCCGAGAATCGCATCTCCGTGGTATGTTTGAAGCCCATACTTTCGTAGAGCGCGACGCCATCGCGTGAGGTGTGCAATACCAGGCTCTCCTGTTCGGACCGCCTGGCCCACGCGATAAGTTCCTGCATCAACCGGCGGGCCAATCCTCTCCGGCGAAAGTCCGGCTCGGTGTAAACGTTGATCACGATGGCCTGGGCGCCCCAGTTCGCGCGCACGGATCCGTCGTCCCGCGTGAACGGGAACGGGAACACTCGACGCACCTGAACGCCGGCGCCCGACACGATGCGCTCCGGCTGGTCGCCGGGGGAAGCCAGCCAGCCCGCATACTCTCCGCGTGGAATGGCTTCCAGCAGGAACTCCCGCGTCATCCGACGCAGGGGCTCGATCGACTCGTGCGAGGTGCGGCCCATGTCGTTGAACATCGACACGCGATGATGAGCGATGATGTCCACGTCGGCGACCGTGGCCTCGCGAATCCGGACCTCGGTGTTCATGAAGTCGCTCGCGGATCCGGGCGCCCGCCGCCCTCGAGGTCCAGCGCCATGTAATGGACACCGGTCAGCGGATTGGCGTAGTACGCTTCCGACTCACGAAACCCCAGGCGCACGTAGAGCGCCCGCGCGGTGTCCATGGACTCCAGGGTGTCGAGCACCATGCGCCGGTAGCCCTTCGCCTTCGCTTGCTCGATGAGCTTTTCCGCGAGCCGCCGGCCGAGTCCGCTTCCTCGGTGTGCCGGGCGGACGTACAGCCGCTTCATCTCGCAGCACTGCGGGTCGAGACAGCGAAGCGCGATGCATCCGGCGGGCGTGCCTTCGGCTCGCGCCAGAAGCAGGCCCCCTGCAGGCGGCCCGTACGGACCGCGCAGGTCCTTCAACTCGGAAGCGAAGTTCTGAAAGCATAAGTCCACACCCAGGGCCGCGGCGTACTCTTCAAAGAGCTGGCGCGCCAGTTCGTAGTCGGCGTCGGACTCGGCCTGCTCAATTCGAATCGCCGTTCGCTCGGTCTGCATCACAGAACCAGCGCCAGGGACATTCCGTCGTAGCCCTTGGGACCCACGGTCTGGATCACGGTGGCTCGCACGCGCGGTTCGGAAGCAGCGAGCGACAGGTACTCGCGCACCGCCTGCACGTCGGGATCTGTGCTGTTGGAATTGGCCACCTGGCCCTCGCGCACCACATTGTCGGCCACGATCAGCGTTCCCGGGTGCGAGAGCTTCATCGCCCACGTCCAGTAGCCGGGGTAGCCCGTCTTGTCGGCGTCGATGAAGATCATGTCGAACCCCTGCGGATACCGGCGCAGCAGCGCGGGCAGCGATTCGAGAGCTGGACCCACAATAATCTCCACCCGATCCGACAGCCCGGCACGCTCTACGTTGCGCCGGGCCACCTCGGCATGGTTCGGCTCCAGTTCCAGCGTAATGATCCGCCCGCCCGCGGGGAGCGCCCTCGCCAGCCAGATCGCACTGTAGCCTCCCAGCGTGCCGATCTCGAGGATGAGCCGGGCCTTCGCCTGGCGAGCGAGCAGGTGCAGCATGCGGCCGTCGTCGTGAGACACGGCGATGGAAGGCAGACCGGCGGCGTCACTCGATTCCAGCGCCCGGGTGAGTGCCGGATCGGGTGGATACAGGCTGTCGAGATAGGCGGTGACGGTCGACCACAGGTCCAGGTTCATGTCTGCGCTCGCGGTGAGGTCACAGGCCCGGTCCTTCAACTCACCGCAACGTGCAGAGAGCCTGGCGCACCCCGCCCAGATGATACGCCGAGTGCACGAGCATCGCCAGTGCGCCGCCGAGCGCCGTTTCGTCGTCCCAGGAGGCCACGGACTCGATCGAACTCAGCACGCGCATGTACGTGGACCGCAGGTGGTCGCGGATCCTCTGCCATTCCTCAGGCGTCACGGTGGACACCGTGCGCCAGATCTCGTCCCAGTCCACGTCTCCCACATCCTGTTTGAGCATGTAGCGTTCCATGACATCGAGGTAGAACGCCGTGTGCGTCACCTGCGCGGCGATGGAGGCCGACGTCTTGCCGATGGGCCGCGAGGCCTGTTCGGCGGTGACCGTGTCGAGGGTTTCGAAAAACGAGGTGTTCCGGTTGAGAAAGATGCCGTGGTGCTTCACGAACGCCTCATCGAGCAAATCCAGAAGCACCTGCTTGAACATCGGTTCAGAAATACGGCTGGTCATGCCTGCTCCTCCCGACGTGTGATGGTTCAGGCGTCCGCCACCACGATGTCACAGCGAACCGAGTTGGCAATGTAGCAGTCGCTGTGCGCCTGGTGGTGCAGGGTACGGAGATCGTCCGTCGTGGGTCGCTTGTCGCCCGAGAACGAAATGCGCGGATGCAGCGTGATCAGCGTGATGGCCAGCTTGCCCGCATCGTTCTTGTTCATCTCGCCCACCGGTTCGTCCAGGTAGCTGTCCACCACGAATCCCGCTTTCGCTGCGTAGTACAAGAAGGTGAGCATGTGGCAACTGGAGGCAGAGGCCACCAGCGCCTCCTCCGGATCCACGGCTTCAGGTACGGAGAACGGAAGCGGCACGACTTTGGGTGACGACGATGCCGCCACCCGTGCCCCGCCGTCGAACGCCCACTCGTGACTGCGGCTGTACCGCAGATCGGTGAATCGGGCTCCCTGCCGGGTCCACCGAATCGTTGCCCTGTACTCGTGCATGCACGCCCTCTCGAACCTACGCCCGCGTGACCACCACTTCCAGGTACTCCGACTCCACTTCAGTGGCGCCGTTGTTGTTGCGATTGTGGCGGCTCCACAGAGTTTCCATGTCGTGCCTGAGCGCCTTTTGCCCCGAAACATCGAGCGAGGCAAACGCACGTTGCGTGGGCCCGAAAAACTTGCGGAAGTGTTCCACCGTCTCCGGCACCGGGAAGGGGAACTCCATTTTCACAGGCACGCGGCGCATCCGCAGCGAGGCGGCGCCGGCGCGGAAGCGCTCCTGCACCACGGCCTCATCGCCCCATAGCACTGGGGCGGCCACACCCGCCGGCGGCGGCACGTGTGTCGCCGACACTTTGAACATCTGTCCGGTAAAACTGCCGGGCGTCCAGTTGGCCATGGCCACCTTGCCTCCGGGGCGGCACACGCGCAAAAGCTCCGCTGCGACCACCTCCGGGCGCGGTGCAAACATGGCACCGTAGATGGTGACCACGGTGTCGAAGGAAGCGTCCGGATAGGGCAGCGCTTCTGCATCGCCCACGTCGAACCGGGCCTGCACGCCCTCCCGGGCGGCGCGCACCCGGGCCTGGGCCACCAGATTGCTGGCGAAGTCCACCCCGGTCACCTGGGCGCCGGTTCGCGCGGCATGGAGCGCCGCGTTGCCTGAGCCACAGGCCACGTCGAGCACGCGCATGTCTTTCTGGATGGCGCAGCTGGCGATGAAGTCCCGGGCATGCGTGTCGACGGACTTGGCGATTTCACCGAAGTCCCCCGCCATCCAGGCCACTTTTTGACGTGCTTTGACAGCTTCGAAGTCGATCGTGTTGTCGTTCATGTTGTGTGCTCCGTCCGCGCAATATAGGGCGCTGGGGTGAGTTGTGCTATGTCTCTCAGGTCGCGGCCAGAATCACCGGTTGGCTGCGAACCCGTGTGTGAACCTCACATCGCCACAATCGGCTTGAATCCCCCGTACAGCATTCGTGTGTAGTCGAACGGGGCCTTCCCCGTCATCATCTTGGCGATGCGCGGATCCTTCATGATAGCCTTGTTCACTCGGTTGCGATGGGCCTTGTTCCGGTACTCGATCCAGGAAAAGAACACCGTCTCGCCCTTCTTGAGCTTGAGGGCCTTGGGAAAGGTGGCGGCCATCTTGGGATTGAGATCGTCGCCTGCGCACTCCATGTAGGTCACGGCTCCGTATTCCTTCCAGATGACGCCGGCCTTGCGCGCCAATTGGCGATAGGCGGCCACATTCTTCTTGGGCACCGGTACGACGAACCCGTCAACGTAAGACATACTTCCTCCTTTTATGGAAACTCAGAGCGGCCGAGCCGGTCCAGACAGGGTCGTCCCAGCCCAAGTTGAGCTATTGCTCTTTCACCAATGAAATGAATTCGATTCTGTGATTGTCGTCGGGATGGCCCGGGGACGGGCCCGCCACCAGCATGACCCGCTCGCCCGACAGTCCGTGACTTTTCAGCCAGGACCCGGCGAATTTCCGCCAGCCATCCTGGTCCGGTTCCTCGGCCAGGGGAAACACACCGTACGAGAACAACAGCGATCGGTACACGGAGGGTTGGGCTCCGGGGGTCACGATCCACACCGATGGTTTGAAGCGCGAGATCATGCGCGCGGTGGAGCCCGAGCGCGTGGGCACGAACACGGCGTCGAACGGCGCGGTTTCCAGGGCGTGCTCCACCACCGTGGCCAGAGCCTCGGCCAGCGTGGAGGCCGGCTGCTCGCGACAGCGCGCCCGCAGTTCGGCCAGCCGGGCCGGTGGTCTTTGTTTCTCGGTGGCCGCGGCGATGCGAGCCAGTGTCTTCACCGCCTCCTCCGGAAACAAGCCTGTAGCGGATTCGCCCGAGAGCATGATGGCGTCGGTGCCGTCGAGAATGGCATTGGCCACGTCGGTGGCTTCGGCCCGCGTGGGCAAACGGCTCTTGATCATCGACTCGAGCATCTGCGTGGCCGTG
>DAIOGN010000188.1:0-1204 GCA_036745245.1 Candidatus Zixiibacteriota bacterium
TCATGAACATCATGATGATCTCGGTGACCGAGCGCACGCGCGAGATCGGCATTCGCAAGTCGCTGGGCGCCCGCTCCCGCGACATCCTGGCACAGTTCCTTTATGAATCGCTCATTCTCTCGCTTCTGGGAGGCGCGCTGGGAATCTTCTTCGGCGTGCTGGCGGGACACGCCTTTCTGTCCTCGGTGCTCGACATCCAGGTGACTCCCACGGCGATGGCCATCTTCCTCGGCGTGGGCATCTCCACGGGGGTGGGATTGTTCTTCGGCATCTATCCGGCCACGCGGGCCGCCCGCCTCGACCCCATCAAGGCTCTGTCGTACGAATGAGCACCTGGGCCTGGTCGTGGGCGGAAGCGCAGGAGGGGATCCGGCAGGCACTGGCGGCCGTGCGCTCCAACAAGTTCCGCAGCATCATGACCATCATCGGCGTCATGATCGGCGTGGGCGCCGTGATCCTGGTGAACACCATCATGGACGGCTTCACGCGGTACGCCGAAGCCTCCATCGACCGCATCGGATCGGCCGTGATGTACATCGACAAATGGGACCAGGGCACCGACTTCGACAACCTTTCGGAGAAAGAGCGCCGCCGCAAGGACATCACTCTGGATGAGGCGCTGGCCATACAGGAATTGTGTCCGCTGGTGAAGGCGGTCTCCCCGGAGAAGTCGGCGTTCGACAACATCGCCAAGTATGGCAACAAGTCCATCCGCAATCCCGACGACTTCCGCGGGTGCTGGCCCACCCAGCCCATCGTGACCAACCGCGACTGCGAATACGGGCGCTTCTTCGACGAGCAGGAGATGCAGCGCGAAGCCAAGGTCGCTGTCATCGGCCCGGACGTGGCGGATGCCCTGTTCGACACGCGCGCGGAGGCGATTGGCAAGGAGATCCGCGTCAACGGCTGGAAGTTCACCGTGATCGGGGTGCAGGAAAAAATCGAAGACCTGCTCAACATCAGCGAGAACGACTTCATCTACGTCCCCATGACCACCTTCGAACGGCTCTACCCGCAGCAGAAGGAGATCTACCTGCTGGTGAGCGCGGTGTCGCGGCAGGACTTCGATGCTGCGCAGGACCAGGTGATCAGCGCCCTGAGGCGCGTGCGCAAGGTGAAGCCGGAAGAGGACAACAATTTCGGCATCTTCACGCAGGAAGGATTCAAAAAGGAGATCGGCGAGATCACCGTGAAGGTGCAGCTC
>DAIOGN010000188.1:1214-4957 GCA_036745245.1 Candidatus Zixiibacteriota bacterium
CCACGGCCGTGGCCCTCGTGGGTCTCATGGTGGGCGTGATCGGCGTGATGAACATCATGCTCGTGTCGGTGACGCAGCGCACGCGCGAGATCGGCATCCGCAAGGCCATCGGCGCGCGCCGCCGTGCCGTGCTCTTTCAGTTTCTGGTGGAGGCGGCCACGCTCACGGGACTGGGCGGGCTCGTGGGCATTGTGCTGGGCGCGCTGGTGGGGTTCATCGTCACCTTCGCGCTGGACTGGCACTACTCCCTGTCGATTGTGTGGACCTTTGTGGGCCTGGCGCTTTCGGTGGGCACCGGACTTCTGGCCGGTCTGTACCCGGCCTGGCGGGCGTCCCGCCTCGATCCCATTGTAGCACTGCGCTACGAATAGTCCCCAAAATGGAAACGCCCCGGCGTGTGGGCCGGGGCGTCTCTGTACTTCCTGGGACGAGCCTGTGGTTATCTCGCTGCGCCTTCCCTTTCGAGTCGTTCAACCCGATTCAGTAGCGCAACGAGTGTCTCCTGGAGCTGTGCGTTCTGCTGCGCCAGCGACTGGTTGCGAAGTTCGAGTTCCTTGATGGCGGCCAGAGCGATGCCCGAAGGATCGATCGTGGAAATCGACCTGCCGTCGGAGCCCACGCCGAAGGTCTTCTGGAAGTCCTGGGCCGTGGGTCCGATGTGCCGGGCCGACGCACCTTCGTTCTTGTAGTTCCACTGGCTGATCGGCAGGCGGGCGAGCTGGTCCAACAGCTCCGCGCCGTCCACCTCTTCGAAATTCTCCTTGAGGTTTGAGTCCGAGGCATTGGTCCACGTACCCCCGGCCGTAAGGTGCGCGCCTGACGAGTGCTCGATGGGGTGGGTTGGCGAAGCCACGCCCACGCCGACGCTGTTGGAGAAGGCCGCGTTGCCGGCCCGGTCGATCACGGTGACCGCGATGCCCGAGTTGTCCATCATCTGCATGCCGTCGGACGTGCTCACCCGGTAGGTCGTCAGCCCGTCGTCGCTCAGGTTGATGGCCGAGGAAAAGTCATCCGTGCTGAGCTGTATCGTGCCGGTGACCCCACCCGAGGTGTGGTGCAGGCTCAGACTGGAGCTTCCTGGCGTACCCACTCCCGTGGGTTTCGTGCTCATCGAAATGGCCGACTCGCCGCCTGATGAGACCTCGACATGTGCGGAGTCGGGAGAGGTCGTGCCGACGACCTTGTTCTTGTCTGCGCCCGTGCCCTTGGTCTTGATGGCCACGCTGCACGTGCCGGGCGTGACAAAGGTGGAGACCTCTCCTTCAGGGTCGTCGTCGCCTGTCGTGTCCATGGACACCACGAAGGTGGCGGAATCAGCGTAGGCAGAGCCCTTAGTCAAGGTGGTGTGTCCTGGAGATGGGTAGTTCTTGGCCTCCACCACAGCCGCGGAAGGTAGATTCCTCATGTTGATCTCGCGTGTCCCCGTGGACGCCGTCGAAAGGCTCATGGTCTGCACCGTGGAGTCCTCATACGTGGTGGAGACGACGCGGTTCGGGTCCGCCCCCGTACCCTTGGTCTTGATCGCGACGCTGCTGGTGCCGGGGGTGACGATCATCGATCCTTCGCCTTCGGGATCATTGTCACCGGTCGCGTCCATGGACACTTCGCAGGCGGCGGTGTCCTCCGAGGCAGAGTTCCTGACGAGCGTGGTGTGACCCGGCGAAGGCATACTAGTGGTGACGATCACCGTGCCCTTTTTCGGCTTGGTCTTGCTCTCGATCCCGACGGTCCCTTCACCCGCCGTCGCAAGGGTCGTGATTTCCACCGTGGAGTCTGCGTAGACGCTTGAGCTGACGCGGTTCTTGTCCGCCCCCGTGCCCTTGGTCTTGATCGCGACGCTGCTGGTGCCGGGGGTGACGATCATCGATCCTTCGCCTTCGGGATCATTGTCACCGGTCGCGTCCATGGACACTTCGCAGGCGGCGGTGTCCTCCGAGGCAGAGTTCCTGACGAGCGTGGTGTGACCCGGCGAAGGCATACTAGTGGTGACGATCACCGTGCCCTTTTTCGGCTTGGTCTTGCTCTCGATCCCGACGGTCCCTTCACCCGCCGTCGCAAGGGTCGTGATTTCCACCGTGGAGTCTGCGTAGACGCTTGAGCTGACGCGGTTCTTGTCCGCCCCCGTGCCCTTGGTCTTGATCGCGACGCTGCTTGAACCCGGGACCATGAGATTCTCGATCTCGCCGTCGGGGGTACCGTCGCCGTCGTCATCCATTTCCATCGCGGACCGTAACGGAATCCCGGCTCGCAGATAGTACCTTCCCATCGAGCCATCCACTGTGCTTGAATCCGATAGCAAGATCATTGCGCTGTCCGGACCGGTCCGCAGGATCATT
Source organism: Candidatus Zixiibacteriota bacterium (assembly GCA_036745245.1). Taxonomy (GTDB): domain Bacteria; phylum Zixibacteria; class MSB-5A5; order JAUVRN01; family JAUVRN01; genus DAIOGN01. The sequence continues at coordinate 3,551 of DAIOGN010000188.1, forward strand.
TCCTTCAAAGCGTCACCGTCCAGAGTGACCTTGAATAATTGCCCGGAGGAGGTCTCCAAATCACCGTTGAGGCTGGTAGACGCGTGCGCAAACGGCACTGTGGCTATGCGCAGGCGGGGCGTCAGCTCCACCTCCCCCGCCACCGAGACGCCGAAGAACCAATTCTCATTCTGGCCGCGATACAGATCTGGATTCCCCAGGGTGTCGAGCTGAGCGTCGAACAGCCCTTCGGTGACGGTCACCGTCCGGGTCTCGCTGGCCAGAGGTACGCCACCCGAAGGCTGCGTGTAGAGACGGATCACAATCTGTCGGGTGCCGGTGATTGCGTTTCCAGCGCCGTCACGCAAAACGGCCTGAATCAGGCCGTTATGCGGCGGCCCGGCCAGGGCGGGCAGCGCAAACGTGGTCAGTACGCCACATCCCAGAAGCAGATGGCGGAGGTGTACGAGTACGCGTGGAGTGGACAGGCGCATGGTCTTCCTTTCGTGATCGGCATCGCCGCCCAAGGCACGGGCGGGCCGAGCGTGGTACATCTGCCGAACTGTTGAGAACCGTTGAGAGGGACTGGGCACGAGTGCCGGGCGACTCTAGGACACCAGCCCGGCGATTGAACATCTCTAACAGGGGGGAAGCATAGCCCTTGCAGGTGGAAACGCAACCCAAAACTGCTGGCGGCGTCTAGTGTCCCGAGTCAGAAATAACTGTCATTTTCGCCGGCCCTCGTGGCCCCTGGCATCGTTGCTCCTCCTCGGCGTAACTCCTGGTTACGCCTTCGTCGTCGCGCCTCGCCAGGAACCACGATGACTCGTCGAAAAGTGGTTACTTATTTCTAACTCGGGACACTAGCGACTTCGTGCGCGGGTGCGGGAGGCCCGCTTGCGAGGAGAGCCCACCTTCCAGTCGAGCATGGCGGAGAGTTGCTTGTAGTCGGTGTAGTCCATGGAGAGCGGCGTCACCGACACCAGGCCCGACCGCACAGCCACCACGTCCGTGTCGGGACCCGTCTGCCAGGTCGGAGAGCCCGCGATCCAGTAGTACGCGCGTCCGCGAGGATCGAGCTTTTCCTGGATCACGTCGGTGTAGGTGCGGTGAGCCAGACGCGTCACCCGGAACGAGCGCAGTCCGCTGCGGCCGGGACCGGGGAGGTTGATGTTCAATAGCCGGCGCTGCCCGTCGAACAATTCCGGCACACCCTGGACGAACCGTCGCACGAAACGCGCCGAGGCCTTCAGGTCCACCTTGCGCCACCCCGACTGCGATACGGCAAGCGACGCCACCGCAAGGATCATCATCGCGCTCTACAGCGCGAGCAACAACACGTTCTTTAGTAACCAATCGCAGAAGCAGCAGTACTTCGATCTCGCCAAGAACCTCTACGGGTTGAGCTTCGAGCGGCGCACCGACGTG
>DAIOGN010000189.1:0-4884 GCA_036745245.1 Candidatus Zixiibacteriota bacterium
GTGTTGAACACAACCGTATCGATAAAGCCAATGCTGTCGGTGTTGTTTTCCTTGATGCACACCGAGGCGCGTGAGAATCCGTGCACCTGCTGGTAGTCCTCATCGCTCTGTGCCACAGGCGCCCCCGGGCTCCGAGGCGACACGGTTGGCGGAATGGCTGTCGGCTCCAGGTAGATGGGGAATCGTTCCATGAAGAGCCCGGTGCCATAGTTGATGAAGTCCGACGGCCCGGCCACCGGGTACCTCCAGAATCCGTCTGAAGGGCGAATCACAAAGGCGCGCGTCGTATCGCCCGGATGGTTGTTGTCGTAAACGTACAGCAGATACAGGTCGCCGGAAATGCCAGGCACGGAGTCTCGCACCAGCTTGTATGGGGTCACGGCGTGTCCGCCCCCACGGCTGCTGTACAGCCCGAGAAACGCATCCCCACTCCGATCCTCATCGAGGAACGTGTCCTTGAGTTTCTGAATCCACGCCTCGTTGGGATTGCGCGAAACGGTGTCCTCGTTCACCTTCGGAGCTCTGGAGTATTGTGTAAAGAACAGCTGATTCACCACTTCGCGACGCGCGTCGGTGAACGGAGCCGCATAGAGATCGGTAAAGGCCCCAAAGGCAGGGAACCTCTGGAGGAGGATGTCCTTATTACCGAAGGCCATGACACTGGTCACGGCGAGTCCCACGCATGAGCCGGAATGCTCCCCGGCCCACCTGGTCCAGAAAGATGTAGCCGTGGGCCTATAGTCCTCCGGCTGTCCGGTGGGGGCAGGAACCATGTAACACGAGTCCACACCGTACGTCCTCACAAACAGCGGCCAGTCGATGTGGTCCGAGTACTCTGCGCGAAGCTCGGTCGTGAAGAATGCGGGATACCGGGCCTGCGTGTAGGGGTCGGTGCCTCCGGAGTAGTCAAACTGATCAAACCACGCGGAGGGCCACATCTCGAACGTGCTGTTGGGCACAGACCAGCCGTGGACGGTGGGCGTGAAGGCTTCATACTCGCCGTCGTCGGTGATTCGCGTGAGCTGCCAGCCCTTGATCTTGAAGTCAGCTCCTGTGTCGGCCACGTTGGCATCGGAAATGTCTTCGATCACGATCCGGCACTGCCGGGAGAGCAGGGAATCTGGAACCTCCCAGATGTACTCTTCATTGGCGGCCGGGAACGAGTCCACAATCGTGTGCACAGTCTGGCCAAAGGTGTCGTAGTAGTGAAGGATCACCGACAGGCGCACGGAATCGACGTTTTCTGCGTACCACCGGATCGTGTCCGGCTGGCCGGAAATGTACACCTCGTCCAGTTCCGGCTTGATCAGTTCCAGTGAGGTATCGGGCGGAGACATGAGGAACGCGCGGGTGAGCCCGCCAATCTTACCAATGCCCGTGATCTGTCCGCGGTTGTTGATGTCGGAGGCGGAGATCAATTCCCAGCCGCTGCCCGGCGGGATGAGCGTATTGAGATCGCGAAGGCCATTCGTTTCGTCGAAGATGATGGCATGCTGAACCCCGGGGCCGACGTAGGAATCGCCTACGACCACTCCCGAATCGTTCAATGCCTTGCCACTGCTTCTCCCACCTCCGAGGTCAGGGATCGTGGTGTACACCCCATCGGAATAGAGAAAGCCTCGCCACTCGGCGCAGTCGATGTCCGTGCAGTACCAGCCGGCAATCTGACCCAGGTTGTTGATGTCGCTGCCCTCCGCGTAGCTGTCTGGAGCCACCGAGCCGAGCAGGATGATGGAGTCTCCCCCGAAAATGCACACCTGGCTGTAGCAATCGGCGGTGCAGTCGGTGTACCAGTAGCCCACAGCCACGCCACTGTCATTGATGGACAGCATTTCAGAGCCCCAGTAGCTGGTGGGCTGGAAATCGAAGACCCCGTTCTGCCAGATGTACAGGCTGTCGTAGGTCCAGCCGACCACCTGGCCGAGGTTATTGACGGCGTTGGTGTATCCCCTGCCGAGGTCGACATGGTTGAAGAAGCCATGTGGTTCGCTGCTGTTGTTCGGTCCGTGACCGATCACGTCGCCCGAGTCGTTGATTCCTTCCGGGTTCGTACGGTTGTAGCTGAAGTAGTAGATATTCGTGCCCACCGTCTGTTTCGGTGCCCAAATGGTGATGAGGTCCGTGGTGAACTGGGCCGACCCGGAGCCCAACACGACGCCCTGATCGTTGATGTCAGTCCCGCCGCTGTAGTTGTACATGCCGGGAGCGGCCGGATCGAGCCGTGTAATGGTGTACTCCTGGGCCAAGGCGGGGGCGGAGAGTGCGGTGCCCAGGCCCAGTACGGCGGCCAGGACACACCTGCGGGAGTGTCTTGTCATGGCGTAAACAACCTCTGAGTTTGGCGGTGCAGGGGCACCGCTCTGGAATGTGTGGCGCCGAGGTGGATGGCCCGGGCGTTTCCTCAACATACCCGCCGCGCCTGCGAATTCCGAACAAAAACGCTCGTCCTGAGCGGCCGAGCGTGTCGCTTACATCACCAGGTACCGCTTTGGTGCCCTGATGCGTTGCTCATCTCGGCAGCGCGCACCCCCGGGGAGCCCACCCCCCGGGGCATGCGAGCCGCATCACCCTAGAACCCAAACCCCACCCCCAGACTTCCGTACATGGGCGGGGTCAGGTCGTTGAAGTCCTCGGTCTGCACCCACCCCGCACGGGCCGACACCTCGATCCTCCCCAGGGGCACGCCGGCCGCGAATCCGTAGTGGAACGTGCCGCCACCGGTCATGTACCAGCCGTCTTTGGCATCGGCGTAGTAATTGTTCCGGTACCAGTCGCTGTGCGTGATGTGCGTGACGATGGCCTTGTCGAACCCGAACTCGGCGGCCGAGAACCAGCTCTGGCGATACACGCCGAGCGAGCCCGTGAAGTCGGCGCCGAAGTTCAGGCCGTCGTAGGTTGTGTTGCTCGTGCCGCGCGTGAGAAACGTGGCACTGCCCACCAGTTGCACCGACCGCCAACGCACGATCGAAGACTGCGCTCCCAGCCGCGCGCGGAAATCATGCGTGTCGAGTTTGCCGCCGGCCAGCGCGCCATCGCCGTACAGCTGCACGTTGTGCCCCATGATGGGGAGGACCCGTGCATAGCCCACTGTGGTGACCAGCGAAGGATCCAGGCCGAACATTGTGTAGGCGCGATTGGGTGTCGAATTGAAACGAGCCACGTTCCACTGTGCGCTGGCTTCCTGTGCCAGTGTAGCCACCAGCACGGAGCCCATCAGGATATTGAGAATGCGGTTCATTAGTTGCCTCCGTTTTGGGCATCGAGATACGCCCGGATGATTGTGAGGGTTTCAGGTGCCTTCACCCACGCCACGTCATGGCCGGCGTCGCTTACGACTTCAAGTGCGGCCGAGGGATAGTGCTTCATCTGCTCCTGCTGCAACGATGCTCCGAGGACTTCGCTCAGCCCACCGACGATGAACTGCACCGGCGTGGTGTAGGCCGCCAGATTCGTAGTGAAGTCGAACGTGAAGGTGCCATCGCCATCCTGGCCGTCCTCGGTGATGTACTTGTGGGCCGCTGCGCCCATCCGCCAGCCGGGTGCGGGATCCGTGGTGCTCAGGTGGAACTTCGGCTGGCTCTCCTGCGCGCCGAGTGTGCGCTCGTAGTCCATGCGCGCATGGTCATCGGGCGACAGGAACTGACTGCTCCAGGCCATGTCGTTGAGCCACTCCGCGTCCAGGCTGAGATCGAACATGTCGTCCTTGATGCGCTCCAGGGTGGCGCCGTCCATGGGCCCCGGCTCGATCAACACCGCCCCGGCCACTTTCTGCGGAAACTGATTGATGTAGCGCGTGGCGTACATGCCGCCCCACGACTCACCGATCAGGAAGACAGGCTGTCCGGGAGAGTACCGGTCGATCAGCGTGTTGAGGTCGTTGACGTAGACGTCGATTTTCAGCACGTCCTTGTCGTGGCGTTGCGACAGACCCGTGCTCCGCTGGTCCCAGAGCACCAGGAAGTACTCGTCGGTGAGGCTGTACCCGTTGTGGCGCTGGGTGAGCCGCAGGAACGAGCGGTAGTCACCTCCCGGCCCTCCGTGCAGAAACACGATCACCGGGTTGGCCGGGTTACCCAGGGTTTCCAGGTGGAACCGGGAACCGTTCATGTCGATGGCGGGCAGGCTGGGGTCATCCGCCACCGTGGGCGGCACCAGGTTGCCCGGAGCATTGGGGTCCATGACATCGCAGCCGGCGGCCACGAGGGCCGAGAGGGCCACGAAGAGCCAGGCCCAGCGTCTGGACCGGGTGTTCTCGAAGAAACGAATCGGTTTGGTAAGCATGGTCAAAACCTCCTTGATTGTTGGCGTTTCGTGCGGCAGGTACACCGGCGTTTATGCCCTGGAATCTGCCCTGCCGCTGGGTTTCTCTACTCTGCCCCCATGTACGGAATCGCCTGTCCTATTGTCTTGACAGGCCGCGCCGACTTTTTGACACTTTGCGTCAAATGGCCGATTCACCCCCAACGATTGCGGCTACCAGCACCCTGGCCATGCTGCGGACGGCGGCCTCTCGCGGGGTTCGCACCGACGAGTTGCTGGCGTCCCACGGCCTGGATATGGCGAGCCTGGAGGATCCGGATGCACGCCTCCCGGCCCCGGCCGTGATGGCGATCTGGGGTGCGCTGCGCGAGCGCACGGGTGACCCGGCGCTGCAACTGGCCGCCCCCACGGCGCTCCCCTTCGGCGCCTACCGAGTGATCGACTACCTCGTGGGGGCCGCCGCCACCGTGGGCGACGGGATCGGGCACTTCGCCCGCTTCTTCAAGCTGATTGCCGATGCGGTAACGCTCACCATCGAATCCGACCGCTACGAACATGCCCTCTGTCTGGCCAAAGAGGATGGCACCGCTGTGCCGCCCGTGTACGTGGACTATGTGTTTGCAG
>DAIOGN010000190.1:0-2458 GCA_036745245.1 Candidatus Zixiibacteriota bacterium
GAGCGCGCACGTCCGGGCTAAGCCATTGCAGGTGGCCGGCGAGACGCTCCGCCAGGCCCACGGAGTAAACCGCCTCTTGTTTTCGCCGTTGCAGCAAGTGAAACCATTGCCAGCGCGCGAAAACGCTGGCGCGGCTTCTCAGCGGCGTCTTCGCCGTGCGCAGGCGGGACAGTTCGGACAGGGTCGCCACGTACTCCGGTTTGTCGAAGGACGCCTGCGCGCTCCGGGCGGCGTGCGCCTTCGCGTGCCACTCTGCGTCGAAATAACTCTGACGGATCTGTGCGATGACACCCATGAGCGACCCGGGATAATCCGGACTGTCCCAGCTGCCCGTGGCGAAGCGCATGCCGAGTGCGACTTCGTCCTGGATCCACACGTCGGCGAGCTGGCCGCGCGCCGTGCTGACCACAGCCGCCGTGCCCGTGAAAATCCCTTCCTCCGGCACCGTGAGCGCCGCCACCACGCCGATTCCGCGCAGAGCCGACGCCTGCGCGGTGTCTTCGCGAAATTCATCTGTCGCACTGCGGTCCGGCCTCACCTTCGAGTTCCAATAGGCGGTGGCGTCCGACTTCGGCGCGGATTCCGTGGCTGCGCCACGACCGCGCCCGCCCGAGCCGCTCTGGCCCGAGGAGAGTCCGAGGTGTGTGTAGGGATCGATGAGACCCGGGTACACGTAGGCGCCTTTAAGCGTCCAGATCCGCGCCTCCGCCGGCACGTCCACCGAGGTGCCCACCGCTTCGATGCGTCCGTCACGGATCACGATGGTGGCTCCCGGAATCGAGTCGCCGGGACGTGGAATCACGGTGGCGCCCACGATGGCATGAACTGCGGGCGTGTGCTCCCTTAACCCCGGCCAGGGGCGCGTGCTTTCGGATGAGCTGGCCACCTGCGTCAGGCCGAGCAGCAACACAGTACACTTGGCAATACTGCGCACGGAGAATCTCCCTCTCTAGTCTTAGAGATGCTGGTACGTGGAACCTGCCCTACGACGGTTCCGGGAGCATACGCGTCGAGTGGTCCGCGGGCAACCGCGCGCTGGGGTGGGGATCAGGTGTCCGGGGGGAGCGAGGCGAGCCGGGCGCTCAGGGAACTGCGCACATATTGCAGGGCGGCACGCCACTTTTGAACACGTAGTTCACGAGCCGGATGATGTCGGCCGAGGTGAGCTGACCCGTGCAATCCACGTCGCCCACCTCCGGGACAGGTTGGGGCGGCGCCTGCGCCTTGAAGACGTGATTGACCATGAAGATGATGTCGGCGGAGGTCAACACGCCGTCGGCGTTGGCATCGCCCGGCAGAATCGCCGCCTGATTCGGCACCGCGAGTGCCGGACACGAATCGCAGAGATCGCCTTGAGCGTCCCCGTCGAAGTTGGCCTGTGAGGGATTGGCGAGGGCCTGGCAATTGTCGCAGGGATCCGGTGCCAGATCGAAATCGCCATCCACCGAATCGTCGTGTCCCGGGCAACGGTCGCACGCATCCGGGACGGAATCCGAATCGGCGTCTGTCGAGTCCGGCCCCGCCTCACACAGATCGCAGCCGTCCGGCACGCCGTCCGAGTCGAGATCTTCCGTGTCGTCGAACCCGGCGCAGGCGTCGCAACCGTCCGGCACGCCGTCGGAGTCGAGGTCGGCCGAGTCGGAGAATCCGGGACACGCATCGCATCCGTCGGGTACGGCGTCGGAATCGGCATCGGCGGAGTCCGACCAGCCGGCGCACACGTCGCATGCGTCCGGCGTGCCATCCAGGTCTGCATCCTGAAGGTCGGGGAATCCGGGGCAGGCATCGCACGAGTCCCCGCGGCCGTCGGAGTCGCCGTCGGCCTGGTCGGGGTTGAACACGCCGGGGCAGTTATCCTCCGGGCACATGCCGAAGGTGAATCCCGGATCGCCGAAGCCATCGCCGTCGGAATCCACGCACGTTTCGCACTCGTCGGGCAACCCGTTGGTGTTCTGATCGAGTGAGACACCCGACGCGATGTCGCAGGAGTCGAGACCGCCGTTCCCGTTGCAGTCGTCCGGGCTCTCCGGCATGAAGTCGAACCCCGCCGGCGACTCGAGGAAGAGATCGCCCCGGACCATGGCCCGATAGTAACGACCGGACTCGGGCAGGTATTCGAGAATGCGAATCGTGCCCTGGCTCCGGGCCACGAAGACATTGCCGTTCGGACCCACTCGGATGCCCCACGGACGTGTGGGTTCGACCAGATCGTTGAATACTCGCAGAAACGATCCTGTGGCCGAATACTCCAGCACCTGGTTCGTATTGAAACTCGTCACCAGAAGCTGTCCGTTCGGCTTGAAGGCGAGTCCGCGCGGCGCGGACAGCCCGCCTGATCCGGGCGTCACGAAGCTTCCCTCGGAGGCGCCCGTCACACCGTCGTACCGCAGCACGGCATGGTTCGAACTGGCCACGTACAGGTCGCCGTCGGGCCCGAACGTCAAACCGAAGGGCGTGA
>DAIOGN010000190.1:2468-4774 GCA_036745245.1 Candidatus Zixiibacteriota bacterium
CCGCGCCCGCGGCCACGAACACGCGCACGAACGCTCCCGTGCTGCCGTTGAACTCCAGCACCTTGTGATTGCCCGAGCTGCTCACGAAGAGATTGCCGTTGGGTCCGAACACCAGCGAGGTGGGCGCAGACAAGGTCCCCGATCCGATGGACGTAAAAGGAAGTGACAAGCCGGTTTCAACATCGGTTTTGAAGATCCGGGACCCTCCGAAACTGGTGACATACAGCTGCCGGTCGGGACCAAACACGCAATCGTACGGCAGGGCGTACGACCCGGAGTGAATCTGCACCGGCACACCACTTTTTGCGTGATACTCGTGGATGCCTTCGTCCACGCGGTCCACCACGAACAGATTCGACGGGCGCCCGAGGTCCATCCAGTCGGGCACGGAGTTGGAGTTGCAGTCCTGGCAGTGATCGGGGATAGTGTTGCGATCGTAGTCGGTGTCGGTGCCGGAGACGATGTCTTCAAAATCCGGCACGCCGTTCTGGTTGCAGTCGGGGTCGCAGTCGTCGGGGAGATGGTTGCCGTTCTGATCGGGCCACAGGCCCAGGGCGGTTTCCCATGTATCGGGCACGCCGTTGCCGTTGCAGTCTCCTTCGCAGACGTCGGGGATCCCGTTGTCGTTGACGTCGGGCGCGCCCAGGGCGATCTCCATCGGATCGAGCTGTCCGTTCTCATTGCAGTCCTGGCACGGATCCGGGATGTCGTCGCCGTTGGTGTCGGGGCTTTGCCCCAGGCGGATGTCCGTAGTGTCATCGACGCCGTTGCCGTTGCAGTCGAACGGCAGGCAGCCGCCCGAGCGGATGTCTCCCTCCATCACCGCTTCCACCCGTGCGTGAAAGCGCAGATCGATGTTGGTGGTGTAGCCGGGATGCGTGTGGCAGTAGCTCATGATCGTGCCGCGCGCCGGCGAGCCGTTGCCGCAGTTGTCGATCACGGGCGTGTAGCCGTCGTGCGTGTGCAGCGTGCCCGTGTTGTGCCCCATTTCGTGCGACACCACAATCAGGTCCCAGGTGCCCAGGGACGAGCCTTCCGCAGGGTCCGAGAAGGACCCGTTCAGGAATCCGGAAATGCCGAAGGCTCCGCCGCACACGGAGGCGAGGTACGCGACGCCGCCGTACGGGAGATCGCGGCGTCCCGACAGGAGGTGCACGTAGTTGAGACCCGTGAGGTCCTCGTTGAACTCCCAGTGCGACGACAGGGAGCCCAGGTCGTCGGCGGAAAACGGCTCTCCCCCCGAGGGCCACAGCCGCATGTAATCCACGACGAGTCTCAAGTCCACGTCGTGTTCGTAGAGGTCGCTTGCGGCACCCAGCAGCTGGATCATGTAAGCGAACGCCTCTGTGGAATTGCCGAAGAGCTGGAAGAACAGTTCATCGGAATCGAGCGCCACGCGGGCCAGGCGCGGGCCGGCGGCCGTATCCTCAAACGCGGTGTGAGCCACTTCCAGAGGCACCGCTCCAGAGGCCACCACACCGCAAAAGTCGGCGAACGGCGAGGGCGCGTCCAGAGCGCCTGCTTCGCGGACTTCCACAGAACTCCACTGGCCCGGCGAGCCGCCTGAGCCGGTCAGATACCAGGTGCGGCCGTCGGCAAAGGTGACGACGCCGTTGGTCATTCCGAAATCCGTATACGAGAGGAAGACGCGTGAGGCCGTCCCCACCACGTGGCCCCGCCAGAGACTCACGCTTGAGACAACAGGAGAGGCGGCGACAGGGTCTGGGCCTGAAAACAGTCGTACGTCGGGTGTGGTTACCGAAAACGGCGAAAGTTCCAGCACCACGGTGTGACCGGAACCCGTGGAGAGCTCCGTGCGAACGGGCGCGGACTCCTCATGCGACGTCCCGAGCCGGCCGTAATGGAATCTGAAACGAGAGCCTTCGGTCGCCTCTGCGCCGGTCGCCTCAAAGAGCGATTCGTGGCGCACTTCTCCGGCCACGGCGGCCTGGCCCGACGCCAGGGCGAGCAGAATCGCTGCCGCGAACGCGCAAGTTGGCTTCAGGCGTGCCACAGAGGGCCGTGTGGGGGCTGGCTCGATGCGAGATCGTGTGTGGACATGGTGAACGGAGCGCGGCGGGCGGGGCGTGCCGCGGCGTTCAAGATACCGTGCAGCGCTGAAACGTCAAGGCGGAAGCCGGGTGTGACCCGCGAAAGCTCGCTACCAGTCGCAGGGGGCCGGGCCCCCTTTGAACACGTAGTTCACCAGATAGATCACATCGGCCGAGGTCACCACGCCGGTGCAGTCGACGTCCCCCGAGAGACCGTTGCATCCGGGCTGTGGGCCCCCCTTGAAGACGTAGCTC
>DAIOGN010000191.1:0-4678 GCA_036745245.1 Candidatus Zixiibacteriota bacterium
CGGCGCTGCGGAGAGCCACGCTCCCTCGCTGACCAGCGACAGCGACCAGTCAAGCGTACCGCCACCGACATTGGCAATGGCCAGGACCAAAGCGGCGGGATTGGGATCCCCGAGTGTAGCCTCGAACGTGAGAGAGTCGGGAGTCACGTCGATCTGCGGCGGCGCGGCGATGATGTTCAGGGTGATCGGCACCAGTACGGGAGTGTTCGTGGCCGTACTCGAGGCCACGGTCACGGTGTCGAAGTGCGTGCCGAGTCCCAGGCCGGTAAGATCCACGCTCACACTCACCGACGACGGGGCGGTGCCCGAAGCGGCGGAAAGGAGGAGCCACGTTTCGGTCTTCGTAGCCGTCCAGTCGAGCGGCAGACTTCCGCCCACGTTGGTGATGGAGAGCGACTGAGAGGAAGGCGTTGCGCCGCCCAGCACTGCCGAAAAGTCAAGTTGTCCGGGTGCCACCGCGATCGCGGGCGGTCCAGGGAGCACTTCCATGGTCACGGTGCAGGTCACAGGGCTCCCCTGTGCTTGCGGATCGGCGAATTGGAACAGTTCCTGATACGTGCCGGTCATGCGGCCGGCCGGATTCACTGACACGAGGAGTGTGTCGGGTCCGCCACCCGACAATTTCGACAGCTGTACCCAGGCGGAATCCATCCCGACAATGCTCCAGGCCAGAGTCCCGCTGCCCGTGTTGTTGATGATCACCGCCGTAGACGCAGGGCTTCCAATCAGGTCGCCTTCCGTGGCGGAAAAGCTTGCGCTTGTGGGGGCCACGCTGAGAAACGGCGGGGCCGAACTCACCGTGAGGGACACAGTGACGGTTTCAGGCGAATTGACCCCCACGGAAGACGTGACCACTACGTAGCCCGTGTGCACACCTTCGGCGAGCCCGGTGAGATTTGCCGACACCTGCAGGGTTTCCGGTGCACTTCCGGCACCCGGGGTGACCGACAGCCAGGAGGGCTCCGCCGTGGCGGCGAAGTCCATGGGGCCATCTCCGGAATTGGTGAGAAATACGGTGTCGGGCGCCGGATTGGGTCCCCCCTGCACTCCACTGAAGGTGAGCGTCTGCGGTGACAGCGCGATGGCGGGCGGCGCGGTGAGATTGAGCACGACCGGAATGCGCAGCGGGCTGTTACTCGCATTGGCCGATGTGATCACGATGGTATCGCGATGCGTTCCGGCCGCCAGGCCAGCGATGTTCACACTGGCCGAGAGATTGTTCGGCGTGGTGCCCGAGGTCGGGTTGAACGTAAGCCAGGTCTGCGCCTTGGTGCCCGTCCAGGCGATGGCGGCCCCCAGGGACGCCGAGAGTTGAATGTTCAGCGCTGCCGGATTGGGACTGCCGATCACTCCGCTGAACGTGAGCGACGGGGGAGCTGCAGCGAGCATGGGCCTCGCCAGATTGAGCGACACAAACACGGATTCGGGCGTATTCGACGCCGCCGGGTCGGACACGATGACAAAGCCCGTGTGCGTGCCCGCCGAGAGCCCCGCAATGTTCACCAGCACGTTGGGATTGCCATTGCCCGTGCCGGACGTGGGATTCACAGAGAGCCACGTCTGCGTGGTGATGGCGGTCCAGCTGAGGGACCCCGCCCCGGTGTTGGTGATGGCCAGGGGCTGCGGCGTGGGATTGGCCGTACCGATCGTGCCGTTGAACACCATGGAGGTGGGGTTGAGTGTGATCGTGGGCTGCGGCGTGCCGATGGTGATGGTGCCCTTTGACCAGCGCGGAATGAATTCGTTCGCCAGCACGTCGGTGATGCCCAGGTGCTGATTGTTTACCACCCCCGAGTCGAGGTTGACGACCCCGCTCGTGCCGCCGCCGGTGTACGCGAAATGCACGTAGCCGAGAGTATCGTTGGCGGGGGGAAACGCGCCGAACGACACATAGCCCACGAGAATGCCCTTGTTCGCGCTGGAATCGATGAACGAAGTACGCAGCGTCCAGTTGGCGGATGCTCCAGCCGGCCCCTGCGACACGCCGGCGTGCGCGACGTTGTTCACGGAGGCATCCACGCGCAGATTGGGATGACCGCCGTATTTGAGCGGGACCGCAATCGCACCCAGCGTCGTGGCGTTCTTGATGAAGATCGCCACTTTGAAGTTGGTGCTGACCGCCGGATTCGGAATGCTGAAGTTGGCCGGCAGGAGCCGCAGCGAATCCACGTTGGAAGGGGGCTGTGCCATAGCACGTCCCGAGAGAGCGAACACGGCCACGAGCGCGGCCGGAAGCCATTTTAGAATTCGCATACCCACCATCTCCTCAGTAGCCTCACACGCGCACCCGAACGGGTGAACGGTCCGGCTCGACACGCCGAAGCCGCGGTCCGCACAGAGTCACCGTGGGGATCGGCCCGGTCGCTTTTTTTTGGTACCTGATGCTAACTATCCAATTTATGTGGCGTAGAGCAGAGCCACGGCCGGAGGACTGGCGCGGGCCTGTACTCCACAAGATACTACGCCCCATCTGCTTGTCAAGCCGGCAGCCAGCTCCAGCCCGCCACCCAACACGCATGGATTGCGCAATCTGTGAGCAAATGCCAAGCCCGCCACGTTGATCACAAGCGGTCGGTCACGGCTGGAATAACCTATTGGGCTGTAAATGCTTCAGATGAGCCGTTCCAGTCTCTTTTCAAGAGCGTGATGTGATCCTGGTTCGAGGCTGAAAGCGACACTCAAGCTGTGCAGTCGATTGCACCAAATGATGTTCAATCTGCGATGCGGCTCTCCTGTGAGGCCAGGTCAGGGGAGCGTCGCGTCGTCGCGCCCATGTGTGTATCGCGACACTCCGTCTCTCCCACCTGGTGCTGCGGGAATTGCGCTTGCATGGGGTGAATGCGTCTCTATTTTCGATGGACTGTGTCGGGGTGTAGCGCAGCTTGGTAGCGCACTTCGTTCGGGACGAAGGGGTCGCTGGTTCAAATCCAGTCACCCCGACCATTATTTCCTTAGAGCTCATCCTTCAACAATCAACCGGCGGGGAAGGGGCCCGGTCGCGACTGCCGCTGTGCGCACCGTAAAACCAAGGCCACCGTCATCTTAGGTCGACGGCTCCGGCAAAAAACCAATTGACAGGTGTGTGTGCTGCGGATAGCTTCTTCCGTTTACATGTGGTAGGTCTGGGGAACACTCTGGCGCTTTGGCCGTGACGGGTGGGAGGAGTTCGATGCGTCGTAAAACTATCGGCAACCTAGCGAGTGCACTGGCAATCGCCGCGACCTCCGGGGGACTGGCGTGGGCACAGGCGTCAGAGCCGATCCGCACGCAGCAACCCACCTTGCCGCCCAGGAACTCCCTCTTGTTTTATGGCGGAGGAACGCGTGCACAGTCGATGGGTGGTGCCTTTCTGGGGATCTCCGACGACGGAACGGCAGCCACCTGGAATCCGGCCGGTCTCACACAGAATGACCGCATTTACGCGGTGATCGACTGGGGAGTCGCGCAGCAGGAGGTGACCAACCACCTCGAAGCCTCCGAAGACCTGTCGAGCCTGTACGACAATACCAGCAGTCAGAGCGCGGCACAGTTCAATTTCCTGGCATTCAATGGTCCGCTTACACTCAAAGGACAGCGGTTTCACCTGGCCGCAACGTGGAATCGAGCCTCGTTCGTGAATTATCAATCCGAGTCTGTAGTGACAGACGTGTCCACGGTTCCGTTTCCCGTTCCTCCGGGCGTCGTCGTGGAAGGATTCAGCACGTACGGCACGTCCAGCGGGGGCCCCGAGTATGCCACGCTCGCCATGGCCACCCAGATCAAGGAAGAAAAGCTCTCTATTGGATTCGGGCTGAATATCTACACCGGCAGTCAGGACGACTCCGCCCGGTCCATTATCGACGCCGTCCAGGACCCCGTCAATGTGAGTGTGATCGCGGATTCCATCGACAACCAGGATTACTCAGGTGTGAACTTCAACGTCGGCGCCCTGTTCCAGGCGAGTCACTTCAGCGTGGGCCTCAATGTTCGGACGCCCTTCAAGCTGGAGAGCCAGCACGACGCCCGCAACGCTCTGTCCACGTACGAGCGCACCTCCGACAGCGTGTTGCTCATCACCACCAACAGCGTGCTCCTCGACTACAGATCGCAGATCGGGATGCCGTTGCAAGTGGGACTGGGATTCGCGTTCCGCCCCCAGGAGAATCTCATCCTCGCGGCCGACTACGAGTTCAAGGGATTCTCGAGCACGAAGCTGTATTCGCAGGCGGATCAGTTCGACCCGAAGTCGGATCTGGTCGAGTCCGATCCCGAATTCAACGACGTGCACCAGGTGCGACTCGGAATGGAGTTTCAGATCGGTGTGGGCTGGGGAGTCATTCCCGTGCGCGCAGGCTTCCGTACGGAGCCCTTACCCTACTCCCACTGGGTGGACGTCAACGAAGCGCTGGGAACGGGCACGCAGGTTTCCGCCACCAAAGGCGACCAGGTGGTGGGTGAAGTCTACGCGCTCGGCACCGGGTTGCAGTGGCGTCAGGTCCGGTTCGACCTGGGGTGGGAACTGTCCACCGTCACTCAGTACGCCAGCGGGTACTTCAGTAATTCCTTCCTGGCGCCCCAGTTCATTGCCTCCCGGGAAAACCACGTTCAGAGACTCACTCTGGGATTCACGGGCTATTTCGCCGATCGGCAGACGGTGGACATGCTCTCGCTCGCCGACGTCGACGCGATCGTCGAGGCG
>DAIOGN010000192.1:0-4652 GCA_036745245.1 Candidatus Zixiibacteriota bacterium
AATCACGCATCAGCGCCATCGCCGAATGGCAACCGCAGGTGCTGGTGGACGCACACGAAATGGGCCAGTACGACACGTACCTGTTTTCGCCGCCCCGCGAACCGTTCAACCTTCAGCTGACGCCCGAGATGAAGGAGTGGTGGAACGTATTCGCGGCGGATCAGGCGAAGGCCTTCGACGTCCACGCGTGGCCCTACTACACGCGGGAGTGGAACGAAGAGTGGTTTCCGGGATACGGCTCCTCCTGGCCTTTGTATCACGGCGCCGTGGGAATCCTCTACGAGCAGGCGGGCGTGTCGGGATCGCGCATTGCGCAGCACGATGGCACCACGCTCACCTACTCGGAGACCGTGGCACATCAATATCTCTCGTCCATCGCCAATCTGCGCACCTCGGCGGCGCACCGGGAAGCGCTGCTCCGCCACTACGTGTCGCACCGCCAACAGGCCGTGCGCACATTCGGTGGCGGGCCGCAGCGGGCCTATCTCGTAAAGCCCGACAAGAACCCCGATCGGCTCAACCACCTCGCGTGGACCCTCGAGCGTCAGCAGGTTGAAGTGTTCACTGCGGACAAGGACTTCAGCATGGAGGCCCGAAGCTACGTTCGGCCGAAGCCCGCGTCGCAGTCGTTCCCGGCCGGCACGCTGATCATTCCGGCCGATCAGCCCGCGGGGTACCTCATCCAGACCATCCTGGGCTTTGACTGGCGCGTGCCGGACAGCTTTCACGTGACGGAGCGTCGCGAACTTCTGAAGCACCGCGACAGCAAGTTGTACGAGGTGACCAGCTGGTCGATGCTCCAGGCCTACGGGGTGGACGCGTACAGTTCGGCCCAGTCGGTCTCCGCGCCGAAGACGCGCTGGCAGATGCCAGAGGTGAAAGGCACCGTTTCGGGCACAGATCCAAAGATCGGGTACGGGCTCGACATGAGTTCGGATCGGTCGCTCCGCGCACTGGTGCAACTGCACGAGCGTGGGCTGGTGGTGGAAGCCTCCACGAAGGACCTCGACGCAGGCGGCGTGAACTTGCCACGCGGCTCGGTCATCGTGCCTCGCAGGCCGAATCCGCCGCACTACGCCGCCGTACTTGATTCCATCGCCTCGGAAACCGGGGCAGAGTTCGTGGGGTTGGAGAGCGGACGGGGCGCCCTCGGCCCGGACCTGGGCGGCGGAGACGTGGAATGGCTGCGCGCCCCCAAGGTGGCCCTGGCGGCCGCCACCCCGAGCAATGTGTCGAACGTGGGGCACATCTGGCATCTTTTCGACTACAAGCTCAGACTGCCCATCTCCATGGTGGAGTTCTCGAGGCTTGGAGACATCGATCTGTCGATCTACAACGTGCTCATTCTGCCCGACACCTGGGGCTCGCTCTCGACGGTCCTGGGCGGCGGTGCGCTGGAGAGTATCAAAACCTGGGTGCGCGGTGGAGGTACTCTCATCGCCATGGACGGTTCGGCGGCGTACTGCGCCGACTCTTCGTCGGGGCTTTCTTCTGTGCGCCTCCGCTCGCAGGTTCTCGGCCGGCTCTCGGAGTTTGAGGCAGCGGCCACGCTCGAATCCACCTGGGAGACCCCTGACATCTCGAAGCTCAAGATCTGGGACTATCCCGCAGCCGACACGACCGGCGAGTCGAAGGCGCCCTCGCCGAAGAGCGTCGATGAACTCAAGCGCGACGAGGAAAACGCCCGCATCTTCTCGCCGCACGGTGCTATCTTGAAGGTGGAACTCGACCGGGAAAACTGGCTCTGTTCGGGAATGGGAGCCGAGGTGCCGGTTCTAACCTACTCAGACCATGTCTTCCTGGCCAAGTTTCCCGAAGTGCGCACGGTGGGGCGGTACGCCAAGCCGGAAGATCTGCGGATTTCCGGACTGCTCTGGCCCGAGGCACGCGAGCGCCTGGCCAGAAGCAGTTATTGCACGCGCGAACAGATGGGCGCGGGTCAGGTGATCCTGTTCGCCGGCCAGCCGAACTTCCGGGCCTACTTTCGTGGTTCGGAGCGACTGCTGGTCAATGCGGTGCTCTACGGTCCGGGTCTTGGGACCAGCTGGACCCCCCGCTGGTAACACGCCCCCGATCGAACCCCGCGCCTGAATTCTATGGAGGTTACGATCGTGGCGGGTTGGCCGGAGCATTCCCGGATAAGGCGGCATCGCCCGCGGAGAATGGGCATGCTCTTCATGGGCGCGGTCCTGCTCGTCCTGTGTCTGCCTGCCTGGGCCGGGGAGAGCGCTGATCGCGCACTCGAAGGCGTAACCCCTGCTGCTCCGGCGGGGCTGCCGCGCATCGGCCACAGTGACACTCTGGTCCAGATCGAGGCGTTGCGTTACGCGCCTGTGCCGCCGGCCGTCAACTTCGCGATCGTCAACGACTACGATGCGGGCGTGCTCGACTGGAAAGTCTTCGTCGACCGGTCCTGGCTCTCCGTCAGCCCGGCTGGCGCCGTGTCCAACAGCACCGATGTGGCCATCTGGATCGTCAACACCGACGCGGCGCTGGGACGGCACGTGGGCCACATCGTGATCGGAAGCGAGAACGCCGTGAACGCCCCCGATACCGTGTGGGTGCAACTCGACATGCTGTGTCCTGTGCAGGTGCTGGGCGACGCCAACTTCGACAACCGCCTGAGCCAGGCCGACATCATTTATGTGGTGCACCACGTGCTTCGGGGCGGGCCGCCGCCCCGGCCCGTATGGCAGGCGGGCGACATCAACTGCGACGAAGTGCTGAGCCAGAGCGACATCATCGCTCTCGTGAATCACCTCCTGAGGGCGGGACCTCCGCCCTGCAACGTCTGTCAGTTTTTCTAGGCGAACGTCCCGATCGATTCAGGGACAGGGCCACACAAAGGGAAACAGCGTACAGGCGTCGCACGGAGGCGGGGCGCCCTTGAAGATGTGGTTCACCAATGCGATCACGTCGGCAGAGGAGATGTGGCCCGAGCAATTGGCGTCGCCCGCGCCAGCGCAGGGCTCAGGCGGCGCACCACCCTTGAACGTGTAGTTGATCAGCTTGATCACGTCGGCTGACGTGAGCACTCCATCCGTGTCCACATCGCCGGTCACCAGAATCGGGCACACGCAGGCGTCGCCTATGCCGTCGTCGTCGGAATCTTCCTGGCCGGGATTGTACACGATCTGGCAGTTATCGCAGACATCTCCCACTCCATCGACATCCCAGTCGTCCTGACCGGGGTTGGCGATGAATCGGCAGTTGTCCAGCTCTTCTCGAACGCCATCCCGGTCGGTGTCGGCCAGAAGCGGGTTCTTCACCGTGGCGAACAGTCGATCTCCCTGCATGGAATCCACGACGACATCGATTCCGGTGACACGCCGGTATCCGTCCGAATTCGGGAACGTGGTCTCTCCGAAGTGCCCCTGGCCCGGAATGGTGTTTGTGAACGGCGCCGACTTGCGCGTTTCGTACGGGTACCACCAGGCCGCACTGTCCGACAGCACACCCCCGGGGTTTGAGGTGTAGGGCATCGCCGGGTTGTAGCCTGCATCCTCCACGAACACCGCGTAGTGCGGCGTGCCGTTGTTCACGGGCCAATTCGTGTCCACGCTGTCGTCCACATGGGTCACGAGCAATCCGGCCTTGAGCGGATCGGGGCCATAGGAGAGCTGGGGCCAGAGATACACACTGAAGTCTGAATCGAAGTGATCGAAACGGCTCGTGGTCCCGGGGCGCCGGTACTCGAGCAGGAAGTATTCGCCCTCAGACTCGTCCACGGAGATTCTGTAGAACGCGCTGTCCTGGTGCGTTTCGGCATCGTAAAGCACCACGTGCGTCAGCGTGTCCCACAGAGGAAGCGGCTGGACCCATCCCAGAGTGCTCTTGCTCCAGCCGCACATGTGGGTGGGCACTCGCCAGGCCCCGTCGGAAAGCAGTCCGTAACCATAGTAGCCCATGATGCACCAGTCCACCACCGGCTGATCGTTCAGGTCACCGGGCGTGGTGTACGTGGACACCACGAGCTTGGCGTCATAGTCGTACAGATCCGGAAGGCCGAGGGTGTGCCCCAGTTCATGTGCGAACACGCGGATGCCATTGAGCGTGTCGGCTCCGGAGAACTGGGTGGGGTTCGCGGGGTTGTGCAGCGGCCTCGCCTCAGGCGATGTGTTCCAACGCGACACCTTCTTCCCGTCGTAGGGGCCAGGTCCGCCGCCCGGCGCGTAGTTCACGGCGTACGACCAGATGTCTTCAGAATCCTGCGAGTCCTCTTCGCCCGTGCCTGACCGTACAAAGACCACCGCGTCCACGATGTTGTCGCCGTTCTGGTCGAACTGGGCGAAGTTCACCAGCGCGTCCACGTCCGGCAGCACCGTTTCGAAATCGAAATTGGAATTGTAGTCGCCCCCCGAGATCCAGGGAGTCACCTGGCCCGAGATCACGAGCTGGCCGTACGACAATTCGTCGTAATAGTCGGCCACCGATCCCCCGGGGCGCACGTTTCGCGAGAAGAGGAGCGTGTCCATGGCGCCGGCCGAATAGAGGTGGGGGCGATCGTCCCAGTCCACCAGGACGGCCAGGACGCGCACAGTGTCGGCGGTAAATCGCCACGAGCTGATGGCGACGGAGTCCTCGTGCGAAAGAGGCTCGGCGGATGCGCCGAGGATGCGGGCGGCACGCTCGGGCGAAAGATCGGTTACGAT
>DAIOGN010000193.1:0-4557 GCA_036745245.1 Candidatus Zixiibacteriota bacterium
TCGAGGCTCGCGAAATCGGCGTCGTGCTTCTCCATTCCCTCCAGAACCACCGTGGTGAGGTTGAGGCCGCGGAATGGGTAGCGGTGTTCCAGTTCGGTGACGATGCGCAGGCCGTGGGCGTTGTGATTGAAGCCCGCGAATTCGCGCAGCACATCTTCACCCGAGTGACCGAAGGGTGGGTGGCCCAGATCGTGAGCCAGCGCAATGGCGCGAGCCAGATCGTCGTTGAGTCCGAGCGCCACGCAGATGGCACCCGCGATCTGCGACACCTCCAGGGTATGCGTGAGGCGGGTGCGCGTGACGTCGAGCCCCTCGCCAAACGGAAACACCTGGGTTTTGTATTCGAGCTTGCGAAAGGCCTCCGAGTGCATCACCCGGTTCCAGTCGCGCTGAAAGTGCGTGCGGAAGGAGGGAGGCGGATCGACTTCGGGTCCCTGCGGGCGCACCGAATCGGCCGACCGGGCCGCCAGGGCCGAGAGATTGCCCGCTTCCCGCGCTTCGAGCTCCGTGCGCGAGCGCACGGCAATGACGTGCTCCGCCGTGGTGATCATCGCTGTCTCGAAGCTACTTGAGGGCCTCGGCCGGATAGATGTCGAGCGCCGTCATCCACTCCTTCAGCTTGCGCACGCGGTCGGCGGCGGCAAGCGACGAGAGGTTGAAGGGGCGCCCGCGGCCGTCGAAGATGATTCCCACCACGCCACCATACACTTTGGCGTGATGCTGGGCGCCGGGTCCGGAGCCGCAATCGAAGCCGCGCTCGGGCTCGACCGTGAGCTGCGCCACCAGGGGCAGGTTGCTGGCCGTGTCGGTGCCCAGCGGAAACTTGAGCATCTGGCCGCCCAGGAGCGTACCCGACTCCTTGCGCCCGTCGGGATACTCGATCTGGAATTTGCACACCGGCTTGCCTTCTTTCGCCTCGCCGGCCGGCGCCACGCAGGTGCCCAGGTGAATCAGGCAGTCCTTTTCGAACACCTCGATGGCGGCCTTCTCGTGCACCTCCGAGAGCACGCCCAGCTGTGGCATCATGAAGATCGAATCCACCGCCAGACGGGTGACCCCCTCCGGAGCGAACGCATCGATCATCATGAGCGCCGACTGCTGCCGGCGCGGCGCGTGCGAAAGCACTCCGCCTGAGCCGATCAGCATGTCGAGGGTCATCATGTTCACCAGGGTTCCGCCCGAGGTGGACTGCTCGAAGGCGTCGGCGATGGTGCGCTGCTGCTGCACGCCCTTCAACTCGGTGGCAAACGACTTGTGCTGAATGAAGGCCAGCCGCAGCGCCTCCTTGGCGATGGCCTGCTCGAAAATGAGATCCTCGATCGACTGTGGAATGGTGGTGGGTCGGATCATTTTGTTCTTCACGCGATTGCGCAGCGTGCGCTCGTCCATGTTGTAGGGGACCCAGCGCATCACGTTGGGCAGACCCGCTTCGGCGAACACGTTGGACACCGAATACGACATGCCGAGATTGGCCGACACCGTGCGATTGAACACGCCCTTGAACACCGAGAACACGTCGGTGGTGGCGCCGCCGATGTCGACTCCCACCACCTGGATCCCGTCGGCGTCGGCGATCTTCTTCATGATCAGGCCCACGGCGCCCGGCGTGGGCATGATGGGTGCGTCGGCCCACGACATGAGCTTGCTGTAGCCCGGCGCCTGCGCCATCACATGTTCCATGAACAGGTCGTGAATCTTATCTCGCGCCGGGCCGAGGTTCTCGCGCTCGAGCACGGGGCGAAGATTGGGCACGATGTCGAGGTTCACCTTGCCGCCCAGGGTCTCGCGGA
Organism: Candidatus Zixiibacteriota bacterium; assembly: GCA_036745245.1. Lineage (GTDB taxonomy): Bacteria > Zixibacteria > MSB-5A5 > JAUVRN01 > JAUVRN01 > DAIOGN01. The sequence goes on from DAIOGN010000193.1 coordinate 1,791, forward strand.
TCTCGGACTGCGCTTCGGCGTTGCCGGCGTAGATCACCGGCAGCTGGTACCCCGAGCCCAGGCGCGGCTTGGGATCGGCTGCCGAAATCAGTTCGGCCAGCTCTACCACGTGGGTCTTGGTGCCGCCGTCTACGCCACCTGAGAGCAGTATCATGTCGGGGCGAAGCTGACGGATGCGTTCGATCTGCTGGTGCGGCAGCCGCTTGTCGTTGGATGAAATCACGTCCATCACGATGGAGCCGGCCCCGAGGGCTGCGCGCTCGGCCGACTCGGCCGTCATTGATCGCACCACACCGGCCACCATCATCTGCAATCCGCCGCCGGCCGACGACGTGGAGATGTAGATGTCGGTGCCGTCCTTGCCGTTGGCGGGCGACATGATGCGTCGGTTCTCATCGAGGAGTTTTCGACCCGATAGTTCCTCCACCTCTCCCACGGCGTTGAGCACGCCCATGGTCACGTCCTCGAACGGCGCCTCCACCGTGGTGGGGGCCTCGCCGCGAGTGATCAGACGGTATTCACCGTCCCGCAGCTCAATGAGGATTGCTTTGGTGGTGGTGGAGCCACAGTCGGTGGCCAGGATGACCTTGATATCTTCAGGCTTGAGGCTTTTCTGCATAGTGGTTCATACGTGGCCACTTCGGGGCACGAACCACCGAATATCCCGCCCAACCCCCTGAAAGTCAACGTTTATGGGGGTTTCTAGCGCACCCAGGCAGGGTGGGCCGGCCGCCGGCACTCCAAGGGTATTCGTGTGATTTTCAAGGAGTTACGATCGATCACGCACAGGCGCGACGGCCGGGGGTCGGCCGATTCCGTCTCGACGTAGAGGATCCGCACTCCGTCCGGGTGGAAGGCGGGCTGGCTGATCTCCAGGCCCTCGGATTCGGGAATGAGTACGGATTCCCTGCGTACCTCCTCGCCCTTGTCGTCCTGGAGCAGGTTGAAGCAGAGCCCGTGGCGGTTGGGTCCGCACACGGCCGCAAACGATTGACCGTGCGGCCAGGAAAGGGACACCTGCGTGTATGCGAACGGAAAGATGGGGAGCGTGAGGAAGCTCTGAAGCGAACTGACGAACAGGGTGTCGCTTTGGCTTCCGTCGTGCCACACGAAGTTCAACCCGCCGGGTGCCATGGCGGGATCGTGCACCGATTTGGTGTCGGGGGTCACGGCCTGGAATGCGCTGTCGCCCACCGACAGCCGGTAGGCACGCACGTACTCCTGATCGGGGTACTTTCCCAGGAACAACAACATACTTCCATTGGGCGTGATCTGGAGATCGAGCACCGAGAGCGGCAGGTGCGCCAGCTGCCGAAGGCCGGTCCCGTCCACGTGGATGGAGAACGCGGCTGCCAGAGCTTCCGGCTGCGATCTCGACTTTGCTATGAAGTACACGGTCGTGCGCCCGCTGTCGGTCACCGGGCCCCGGGCCTGCAGTGAATCCGGCGTGAGGTAGTCCGGCTTGCCACCGTCTGGTCCGCAGATGGCCAGACGCCCCGCGTCCTGATCTTCGAACACCAATTTCATGCCCGCCGGATCGGGCTCACTCTGCGAACACGAAAGCAGAGTGCCCAGCGTCAGCGCAGCAACGATCCACATGGTTGATTTCACGGCGGGCAAATTGCCTTTGTACCCCGTGCCGATCAACGCCTAATTCAGCCGCGGTGATTAGCTCCGAGGCAGCCACGCAGGCGGTTGGCACCACCCGGCCCGTCGAACGACGCAGCCGGTGGCTCCTGGCGGCGGGAATCGTGGTGCACCTTCTGGCCGCCTGGTTCAGCGTGGGCTACTACTCGGCCGACGAGCACTTCCAGATCTGGGAATTCGCCGGGCTTAAAACCGGCCTCAACGTGGCCGACGAACTGCCGTGGGAATTCCCCACGCAGATGCGGCCGGCTCTACAACCGGCCATCGCGGTGGTTGCGATCCGTGCGCTCGAGGCCGCGGGGGTGACGAGTCCGTTCTCGCAGGTCACCGCCATGCGCCTGGTCACGGCCGTGCTGTCGCTCGGATGCATGCTGCTTCTGTACCGGGCGTTCTCGGTAGATCTTCGCACGGAGCGTTTCAGGTCGTGGTTCTACTTTCTTTCGCTTCTGTTGTGGTTTCTCCCGTTTCAACATGCACGGTTCTCGTCGGAGACGTGGTCGGGGCTGGCGTTCTTTGCGGGACTGGCGCTGCTCTGGCCCACTCTGCGCGGGGGCGGCCGGGCGTTGGGTCACGTCACGATCTACCTGGGTGTCGGGCTGCTCCTGGGTCTGTCCTTCATCTTCCGCTATCAGGCGGGCTTGCTGATCGCGCCTTTGGCGCTGTGGCTGCTCGTGTGCGGGCGTCCTGGGTGGGCGAGGCTCTCGCTGCTGGTGCTCGGCGTCGCGCTGGCACTCGGGGCAGGGCTCTGCGTGGACCGCTGGTTCTATGGCGAATGGACGATTCCGGCCTGGAACTATCTCAGATTGAATCTGCTCCAGGGCAAAGCGGCCGAGTTTGGAACGCACCCGTGGTGGGCGTACCTCGGATTCGTGGCGCGGCACGGGATCTTCCCCATCAGCGTGTTGATTCTGGCGGCGTTCCTCACGATGTGGATTCTCCGGCCCGGCCATCTGGTGTCGTGGATCACGCTCACCTTTGTTCTCGTGCACACGTTGATCGGCCACAAGGAGCTGAGGTTTCTCTTTCCGCTGTGCAACATCGTGCCCTTTGTATTGGTGTATGCCGCGCAGGTGTGGGCGGAGCATCCGAAACTACGGGGATTGACGCACTGGGCGGGACG
>DAIOGN010000194.1:0-4525 GCA_036745245.1 Candidatus Zixiibacteriota bacterium
GGTTCGGCCCGGCGCGGTCAGGTATGGCACGGCCTGGGATGGCGAGGCATGGCCGGCACGGCTTCGCGCGGCTGGGCGTGGCGCGGCGAGGCAAGGTGCTGCTTGGCAAGGTCCGGCCTGGCACGGCAAGGCATGGAGAGGCGTGGCCGGCATGGCGCCGCTAGGCGCGGCCGGGCAAGGCTAGGTCTGGCACGTCGAGGCGGGGCTTGAAATGGCCCGGCATAGCAAGGCTGGCACGGCTGGGCCTGGCTTCGCGAGGCGCGACAGAGCATGGCCCGGCCCGGCATGTTTGGCGAGGCTTGGCACGGCATGGCATAGCGAGTTTTTCGGGGGCGGGCGTGATCTATCTCACTGATGAAGTGGTCGTACATCCCAAGCTGCTCAAAGCCGGTGCCCGACTAGGGGAAGGCGGGGTTTCGCAAGCCTTCCATCTCTACGTGATGGGCATCGGTTATTCGAGGCGACATTTGACCGATGGCTTCGTTCCCGACGGGTTCGTGTCGTCTTGTGGTGTCATTTCGCGGAGCAGTTTGGTCGCGAAGGCGCTGTCCGCTCGTGGGATTGGCCTGTGGCGAAAGGTCAAGGGCGGTTACGTCATCCACGATTACCACGTCCATAACCCGAAAGCCTCCACGGTCAAGCAGAAACGGGAACTCGACCGGCAGCGGAAGGCGCACGAACGCGGGGGGCGAAACGGCAATCTGTCCGCGATGGACACTCTTCGGACTCGCGCGCGCGCGTCCCACGTACCACGTACCACTAAGAAGACGGGCGCTGCTAGTACCAACCAGCTTGAAGAAGAAAAGATCTTTCGTGATCCAAACAACAAGCAAATACCTACCGCCGCGTAAAACGCGTCGGTGTGCATACGCTGTGGAAAACGGAAATGCGAAGAGACGGAAATCGGCACCCGATCGGGTTTCGGCAACTGTGCGCGGTCGCTCGCGAGCTGCTGGAGAACGACCCCAGCATCGACGATGCGGAGTGGCGGGAAGCGATCAAGTGCCGGATCGTCGCGTTGGGGTACACGTATCCGCCACAGCCGCAGACGATCCCAGACGCGATGGCGCGTGTGGAACGGGCGTGCAGTCGCCCCGTGCCCGTTCTACCGTCACCGGCCCGCTCGGAGTCGCCCAAGCGTGCGCCCGCATGGCGGCCATCGTCCTACGCGCCTCGCGTCGATGGCCACTTCACGTCACTGGCCGACCTAATCGCGGCGCTCAAGCAACGGCGACGGAGGCGTGTCGCATGACTGCGCTGGAAAAGCTCGCCATGAGTCGGTTAGAAGATCGCGTCAACCTGCTCGAGGCGCAAGTGGACAACCTCGCTGGCCGCGTCGACCTATTGGAACAGGTCGGCTGGGCGACCGCCGATGCGTGTGGGGCGATGCTGGTGCGGATCGAGGAGTTGGAACGTGACAGGAAGCGGGCGTGACCGTTCACAACCCGTACGTTCGGCGGCAACAGCGCGGTCGGATCTTCTACGGCCATGTCGATGTCGCCGTCCGTGCGTTGGGGCGATCGTTGCCACATAACGCGGTGGTGCATCACGTCAACGGCAACGCGCGGGATAACCGCAACACGAATCTCGTGGTGCTGCAGAACAGTTCCGAACACACCGCCCTGCACTATCGGCAACGGGTACTGCTGGCGGGTGGCGATCCGTTCAATCAGCATCTCTGCGTGAAGTGTGGCGCCGTGAAAGCACCCGAGGCGTTTTACCGTCAGAAGGATCGGCGGATCGGGCGCAAAAGCATCTGTATCGAGTGTTGGCGGATCCGGTAGGTCACACGAAAGGCGCATGATGTCGCAGAAATGGGAATCGCTCTCGGTGATCCGCTCGAGCCCGCCGGCCTACGCCACCTGCAACAAGCCGACGTGCCGGGCGTCGATCGAATGGGTGACCACCACCGGCAAGGGCGCCAAGATTCCGATCGACCTCCCGATCTCCATCGAGCGGGTTTATGAGCGCCAGGACGGGACGTTCGTCACGGTGATTGACCAGCGGGCCGTACACTGGACGACCTGCACGGAATCCGTGGAACGCGTGAACGCTGCGCGAGGGAAGCGGTGATGGACGACCTGATCGCCGACAAGTGGACGCGTGAGCTGGAGGCAAGGATTCACATGGCCTACGACATGGACCGTTGTCCGCAGACCGAGGAAGAATTCCACGAATACTTCTACGCGCTCATCGGCCGGGACTACATGGCGCCGGCCGATGGCTGGGAAGCCGTGATGGAGCAAGCCTACCCCTGGCAAGGCCATATGCTGGTGATTCCGCCCGGCGTCGGCCCCGGTGAGCGGCAATACCCCGATGCGCCGTTCTTCGGGCTCACGCAGCAATACAGCGGCGGGCCGAAGGGGCGCATCTTCCTGCCGACCGATACGCCCGATGAACTCGGCTACTACACGCGCTGTCTGCAGTACCTCGACGATGCGGTCGGCACGTACGAGAAGTCGAAGAAGCAAGTCAGCGCCACCAGCAGCGGCCTGGTGTGGAGCTGGTATTGGATTGCGGGCGCCGAATACAGCCCCGTCACGGATGCCGACAGCACGGCCCCGCCCGATAGCAGCGAGCTGGCCGCGCGGGTGGCCGCGCTCGAGGAGGCTTATGCGGCGATGGCCGACGACCTCCTCGAGATGCAAACCATCCTGGCTGGTGGGCTGCACGCCCATGGTCCCATCAACCTGCCGATTGTGCTCGAGTCGCTGACCTCGCTGCGGTGTAAGGGCGATATCGACGTGCAGGTCAAGCCAGGCCAGGCGATCCCGCCGAGCATGGACAGCAACGATCCGCCCGATGCGGCGACCATTGCGATTCTGCGGAAACTTCTCGGAGACGGTGATGAGGCTGAATCATGATCCCGTTTCTCGTCTCGCTGCTACTGGTGGTGCTGATTTGGTACATCGTGCGGACCATGCTGGCGAGCCATCCGGCCCCGGTCGTGCGCATCGTGGATCTCGTCGCCGTGGTGTTCGTGGTGCTGCTGGCGCTGCGGTACTTCGGGCTGCTGGTGTGAGGTGCTACTACTGCGGCCTGGTGTTGCGCCTGCCGGCCAAGCACAAGGCGACGTGCGTGCTGCAGTGTGGCGAGGATGTGCGCCCGCTGCTGGAGCTGTGATTCGTTCCAACACGAAGGGAGGACCGATGAATTCACGACGAGACAAACAAGAGCTGCTGCATGAGGCGTTGATGGAGGCGGCGTTAGCAGGGGCCCAGGAAATCAAGACCTTCCTGGGGACGTATCGGGGCAAAGATCCCGAAAGGTTGCGGCGTGTGCAGGTGGCCTGTGGTGCGGTCGGCGCGTATACGCGCTGGCGTGCGAGTCAGAACAACATGGTCAGCATGATGCTCGTCGCGTCTCGGCAGATCGGGATCTCGGCAGACCAGACCCTCGAAATCGTCAAGGCTGCTGGTCTACTGCCAGAGGCGACTCAAGTCGCGGAACTGAAAGCGGTGAAATGAGTGCGCGGCCGGTGTCTACATGCGTCGGTTGCGGGCAAGGGTTCTACCGAAGAAAGCGCCCACATGATGCGCGCAAGTACTGCTCGCGAGCATGTGCTTTCGCTCACTGGAGCGAGATCCGTCAACAGGATGCGCGGTCTGTGCGAGCGCGGGCCAGAGCATTAGAACCGCGTCGTTGTAGTAGCTGTTCTCAGCCAGTGGCGGTACCGCGTAAGCGGTTCTGCGAGACGTGCGAGAGAGTGCGAGCTGCAGAACAGGCGGAGTCTCACAGGCTTCAGGTTCTTGAGTACATCAGAAAAAAACGGGGAACGCGCGCTGGGGTCTTGCACACTTGTCCAAGTTGTGGCGAAACGTTTACCGGGATGCTGCAGCGAGTGTTCTGTTCTCGTACGTGTGCAAGGCAGGGGAACTTCCGAGGGTTGCGATTTTCAAAACATCCAGTAGACGAACGTGAGTTGCTGGCTTCGATGGCGGCTCTAGCACGGGCAGGGTATCAACAACTGGACAGACTACAGAACCCCAATAATCCATGCCGAGCAAACCGACGCCAGCTTGCCTAGTCTCGACGTGCCCAGAGCGGAGGCCATGTCCTGCCCACGATGCGGGGGTAGCCCACCGGGGCAGGGCGTGGGGGTGGTATCACCTGGCGCGCTGGCGTCACCCGGTATGGGGCGTGCGGGCCCAGGTGCTACGGAGGAACCCCCTCTGCCATGTGTGTGAGCGTGAGGGCCATGTCGTGGCAGCCACCGAGGTCGACCATGTAATCCCACACCGTGGTGATCCCGTGTTGTTCTGGTGTGTGGAGAACTGCGTGGGCCTGTGCCATCAGCACCACGTGGAGAAGACAGCGAGAGGGGAGTAGCCATGCATCGCCCACCCAGGTGGCGTAGTGCCCTGCGTACCCGACAGCGTGCCCGTACCACCCTCAATGCCAAGTGGTTCGATGCACCAGCAGCCACAGCAAGCGGGCCACCCGCCCCGCCACGCGACGATCGCGCGACGACGGCGCCGACGACCGGGGGGCCAACCGATCATGCCCCGGCGGACCCCTCAGAAAC
>DAIOGN010000195.1:0-3107 GCA_036745245.1 Candidatus Zixiibacteriota bacterium
CATCCAACTCGGACCCGGTTTCGGCGACGGTGCGTAGCCCCACGGCCTGCTCGATCACGATGAGTCCGCCATAGCGCAGTTCGGCCAGGCGCATGGCCGCCTTGGTAATCTGATCGACTGCGTGCTCCTCCTGCTCGCGCGTGATGCGCCGGAAGAGCCGGCTCTGCCCCAGTTGCGCGAGCATGGCGCGCAGTTCGGGCTGAAACACCACCACCAGGAGAACGAAGCCCACGGTGGCCAGATTGCGGAACAGCCACTGCAATCCCGAGAAGGGAAACCAGAACGCCAGAAAGGACGCCACGATCACCACCACGGCGCCGAAGAGAATCTGCGTGGATCGTGTGCCCTTTACCAAAGCCAGCGCCTGGTAGAAGATCGACGCCACCAGGAGCACGTCAACTAAGTCGATCACCCGGAAGCTGAGAAACCCGATGGAGAACAAGGTCATGCTACGCGTCCACCTGCGCCAGCAGATCGAAGAACTGCCGCGTCTCGAACACGTCGTGCACGCGCACCACCTGCACACCGGCGTGCCACGCCGGCACGAGGCTTGCCAGGGATCCGGCCAGTCGCTTCTGCACATCGGCTTTCGAGAGCCCGTCGATGAACGATTTGCGTGAGGTACCCAGCACCACGGTCGCGCCGGTGTCCACGAACCGATGCAACGAGCGCAGAATCTCCAGGTTGTGTTCGAGTGTTTTGCCGAACCCGATGCCCGGATCGATCCAGGCTTGCTCCGGGGCCACACCGGCCGAGATGGCTCGCCCGCGGGCCCGTTCGAGTTCGGCCCTCACGTCTTCCACGACCGCTGTATAATGAGGATCGGTCTGCATGGTGCGGGGCAGGCCTTGCATGTGCATGAGCACCACGGTGGCGCCCCGGCGCGCCACTTCCGGCAACAGCTCGGGATCGGACCCCGCCGACACGTCGTTGATGATCGAGGCTCCCGCCTCCAGCGCGCGGCGGGCCACCTCCGCGCTGCGCGTGTCCACCGACACGGGCACCGGCCCGCAGGAGAGCTCAGCCACCACGGCACCGATGCGCTTCCACTGTTCATCGGCGGTCACCGGCAGGCTGCCGGGCCGCGTGGACTCGCCGCCCACGTCGAGTATGTCGGCACCGCAGTCGATGAGACGGCGACCGTAGTCGATCGCGGCGACCGCGTCACCGAACTGCCCGCCGTCCGAAAACGAATCGGGCGTGACGTTGACCACGCCCATGATCAACGGACCGGGGCGCTTTGATTTGAGCAGCGCGGTGGACAGCCGGGAACCTTGAGTTGTGAGCCTCATAGAATCGCCTCCCCGCAGAGATACGAGGCCGCGCGCAGGCGCACAAGCGGGAGTGCGGGAGAGACTGTATGTCAGACTCTGAAGTGCGCCATGTCGTCCCGGAACGCGGGCGGCGCGCTCTGCCGGCTGCCTGTGGCGTCCTCCGGAATGGGCGGAGGCTTTCGGGCGCCTTTGCGCTTGAACACGCCGAATGCGATCACGGCTAGAATGATGGCCAGGGTCAGAAGCAGGCCCAGCCGACTGACTTTCCCTCTCGAACGTCCAGTCGCCATACGGCTCATTGAATAAGGTAGCCCCCTCTCCGACCAAATGACTTTTGACCCGTCGCACTACCCTGCCGATACTCCCAACGGATGGGCATCTTCGTCCCTGGGGGGAAAGCGGGCGAACCGGTCCGGCTACAGGCCGGCGGGTATTCAGCGTCAGCCGGAATCGCAGGGATCCCAATGACCGGCCGCCCGGTACAACACCAGAACTCGATATGAGCAAAGACAAACCCACAGGCTCCGGGGCCAGGCGCCGCCCGGGCACCGGGACCCAGGCCGTACACGCCGGCTCCGAAGCGGCGAGCGCGTTCGACGCCGTGGGTACGCCCATCATCCAGTCCTCGACGTTTGCATTCAAGAACAACGCCGAACTCGAAGCCTATCTGGCCGGCGACATCGACCGGCATCTTTACGGCCGCTGGTCCAATCCAACGGTGAGTGCCGCAGAGGCCAAGCTCGCCGCACTGGAGTGCGCGGAGGGCGCCCTGGCATTTTCCTCGGGCATGGCGGCGATCTCGTGCACGGTGCTTTCGTACGTGCAAAGCGGCCAGAGCGTGCTCGCGCTCGACTCCATCTACGGCGCCACCTACGAGCTGCTCGCACAACTCTTTCCCCGCTGGGGCATCGGAGTAACGTGGGGTACGGCGGAAGGTCTGGCTGAGCGCGTGGCCAGGGCCGAACCGAAGCCCGACCTGGTATTCTTCGAGTCCCCCACGAACCCTCAGTTGAAAGTGGTGGACATCGCGGCCGTGACGGCAGCCGCCCGCCGCCGAGGCATCCCGGTGGTGATGGACAATACCTTCGCCACCCCTATCCTCCAGAGACCTCTGGAACTGGGCGTGGATGTGGTGGTGCACTCGGCCACCAAGTACCTGGCCGGTCATTCCGATGTTCTCTGTGGCATGGCGGCCGGCTCGAAGGAGCGCCTCAAGGAAATCTGGAATATGCGCAAGCTTCTGGGAGGCGTGATCAACGCGGGATCGGCGGCCCTCCTGATCCGGGGCATGAAAACTCTCGAGGTGCGCGTGCGTCGCCAGTGCGACAACGCGCTGGCCGTGGCGAAATCTCTCGAGAAGCACCCGCGCGTGGAGCGCGTGTACTATCCCGGGCTGGAATCCGATCCGTACCACAAGCTGGCCGGCTCACAGATGTCCGGATTCACAGGCATGCTCGCCTTCTCGGTGAAGGGAGGTCTGGAGGAAGCGCGTCGGGTCACCGACCGGCTCAAGCTCATCCTCTACGCTTCCAGCCTCGGCGGAGTGGAGAGCGTGGCGTCCCTGCCGGTACGCACCAGCCACATCCGCTACAGCCCCGAGGACCTGGTGAAGGCGGGCGTTACCCCCGGCATGATTCGCCTTTCGTGCGGCGTGGAATCCGCCGACGACCTTGTTCTCGATCTCCAGACGGCCCTGGGCTAGCGCGCGGTCAGCCGGCGCTACGGAGTCGCGGCTGCGCTCGCTTGCCACCCTCGCAGCGCTTTCGTGTGCGTTCACGTTCGCGCCCGATGCGCGCCGGGCGCGTGCGCAGGACGATACCCCCGTGGAACTGG
>DAIOGN010000195.1:3117-4514 GCA_036745245.1 Candidatus Zixiibacteriota bacterium
GCAATGCCTACCGCGCCGAAGGGCGGGTTCACTTCCGCCAGGGCCTCTCCGAACTGCACGCCGATCGCGCCATCTGGTTTGAGGAAACCGACGCGGTGCACCTGTTCGGCAACGTGCTCGTATCCGACACCTCCGAGTCCCTTTCGTGCGATACGCTGTACTATCTTAAGGCACAGGATGTGGCGTTGGCCCACGGTCACGTGGAGTACAACAAACCCGACGAGCACATCGTAGCGAGGTCACGCCACGGCCGGTACGACCGCGCCGCGCGCCGGGCCGAGTTGTACGAAGAAGCGGTGATGATCCAGTACCCCGACGACGAGCGGCGCACGGAGACGTGGGCGGACACGCTGGTATTCGCGAGCACCGAGCGGTCGGGCGAAGCGCGCGGCCGGGTGCGCGTGGAGCGTTCCGACGGAACGGTGACGGCGCAGGAGGCGCGGTTCAGTTCCGAAGGAGTGGACGACCAGATCGTATTTTTCGGAGAGCCCCAGGGAACCTTCGGCGGCCAGGTGGTACAGGGCGATACGCTTCTCGTGCGCCTGCGCAACAATCGGATGGAATCGCTCCATTCTCTGGGCCATGCACAGGCGTCCTTTCAGGAGCGAGCCACCCTGGGCCGCACCACCACAAGCGACCTCTCATCCGACCATCTGACCATGCTCTTCGAGGACGGCCAGCTGGCCGATCTGGTGGCCGTGGGCCAGGCGAAGAGCCGCTATGTGCCCGCCTGGGGCCGCGAGGGAGAACGCAACGACGCCTCGGGCGACACCGTGAAAATCACCCTGGTGGATACTGCAGTTGCCCGCGTTCAGGTGATTTCCGGAGCCGTGGGCACCTACTTCAACCCCCAGGGGGAGGGGGATTCCCTCACCGCGCGCGTCGACACGATCCAGTACGCCTCGTCCTACATCGACTATCGGGTGGACATGAACACGATCCGCCTCTGGGACCACGCCGAGGTGAACTACGGCGAGGTGAACCTCGAGGCGGGCCAGGTGGTGTATCAGACCGACCAGGCGGTCCTGCGCGCGTACGCCAAAGACGACAGTCTTCTGGCCCCGCCCGCCGACTACACGCCGGCGCTTTTGCCCGATTCGGAACTGACGGACACCACCATGACCGAGCCTGAGCCAGGCGACAGCGTGGTTGCGGCAGCGGAGTGGAGCCAGCTGCCGGTTCTGCGCCAGGGGACGCAGGTGGTCGACGGAGAGCGTCTGGTGTACGACATCCCCACGCGCCGCGGGCGGATCGTGCAAAGTTCCACGGCGGCTCAGGATGGCTACTATTCGGGCGGCGACTTCCGCCTGGAATCGGCACGCACGTTCTATGTGGAGGACGGATCCTACACCACCTGCGAGCTGGACCCGCCACATTTCGATTTCGCCGGCGGCCGC
>DAIOGN010000196.1:0-4476 GCA_036745245.1 Candidatus Zixiibacteriota bacterium
CGGGCCCCGCGGCTGAGGGTGGCTGTTGGGACGTTGTGGACGGCGTCGGCGGTGTTCCTCTTCAGTCTCCCGTGGAAGACCGTGGAGGCGAACTGGTGGACGCACGATCGGTCGCGCAACTTCGTTCCGTTCGACTACGCGCACAACATGCTGGAATCCTGCGCACCCGCCGCGCTCCTCTTCACCAACGGGGACAACGACACCTTCCCCCTCTGGTGCCTGCAGGAAGCCTACGGCGTGCGGCAGGACGTGCAGATCATCAACCTGTCTCTGGCGAACACCCTCTGGTACGTACGCCAGGCCAAAGCGCGCGGCGTGCCCTTCGATCCCGGCGTCGAGGAGATCGACCGGCTTCGGTATGACCCACGGCTCGGGCGCATTCAGGATCAGGTGTTCGCCACGGTGGTGGAGTCCAACCGCTGGGAGCGGCCGGTGTACTTCGGTGCCTCGACGCCGGAGGGGAGCCGTGTCTACCGCGGACAACCGCTCGACAGTCATCTCGTGATGGAAGGGCTCGTGCTGAGGCTCTCGCGTGAACGAACCCCCTGGAATGTGGATGCAGAGCTGGTGATGCGCCGACACGACGGGGAGTACCGCCTGCGCGGTCTCGCCGATTCCACCCTCTATCTCGACCTTGCCACGCGCCGGATCGCCGACAACTACGCCACATCGCTTTTGTTTGTCGCCGACCACTACCGGCGTTCCGGGCAGGTGGACAGCTCCCGCGCCGCCTGCGTAAAGGCCTGTCGCCTGCGGCCCGAACTGGAGGCGGCTCGCACCTATCTTGTACAATTGGCAGGCGAATTCGACCTGCACGCGACGCTCGATTCACTGTGCGCGGGCCGGCCCGTCGAGAGGCAGGCGGATCTGCACTTTAACTTCGCTCTGGCCGCCGAGCACGCGCAGGACACTCTGCGGGCGCTGGCGGTGTACAAGCAGGCGTTGGCGCTTTCGCCGACGCACGAGCCGTCGTTCCAGCGAAGCGCCGGCCTCGAGTTCGAACGTGCACAATGGGACAGCCTTCTGGCTCTGGTGGATCGCTGGGTGGCGTCGAATCCTGCGGACACCATGGGCCCGCGGCTGCGCTCGGAGGTCCTCGAGTTTCGCAAACGCCATTCTCCGGCGGACGGATCGTGACGCCCGACACACGCGGCCGCCTGCTCGTGATCAACTGGCAGGATCTGCAGCATCCGCTCGCCGGAGGCGCGGAGGTGCATCTTCAGGAGAACCTGCGCCGCCTGGTGAAGCTCGGATTCGACACCACCCTGTTGTGCTCCAGCTTCGAGGGGGCGGAGAGCGAAGTCACCTGGGACGGGGTGAAGATCCTCCGCCGCGGCGGACGCTACGACTTCAACTGGCGAGTGCCGTCGCTTGTAAGATCGCTCGTGCGTACGACGCCGTTCGACCTGGTGGTGGAGGACATCAACAAGATCCCGTTCTACACGCCCCTGTTTCAGCCCGTGCCCGTCCTGGCCGTAGTGCCGCATATGTTTGCCACCACGGTGTTTCACGAAATCAACTTCCTGCTGGCGTCCTATATCTATCTCTGCGAATACCCCGTGCGCTGGGCCTATCGGAGGGTGCCCTTCTGCGTGATCTCCGAGTCGACCCGTCAGGATCTTCTGGAGCGCGGCTTCGCTCCCGAGCAGGTGAAGGTGATCCATTGCGGCCTGGACGCCGCCCTCTACCGTCGTGACGAAACGGTTGCGAAAAGCGCTCATCCCACGGTGCTGTTTCTGGGCCGGCTGAAGAAATACAAGTGCGTGCAACACCTGATCCTCGCGTTTGCGCAACTCTCCGGGCGTTTGCCGGAGGCGCGCCTGATCGTGGTGGGAGACGGCGATTACCGCGAAACGCTCGAGGAGCTCGCCCGCTCACTGGGCCTGGCTGACCGCGTGCGCTTTACGGGGTTCGTGAGCCCGGAGGAGAAGGTGCGAATCCTGCAGGAGGCGTGGGTGGCCGTGTGCCCCTCGCTCAAAGAGGGATGGGGGCTCACCAACGTGGAGGCGAATGCCTGCGGCACGGCTGTGATCGCCTCCGATGTGCCGGGATTGCGCGACTCGGTGCAACACGGGCAGAACGGCTACCTCTACCCGCATGGCGACGTGGCGACACTCTCGGAACAGCTGGTCCGGGTGCTCACCGACACGGAAGCTCGAAGGCGACTGGAGCAAGGTGGCGTGGAGTGGGCCCGCCGCTTCGACTGGGACGAAGGCGCAAAACAACTGGCCGCCGAACTGGATCGCGCGATCGACCGAGGGAAGGCCCCTCGATGAAGCGCAAAGTCCTCTTCGGGTTCCTCATCTCCGCCGTCTGTCTGTATCTGTCGCTGCGCGGCGTGGACTGGAAGGCCGTGGGGTCGGCCCTGGCGCAGGCTCACTATATTTACATCGTTCCCAACGGAGCGCTCATACTCGCCAGCATGTGGCTGCGTGCGATACGGTGGCGCTACATGACGGATGCCGTCAAGCCGGGGATCGGGCTCCACTCCCTGTTTGCGTCCACCATGATCGGCTTCATGGTAAACAATGTGCTGCCGTTGCGTCTGGGCGAGATTGCGCGGCCCTTTTCCCTTTCGCACAAGGAAGGCATCAGCCGGTCCGCGGCGTTCGCCACCATTGTCGTGGAACGCGTCTTCGACGCTTTGTCTCTGCTGCTTGTGTCGGGACTGCTCCTGCTTCTGGCGCCGGTGCTCATCGAAGGCGAGCCCCGGCTGGTGCAGGCGGCCTACATCGCACTGACCCTTCACGTGGTGGCTCTCGGGTCGCTGTTCCTCCTGAAAGTCAAGACCGAGGCCTCGCTGCGGTGGATCCGCCGGCTGTGCGGCGTGTTCCCCGATCGAGTGGGCGAACGTGTGGTGCAGCTGGCCACGCAGTTCACCACGGGACTGGGCGTGCTGCAGAACGCCCGGAGCCTGGTGGCCGTGGTGGGATGGTCGCTGGCCGTGTGGGCCGTCGTGGGATTTTCGAACTACTTCATCTTTCTCGCGTTCGACCTGTCAGTGCCATGGTACGCGCCGTATGTGGTTCTGGTGATTGTCTCCCTGGGGGTCATGCTCCCGTCGGCCCCCGGATATGTGGGCACGTTTCAGTACTTCACCGTGGCGGCCCTGAAGATCTTCGGCATTCCCGCCTCCGTGGGACTTTCGTTCTCCCTGGTGCTGCACGCGGGGAATTACGTGCCGGTGACGCTTCTGGGATTGTACTACCTGAGACGTGAGCATTTCAGCCTGAGGCAGCTGGAGGAAGAGGCGTCTTGACCCTCCCGCAGGTGCATCCTACCTAGTCGCAGTATGCTGCACACCGTGATCATGGCGGGCGGCCGCGGGGAGCGTTTCTGGCCCCTGTCCCGCGGCCACAAACCCAAGCAGCTTCTGGCCTTGTACTCCGACAAGCCCATGCTCGTGGAGACCATCGAGCGCGTGAGCGAACTGGTCCCCCTCGAGCGCACCTACATTGTGGCGGGGGAGGCGCTGTCCGCGCCCATTGCACAGGCCATCCCCGGACTCGCCGGAGACCAGATCCTGGCAGAGCCGGTGGGACGCAACACGGCCATGGCCATCGGACTGGCCGCCGCGGAGATCGGCGCGCGTGACCCCGACGCCGTCATGCTCGTGCTGTCGGCCGACCATCGCATCGAGCCTGCCTCCCGATTGCGCGAGATCCTCGCGTTCGGCGCCGAACTGGCAGCCTCAGAGAACCGCCTGGTCACCATCGGAATCACGCCCACGCGCGCGGAGACCGGGTACGGATACATCGAAACCGGTGACGTCGTGGCGCGGAAGGGCGATCTCGTGGCTTCGCATGTAGCCGGCTTCAAGGAGAAGCCGGAGCCCCGCATGGCGCAGGTGTACTACTATGGCAAGAAGCACCTGTGGAACGCGGGCATCTTCGTGTGGTCGGTGCGTTCCATCTGGCGGGCGCTTGAAGAACACTGCCCCGTGCACTTCAAGGCACTCAGCGCGTGCCGCGCGCGGCCGGGCTCCTCGGCGTGCCGGGAAGCGGCTTACCAGCAGGTGCCCGACATCTCCATTGACTTCGCGGTGCTCGAGAAGGCTTCGAATGTGGTGACGATCAAGGCCGACCTCGTCTGGGACGACATCGGCAGCTGGCTGGCCCTGGATCGGCTGCGCGATCGAGATCACGAGGGCAACGTGCTGGTGGGTGAGGCCCTGTGCCTCGACACGGCCGAGACGATCGTGTTCAACGAAGCGCCGGGCGTGGTGGCCACGCTGGGCGTGAGCGATCTGGTGGTCGTGCGGTCGGGCCCCATCACGTTTGTGGCCCACAAGAGCCGGCTGGCGCAGATTCGGAACCTTGTTCAGAAAGTCTCCCGTGAACGTCCCGAGTTGGTGTAGGCGCATGCGACATGCACCGTGGGTGATTGCGATGTGCGCCGTGGTGGGAGCGTCATGCGGCGGCGGCGCCACCGCTGTGCCCAAGGCACAGACCGGAGCTCCCGCACCTGCGCCGCCCG
>DAIOGN010000197.1:0-4400 GCA_036745245.1 Candidatus Zixiibacteriota bacterium
CAAAGCTCGCTCCGCGCTCACGGAGCAACTGATCGCTATGGAATCGGCGAAGCCTGGCGACGATTTGAAGCGAAATTTCTCAATGAATGATATCCGGAAGTTGCTGGAGAGCCACACCCGCTGGCAAAAGGAACGAGCTGGCCTCTCGTGGGAGGAGACGATC
This sequence comes from Candidatus Zixiibacteriota bacterium, assembly GCA_036745245.1. Taxonomy (GTDB): domain Bacteria; phylum Zixibacteria; class MSB-5A5; order JAUVRN01; family JAUVRN01; genus DAIOGN01. The sequence continues at coordinate 164 of DAIOGN010000197.1, forward strand.
CGGATCGTTGAGGGCATTCGCGAGTCCGTCATTCAATTACGGAGCCTAAGAAAGAAAGCTCCAGGTCCTCCCGCCAAAAACACGTAGTCAGAGTCTGCCGTCGATTTTGATCGCCCCCCTTTCCCCCCGGGAATAACCCACGTCGACCTGGGTCCATTCCCAGGGCGGGCCACAACCTCCTGTCAACGGGTGGGGAGGGTCCTCCTGCAACCGTGGTCCGCCCATTTGGTTCCTCTTGGGAGGGACGAGCACCTTCCCGGTGGACCCCCTCTTCTGTGCAGACGCAAGAAAGCCGCCCTCAGGCGGTTTTCTTGTTAAAGCGATTCCATAGAGTAAATGGGGTCAGAGGCAAATTAAGCCGGGCCAGTGCCCCCTGCTTCGCGTCTGAAGTCGCCCGGCTTAATTTGCCTCTGACCCCATTTACTTCACGATCACGAGTTTGCCCACCTCGGTGCCGTAGCGGCTTTCCACAGTGAAGATGTAGAGGCCGGTCTTCACAGCCTGCGTGTTGCGCGTAATGAGATCCCACACCACCACGCTGGCTTGTGACGACAGTGGGTCTTCCGCGTGCTCCAGCTGGCGCACCAGGTCGCCGTCGAGCGTCCAGATCGACACGGTGCAGGTCTCGGGAACATTGGCAAACGTCACCTTGCGCCCGCGCTCGGGGTCGAGTCCCTGCCGCTTGGGATCTTCCCAGCCCGTTGCGTTGTAATCGTCCGCCAGACGGTACGGGTTGGGATACACCGTGGGCTTCGGGCGCTCCTCGTTCACCACCTTCGCCGAGTTGATCGGCCACACTTCCTTCATGGTGGACAAAGGCGACGACTCCAGGCTCGACAGTCCTGCGGCCGGATTGCCGAAGTCGAATGTCGTCACGGCGATGAACGCAGGCTCCGCCAGCTGGAGCCCGTCGAGCACGAACTCGTAATCGTAGAACATGTTGTACGGCAGGCCGTCTTCGAAGACCGTGTCGGCGGGCGAGGAACTCGGGAAGCGCTTGCGGATCACCTGCTTCACGTCATGGTCGAGGCTGTCGGCCAGATACGCCAGGCCGGCGTCGTCGGCCATCTCGTTGGCATCGTACGACTCGAAATAGTAGTAATTCGTGTCGAGCCGTGAGGGATCGATGTTATCGAGCACGATCTCCCGCATCGACTCGTCCACGTCGGCCACGGCGAAGCTGTCCGGATGGAACGGCGTGAAGCCATACACGCTGTCCACGAGATCGTTGTAGAGAGATTGCAGCGAGTCGAGCGTAAATGGCGGGTCCTTCACCTGCCAGCGATTGGCTCCGGAATTGTACTGGCGGCGGATGTAGTTGATGTGATCCCGCTGGGAGAGCAGCGCAAAGTCGGCCAGGAGTCCCGTGCGGCTCATGTACACGCGGTAGCCTTCGAAGTCGGGCAGGTTCGAAAACACGTCGCGCGCCGTTTCGGAGAGCAATCCGTTCCAGCGCAGGATGATTCTCCCCTGCGATGTGGTAAAGCGCACGTCGGGCGAGGGCGGGGGCGGGGGACCCTGAAAGTCGGGTATGCTGTCGCCGGTGTAGTAGATGGTGTCCCGGCCCACGATGCGGTAGTTCCCGGCATAGCCATTGCCGTCGGTGTCGTACCCGGGCGTGTCGTACACCCAGCCCGCCCACTGGGAATTGCGCGCGAAACTCGAGTAATCGAGCTGTTCCAGGTAGGGGGTGGGATTGTTGGCGTCGAAATAATTGAACGCGCCTGCGTCATTGTGGAAGTCGGCCCCTGCTATGATGGCGATCGTGAGCGGCAGCATTTCCCCGGGCGCCACGTCGAACGGGCCGAACGACAAAAGATACCGGGTGTCGAACCCATCGGCCAGGTTGGTCGCCAGGCCCGGATTCGACACAGGCGGAAGCCAACCCGCCGCCTCGTGATGGAGTGCCGCTTCCACCTGCGGGTAGTCGAATTCGCCGTTCGACAACACGGCATACTTGGCCTCGTTGCTCTCCGGCGTGCCGAGATTGCCCACGGGATACGGCACCTTGTGATCTGCCCGGTTCGGCCCCCAATCCTGCGACGGTGTGGTGTTCCCGATCCACCAGTTGAAGGAGAATTTCAACCCCGGCTTGGGCGCACGCACCACCCGCACGCCGGTCACGCCCGCGGGGGAACCGAAATAGAACTCGCCGCCGCGAGGATCGCCGTCGTTGTCGGCGATCCAGGCCACGTTCACCGTGTCGAGGAACTCCGGTCCGGCCGCCGACGGTACGGTGTGCAGAAACCCCGCGATGTCGTCCTGCGCCCCTTCGGACGTGGCCTGGTGCAGGACGTCCTGGTCCATGTAAATTCCCATGTACAGGCCCGAGAGCGCACCGCCCTCGATATTGCGCAGCTCGAAGTCCATCAGCACGAAATCCTTCGCGTAGTCGAACGACCACGAGTAGGACTTCTGTGTCACTTCGATGCCCAGGGGGATGTGGGGGCCGTCGAACGGGTCGGAGCTGACGAACTGCGCGTCGGTGATGGTGTCGGAGTACACCGCGATGAAATCCTGTTCCGACACCGCGTCCGCGGTGAAGAACACGTCGGCGCATGCTGAATTGGGCTCGGCTCTCAACACCGCCCGCGTGGTGCGCTCGACGATGTCACCCTCCGGAAACTCGCGCGGAAACATTTCGTTGATAATCTGCCAGCCGTCGGCGCCCACCGAGACCAGCGTATCACGGTTCTTCACCGCGCCCACCCACATGGCGCCCTGGTACAGGTACTCGATGCCACTGCCGATGGGAAACTCGAAGGAGGGCGCCGGGCGTCGTGTGCAGGGGTCGTTGATGCCGCGCAGTTCGCTGCCAAAGAACCCGTAGTTGGTAATGCTGAAGCCCGTGTTGCCGATCTTGTGCACGCGGTTGGAGGTGTAGGGCTGGGCGGCCTGCGGGTCGGCTCGACGTACCCGCCGGGTGTCGGCGCCCGGGCCGGTGTCGGCCAGGGAAACGGCTGTGGGGATCAGTACGCACACCCAGCTCAGAGCGCGCGCGAATCTCAAGAAGTACATACCGCACCCCCCAATTGGACGACCCGTCGAGGACCGGCCGGCCGCATCCGGATCGCTGCGTTTCCTGCGGTCCCCGTGATGCGGTGTGCTTCGGGTCGAAGTCCGATCCCGAATCTACGCGTCGGAAGCGAACCTGTCAAAAGGATGCTCGCGCCGTCAGGTCGACTTCGCGTGCACAAGCGCCACCGAAGCGCCAAAACAGAACAATCCGAACAAAGCCGTGACGGCGAGGGACAGCGTCCAGTCGGGGAGGCTGGCGGACACCAGGCTTCCCGGGCCGTACAATGCGTGGCGCAGGGCGGCCACGCCGTACGTGAGCGGATTGAACTTGAGCAGCAGGGCCAGCCAGGGCGAAGCGCCTTCGGCCGGAAAGAGGGCGCCGGAGAGAATCCACATAGGGATAAGAATCAGGTTCATGACGGCGTGAAACCCCTGCACGCTGTCGATTTTCCAGGCCGCCGCGAAGCCCAGGCCGCCCAGGGCGAACGACACCAGTACCGTGACCAGAAGAAGAGCGGGAAGCTGCGACCACGTGAGCGGAACGCCGGACAATGGTGCAAGCGCAAGGAACAACACGGCCTGAAGAGTGGCCAGAAGCGTGCTGCCGAGGATTTTCCCAAGCACGATGGCACGACGCGGTGCCGGGGCCACCAGCACGCCCTGAAGAAATCCCTCGTGACGGTCTTCGATGAGCGAGATGGCGGAGAAGATCCCCGTGAAGAGAATCACAAGCGTGAACGTGCCCGGGAAGAAGTACTCCAGAAAACTCCCGCCGGGGGTCACCAGGTCGGATGTGAACGATCGGCCCAGGCCCGATCCCATAAGCAGCCAGAACACCAGGGGCGTGCCCAGTGCGCCCAGCACCCGGCTTCGCTGACGCGTGAAGCGCTGAAACTCGCGCACGGTGAGTGTGTACACCGGCTTCCACATCATGACGGGTCCCCTTCATCCGGGTGAGAGGCTTCCCCGAATTCGCTGCCTGTAGCCTTGAGAAACACGTCCTCAAGCGTTGGCCGCGACACGCGCACCGATCGTATGTTGTTGCCGAAGGCCTCCACCAGTTCGGGCACCAGCCGGTGTGCATCGGCGCGCTCGAGCCGCAGCGTTCCCATGGAGGGTCTCGCCGTGATCCCGAACCGCTCCCGGATGTCGCGGGCGAGGCTGGCCGTGTCGGTCGCCTCGGTGTGGATGATCGCGGTGCCCACCGAGTGTTTCAACT
>DAIOGN010000198.1:0-4389 GCA_036745245.1 Candidatus Zixiibacteriota bacterium
TCGATGTCCCCGGGGCAGATGATCTTGATCTTGCCGTTCACGAAGCACAGCAACTCTTCCGGATCCGGCTTGTTCGGCACATCGTTGGGGCACGGATGTTCCGCCGGTCCCGTCACACCGCCGGACCCGGTGAATAGCTGCGCATCGACGCCGCAGCTGCCGGAAATGATTCCCCCTCCCGGAATCGGGGGCTGGGCCATGGGGTTCCCGCCAACGTAGGAGCCGCCGGCCGGATCGGCCACGATGTACAGGTGGTTCCCATCACGAGAGGACGCTGTGTTGTCGCCGCAGTCTTCCCAATAGAACCTCAAGTGTGCCGACTGGCAGGCCAGGTTGCGGTCATTCGTGGTGCGGAAGCACAGGTTGGCCAGGAGTCCGTTCAGGCACCAGCCCGAGGGATGCTGATTGGAGTTGTTCATGTCGGCGATGGCGACGATGCGGACTCGGGCAGGGGCGGCCGGCTCGACACGGTACGTGAGAAACTCCCAGCCCTGCGCCTCGAGGACGCTGCCCGCGAGATCGAGGCCCGTAAAGGTCAGCAGGGACGCATCGTAGGAGAACAGAAGATCGAACCCGCCCAGCTCGATGCACGGAGAAAAGTAGTCGGTGACCGAAAGCGGCACACAGATGTCGGCGCCGGAAAACGATTCCACGCAGGCAATGGAAAAGCACACCAGCGGCTCCTCCGCGAACACGTTCACGGTGAAGCAGCAGGTGTTCGTGGAGTTGTCGGCGCCGTCGTGGACCTGCACGCAGAATTCCCACAGTCCCACGTCGTTCTGGTTGGCGTTGGACGTCAGCCAGTTGAACGTGTCGCCCGTGAAGCTGGGAGCAGTCGTCGGAACTGCAGGATTGCCGTCCCTCTCCATGCTCACCACGCTGAACGTGTACGGTCCGGGGGACGCATCTGGGTCGTTATAGGAGAACCCGGGCACGGTGACCGGATCTCCGAAGACGACGGGTCCAGCCGCAGTCACAGGGCACTGGACGGTCGGGGCGACGTTCTTGATGGCGGACACCACGTAACAGCCTCGGCTGATCGTGGGGAAAGTCGTGCCGCCCAGCGGATCGTTGTAGGACAGAATGGATCCAGGAAGCCCGGGGGGCCCGACCTCGCGCACGCGGAGGATGCCTTCCTGGTCCAGCAGGGAGGTCGCCATCTGAAACACCACGGACGTACCAGGGGACGGCACGGCGGCGCCGAAGGAAACCAGGCCGCCCAGAACCGTGTCCGGCGAGATCGCGTTGCCGGCGAAAGTATTGTCGCTCTTGGATGCGAATGATGCGAACGCAGTCCCTGCCGTGATGTCGCCTCCCATGCTGCCATCCCCAACGATAGGGCTGGCGAGGAACGCACCGCCCGAGAAGGAACTGAGCACAAAGGGGCCCACGACACCTTGCACGGCCGCGGTCGTATGTGTCAGGCTCCAGCTCAGATTCGCGGCGACGGGGAATCCCGGCGTGAACTCGTAGTGGTAGGGGCCATTCCAGAATGCGTGATCCACACTTGGCACCAGCACTTCCACGATCGCAATGGCGGTGTCCGCGTGACCGAAGTCATTCGTGGCTTCGTAGTAGAATCGCCAGGTACCCGCTTCACCGGCCGCCGGCACCCAGGACGTGATGGACTCCGTGGCGTTCGGTACGTGGATTTGCCCGAGGCCTATGTTGTTGGGGGCATTGGCGGGCGTCGCGGGAATGAAGTTCTTTGTGGTTTTGACGAGGTCCAGCGACTGGAACACACCGCCTAATACCGTAGTCCCGACGTGAATGGCCACGCTGCCGCCCTCGTATGTGGAGCCCGGGCAATTGGCCAGAACCGATGCCATAATAGGAGAAACGCTGGTAATGACCGGCAGATCGAATTGCCGAGGGAGGGCCTCTCCAAGGGGACCCAGAGCCTGCATCTCGGACGCTGGAGGGATGGAGACATCCGGAGGAATCACCGGATCGACCACCAGCGTACCGTGCCCTGACGGTGTCACGTTGATTCTGAACACTTCTCCGTTGGCCGTCCAGGGACCTCCAAAGCTGGTGAAGCCGTAAAGCATGGTGTCAGGGTTGGTGCCGTTGCCATAGAACTGGTTCCAGGCGATGCTTGCGAACGTGCTGCTCGCCAGGGCCGAGGGAATCACGTTGTCCGGAAACCCCGGCTGGGAATCGTCGATCGGCCCAGCCCAATTGCCTCCCGTGTAGTGCAGCAAAGCCATGAAGACCATACCCTGGATGGAATAACCATTGGCGTTCACGCCAAAGAGGATGCTTCCCGGCTGACCCACATAGAGCGAGTCATTCCCGTAGTTCGTGCCCAGGGTGAATACGACAAGCGAATCCACGGCTCTGACTGGCGACATGAAGGTCTGCATGGGCAACGGCGCTCCAAGTGGATCCAGCACCTCCCATCCGATCAAGAAAGCCATCATGTCCGGATGGACGATTGGAATGATCTGGAGTAGGCCGGTGTCCGAAGGGACCGCTTCGATTCGAAAGACCTCGCCTGAGGTAGACCAGGGACCCCCAAAGCTGGTAAATCCGTAGAGCATCGTGTCGGGATTGGAACCGTTGCCATAGAACTGGTTCCAGGCAATGCTAGCGAACGTGCTGGTCGCCAGCGCTGAAGGAATCACGTTGTCCGGGGGTCCCGACTGGGAGTCGTCGATCGGCCCAATCCAATTGGAACCGGAGAACTGCAAATAAGCCCCGAATACGATCCCCTGTACACTATTGCCATTGGCGTTCATAGTGAAGATGACGCTGCCGGGCTGCCCAACGGCCAGGACCCCTCCGACCGGATCGGTCTCAAGCTGAAAGACTACGGGGGCAACGTGACTCTGCGCGGTAGATAGGGACTGTGCCAAGGCGATTGTCGGGAGCAGACTCCAAGTGGCGATCGCCACCGCCACGGTTAGGAGGCGGCTGGACAGGCGTAAGAACGGAATCACTAGCCCCATTCAGTGCACCCTACCTCAGCAGCACCATCTTCTTGACATCCTTGAAGGCACCGGCTTCCACGGAGTAGAAGTACACGCCCGTGGCTACCTGCGACCCGCGGTTGTCTTTGGCATCCCACCGGATGGTCGTGGTCCCTGCCTCGGCATTGCCTTGGAAGGTCTTCACCACCTGACCGGCGATGTTATAGATGGTGAGCTTGTACTCGGAGGCCGCCGGGAAATCGATGGCCAGCGAGGTGCTCGGGTTGAACGGGTTCGGGAAGTTCTGCTTCAGAGCGAACTGCGTGGGCAGAACCTTGGCTTCCATCTGAGTTTCGAGCTCAGCACCCATGAACGTGGCCGCCTCTACGCTCACCAGTTCCACGGTAGCACCGTGCGTGGTGATGTTGAGGATCGGGCCGTTGCCAGCCGCGACCAGCTGACGCTGGTCGGCCTGGCTTCCGCTCATGCGCGGCAGAACCAGAACTCTCAGCTGTCCGCCTTCGGCTTTCCAGGAGACATCCATGCTGGAAGCGCGACCCATCGCCGACACGCCGGCAATGTCCGAACCGCTGTAGTTGAACACGAACAGACCGGCACCCAGATCGGCATCGGATTTCGCCGACACCGTCACGTTGGCGCCTTGCTGCGCGGAGGTCACCAGGAGCTGACCCGCCGTCACCTTCGGACCGCCACCCAATAGATCGCCAGCAATCGGCAGGGCGTCGCCCGTGATGACACGGATCAAGTACACCAAGTCAGCCACCGTCAGCGGGGTGCCGTCTGCGTTCACATCCGACGCCGCCGTCTGACCGGCCACGTTGATCGTGAACACTGAAGGACCCGAGATGAAGTAATTGGAGTAGAGCACCGCATCCGCGATTTCATACGCCAATCCGTTCAGGTTGATATCGCCACGGTCGTCGATGTCCCCGGGGCAGATAATCTTGATCTTACCATTGATGAAGCAGAGGGCTTCCACCGGATCCGGCTTCGTCGTGTCCGGATTCGGGCACGGGAACGCATCGGGGCCGTTGATACCGCCCTCCATGGTGGCCAGCTGCGCGTCGATGTTGCAGCTGTTGGAGATAATGCCACCGCCGTTGATTCCGGCTATGGGATCACCGCCCGCGTACGGCGGATTGCCGTCCGGGTTGGTGATAATGTACAGGATGTTACCCGTGGGATCCGACGCCGTGTTGTCGCCGCAGTCGTTCCAGTACCACTGGATGTGAGCGGACTGACAGCCGGCATTCTGATCGTGGGTCACCTTGAAGCACACGTTCGCAAGCAGCCCGTCCAGACACAGGGTGTCGGGGTGCTGATTGGAGTTGTTCATGTCGGCGATCGCCACGATACGGATCAGGGCGGGGTTGGTCGACACGATGCGGTAGGTCAGGTATTCCCAGTCCGCCGCATCCAGCACCGATCCCACCATGTCCAGACCCTGGAACGTCAA
>DAIOGN010000199.1:0-4346 GCA_036745245.1 Candidatus Zixiibacteriota bacterium
CCTCCAGCACGAAGCCATCGGGAGCCCCCGCGGCCTGCGTGTCGCGCTCCAGCCGGAGCTGTTCCGCCAGGGCCACCTCGAGCTGACCGAGAACCCGCCTGCACTTGGCCACGCACCAGCGTGCCACCAGCACGTCGGCCGGTTTGCCCTGCTCGATCCGGCAGGCGAGCGCCTCTTCGAAGTAGGCGAGCGCCGAGTCGTACTGTGTCCGTTCGAAGCAGGTCCAGCCCAGGTTGTTGTACAGACTGCCGCGCCAGCGACGCGCATCGGGGTCGTCCGTCTGCAGAGCCAATTCCAGAGCTCGCAGATTCCACTCGAAGGCCGCTTCGGGCTGTGCGATCGCCACCATGTGCGCGGCATCCACGGCCAGCCCCCACAATTCGTGTTCGGAGGCTGTCTCCCAGGCGTCCGTAAAAAACTCACAGGCTCGCTCCTTCGACCCGGAGGAATTCCAGGTGCGCCCCCGTTCCAGTAAGTAGCGAACCCGGGCGCGTGAGCCTGCGGCCGGCAAGAGTGGCTGAACCGAATCCAGTAGTGCATGCGCCGCGTCGAACTTCAGCTGCAATCCCAGGGTGCGCGCCAGCTGCGTGATCAACTCCGCTTCATAGGCCGTGTCGCCGGAATTCTGTGCCGTGCTCCACACGGCACGAAACCGCTCTTCCGAGCCTCTGGGGTCGTTGTAGTCCCAGAGCGAATCGATCGGGGGCAGCCCGGGATCACTCATGGCCAGAGCGAATGGACCTGTGCAGGCTGCGACCATCAGTGCCCGGAGGGTGCATCGTGCGAAGGCCCTGACGCGTCGAAGGGCGGGTCCAGGCGTCGCGCCAGGATCCAGACGTGGCGTTCCCCGCGCACACCGCGGTCGACGTAGAGCTCGAAGTCGCCGGAGTCCGTGCGCACCTGAAAGTAGTTTCGGTGCCTCCGGTTGCGCCACGATCGCGTGTGGCTCCCCTCCCCGAAATGCCAGTCGGACCATGTGTGCAGAATCTCCCGTACGTCGAAGACCCGCTCGCGCCAGACGAACCGCGCGGGCGGAAGCCCGCCAACGGCCGGCTCCACGGATACGGGCTCGCCGATGAACATGTGAACTCAGGTGGGCGCGTGGCCCGGTTCAGCCGGGCCATTCAGCCAGCGCGTAGTGCTTCGCGCCCTTCCGCAGCACCAGAAAGCGGCCGTGCAGTCTGGAGGAGGGCTCGATGGGACGACTCCAGTCTTCGACTCTGCGATTGTTGACGTAGAGGCCTCCGCCCTCGGCCAGGCGTCGGGCTTCGCCTTTGGATTTGGCCAGCCCGCCCCAGACAAACAGTTCCACAGCGGAGAACGGCGCCGCGAATTCCGGATGTGCCGGCAACAGCACCGAGGGCGCCGCGCCGAACACGTCGACCAGATCGGCGGACGACAGGTCCTCGAGCTCCCCGCCGAACAGGGCGGCACTTGCGCGCCGAGCGCTCGACAGGCCCGCCTCGCCGTGCACGGATCGTGTGATTTCGGACGCGAGCATCTCCTGGGCGCGTCGCTGTTCGGGGGAGCGGGCATGCTCGGACTGCGCAGCCGCAATCTCCTCCTGCGACAGGAGCGTGAAGAACTTGAGGAAGCGCTCCACGTCGTGATCGGGAGTATTGATCCAGTACTGGTAGAACCGGTACGGGGACGTTCGTGACGGGTCGAGCCACACGTTGCCGTCGGTGCTCTTGCCGAATTTCTCTCCCGACGCCATGGTCACAAGCGGCATGACCAGACCGTAGGCCGACACGTTACGCAGACGGCCGATCAGGTCGATCCCCGCGGTGATGTTGCCCCACTGGTCGGAGCCCCCCATCTGAAACCGGCAGCCGAAGCGGTCGTGCACATGGAGAAAATCGTACGCCTGCATCAGCATGTAGGAGAATTCGGTGTACGAAATCCCTTCGCCGCCGTCTTTGGCGCGGTCGAGACGAAGTTTCACGGACTCCTTGGCGAGCATCTGGTTCACCGTGGCGTACTTGCCCACGTCGCGCAGGAACCCCAGAAATGAAATCTCCCCGAGCCAGTCGAGATTGTTGAGCAGGCGCGCTCCCCCGTGATCCGAGAAGTCCAGGAAATGTGACAGCTGCTTTTTCAAGCCGGTCACGTTGGCTTCGATCTCTCCGGCCTCCATGAAGGCGCGCTCGCTCTTCCGGCCGGACGGGTCGCCCACCATGCCGGTGCCTCCGCCCACGATGACGAGCGGACGCCCACCGCATCGCTGCAGGTGCACGAGGGCCATCACGGGCACGAGCGAGCCCACATGAAGACTCTCAGCGGTGGGATCGAAGCCGATGTACCCCAGAGGGGATGGCTCCGCCGTCAGGAAGCCCTCGGTCTCTCGCGTGGCGTCGAAGACCAGTCCGCGCCAGCTCAGTTCGGCATACAGATTCGACATGGCAGATTCTGCGGAACAGGCGCCACCATGGCCCTGGTCCGAGGGTCTACATGGTAGCTTCCCAGCATCACCGGTCAACGCGTAATCGACGGGCATCTATGCGTTTACCGCGCACGGGTAGCCCTTGCAACCGCAGTGAAGCGTGCCGATACTATGAATGTATGGCCGCCTTTGAGCCAAAGAAAGATCTCGCGAGTCTATTCCTCAAGCCCCGGCGCGCTCAGGCGGCCAAGATCACCGAGCTGACGGAATCGAACCGCAGGCTCAAGCGCAAACTCTTCGATCTCTACACGCTGTTCGAAATCAGCCGGAATCTCAGCCGGCTGCTCGACGCGGAGCATCTCCTCGATCACCTGCTGCTCACGGCCATTGGTCAGATGGGCATCGGCACGGCCGGAGTCATCGTGGATCGCAACGAAGAGGATCCCACCCTGGGCGTCTGGCGGGTGAAGGGGACGGACGTGCCCCCGGGCCTGCCGCAGGTGCGGAAATCCGATCCACTCTGCCAGACGCTGGGGCAGGCACGCCTTCCTCTCGAAGTGGAGCGCCTCTTCGGCGCTCCCGGCCTGCTTCCCGGTGAGCGCGAAGTGCTCCTGCGGCTGGAGGCGGCTCTGGTGTGTCCGATGATGATCAAGCAGCAATTGCGTGGCATGCTCGTGGTGTCGCGCAGGCTCTCCGGCGCCCCGTTCACCGAGAACGACAAGGAGTATCTGTCCATTCTCATCAGCCACTTCACGGTGGCCATGGACAACGCGCGGCTGTACGAAAGCGAGCGTCAGGCGGTGCGCAGATTGCGCGAGGCGCAGGCCCAGCTCGTGCATTCGGAAAAACTCGCGGCCATGGGGCGCCTCTCCGCCACCATCGCCCACGAGGTCAACAATCCGCTCGGCATCATCAAGAACTACCTGCACCTGCTGCGCGTGCAGAATCCGGGAGCCGGGGACACCTCCGAAAACCTGTTGATCGTGTCCGAAGAAGTGAATCGCATCGCCGACATCGTGCGGCGCCTCCTGGACTTTCATCGCCCCGCGTCCCCCGGGCTGCACGACTTCGCCCTGTGGCAGGTGGTCGACGACTGCCTGAAACTTCTCAACAAGTCGAACGCACATCAGCGGGTGACGGTGAGCCTGCCGGGCGACCGGGTGCCCGTGCCCGTGCGAGCCAACGCGGAAGAACTCAAGCAGGTGTTTCTCAACCTCTTCATGAACGCGCTGGATGCCATGCCCGACGGGGGGACGCTCGCTGTGCGCCTGATTCCGCGGCGACACTCCGTCCTGGCCCAGGTGCGCGACACGGGAACCGGGATTCTGCCCGAGCATCTGCCGCGTCTCTTCGAACCCTTCTTCACCACCAAGTCGGAAGGGCAGGGGACCGGCCTGGGACTGTACGTCTGCTACGGCATCATCCAGCGTCATGGCGGACGGATCCTGGTGTACAATCATCCCGACGGGGGTGCGGTCTTCACCGTGCGCCTGCCGCGCCGCGAGGCGGCCTGATGGCGGAACCGGCCCGCATCGTCGTCATCGATGACGAGGTGCGCATGTGCGAGAGCCTGGAGAAGCTCCTGGGTCAGGAAGGCTACAGTGTGCGGGCCTTCGTCGACCCCACACGTGCGCGCCAGGCCCTCCAGGATCAGGCCGACTTCGACTGCGTGCTCACCGACATCCAGATGCCCGGCACCGACGGTCTCGAGATTCTGCGAGTGGCGCGCGAGGCCGATCCCCTCGCGCCCGTGATCCTCATGACCGGGTATGCGTCGCTCGAATCGGCCGTCGAGGCGGTCAACGAGGGCGCCTACGACTATCTACTCAAGCCCATCGAGTTTCCTCAGCTGCGCCAGACCATCGAGCGCGGACTGGCGAAAAGGCGGTCGGATCGGGGACGGCTGGATCTGCTCGAGCGGCTGTCGCGGTGTTTTAGCGATGAGCGCAGTGCGCTGCTGATC
>DAIOGN010000200.1:0-4065 GCA_036745245.1 Candidatus Zixiibacteriota bacterium
CTGGCCGTGATCCTCGAGTGCATCCAGGGCGAGGGCGGCATCCGACCGATCACCCCCGAGTTTGCGGCGACGCTCTCCGAGCTGCACGAATCGGCCGGCTTTCTCCTCGCGGCCGACGAGATTCAGTCGGGTGTGGGCAGGACGGGCAGATTCTTCGCCTTCGAGCACTTCGGCCTCCATCCCGATCTCGTGGTGGTGGCCAAGCCGATCGGAGGCGGCCTGCCTCTGGGCGCCATTCTGGGTGGCACGCGCGTGGCCGACGTGCTCAAGCCCGGCATGCACGGCACCACGTTCGGCGGGAATCCCGTGGCGTGCGCTGCGGGCGTCGCCGTTTTGCGAGAGGTGCTGGACGGCGGCATGATGGCTCATGCGGCGCGCCTCGGCACCTATATGAAGGAAGAACTGAGCCGCGTGGCGGCCGAATTCCCGGACCTGGTGCGCGAAGTGCGAGGGCATGGCCTCATGCTCGCCATGGAACTTTCGGCGGAGGGTGAAAGCATTGTGACGGCCATGCGCGAGGCCGGTGTGTTGATCAACTGCACCGATACCACCGTACTGCGCTTCCTGCCCCCGCTGATTGTCACGCGCGAACAGGTGGATGTGGGGATCGAGGTGTTGCAGAAAGCCCTGGCCGCGCGCTCCCTGGCGGCCGGCCCCCAAAGCGTCGTGGCCTGACCGCCAGCCGGCGCCCTACGGGCTGTGTGTAGAGTTGCGCTTCACTTCGCGGTAGGCGGCTTCGTGCTCGCGTAGTGTTTTCGTGAAAATGTGGGTGCCGTCGCCGCGCGCCATGAAGTACAGGTAGTCGGTGGCGTCGGGGCGAAGCGCCGCCCGAATCGAGCCCCGGCCCGGAGCGCCAATGGGACCGGGCGGCAGGCCGGCCACTACATAGGTATTATAGGGCGACTCGAACTCCCAATCCTTGCGCAACAGCGGCCGGTCGAGCCCACCCATGGCGTAGATCACCGTGGGGTCGCACTGGAGCCGCATGCGCTTGCGCAGCCGGTTGTGAAACACCGACGAGATTCGCCCGCGTTCACCGCCGTCCTTCGCCTCCGCTTCGATGAGCGAAGCAAGCGTAATCGCCTCGTGGCGTGACAGCGGTCCGGAGTAGCCGGCGCTTTCCTCCTTCCACACCGTCTCGAACTGGTCTGCCATGGCGCGGATCACCTCTGCGGCACCTGCCCCCCACGGCACTTTGTAGGTCTCGGGAAACAGGTAGCCCTCGGCCGGTTCGCGCGTGCCCGTGTGCACCTGCCGCCACTCGGGCGGGCGCACCCGGCGCCATAATGAGTCCACGGGCAGATCCACCGCGTTCGCCACGCCGGGAAGACACTCCGCCAGCGTGCAGCCTTCGACCACGGTGAACTCGAGGTACACCTGCTCATGTCGTGACAACTTGAGCAGGATCTCGGAGGGACTATCCTCCGGCGATACTTCGTACAACCCGACGTGCAGCTTCTCGTCGGTGCCCAGAAGGCGGGCCGCCCAGCGCAGGATTCGAGTGTGATGCGTGATCCCCTGCGATCCCAACTGCGACGCAAAGGCGGCGAAGCTCATCCCGGGCTGAACCTGCACAGTCACCGGAGCCGTGGCCGAACCCGTGGAGAAGAAGAACCAGTAGAACCCCAGCATCACTGGCAACAGGGGCACCAGAACCGCCAGAATCCACGGACGCCGCCTCGTGAAGCGGAAAGCTGTCCCTGCGGCCCACACCAGGGCTGCCAAAGGCACCGTGGCATACACCGCCAGGGCTCCAAGGAAGGTGCGTATGCGCCGGCCCATCACGCGTTCACGCGCCTTTGGCCCGATGCTCGAGATATTGCTTGAGTATGAGGCTTGCCGCCACGGCGTCGATGGGTGAGCCCTGCGCTCCCGACGCCCGGCGCCCAAGCTGAGACTGCGCCTCGCTGGATGTAAACGCCTCGTCCTCGAACACCACGGTCAAGCCACGCGCCCGAAGCTTCTCGGCGAATTTCTGGATTTCGGGCCAGAGATGCGAATCCTCGCCCTGCGCTCTCACGGGTCGGCCCACAACAACTGTATCGGCCCCTCGATCGATGGCAAGCTGCGCCACGGCGGCGGCTCGGGCGCGAGCGGGCACTTCCAGGGTCTCCAGGGGCAGCGCGTAACGGGCCTCTGGGTCGGACACGGCCACGCCCACACGGTGCGTGCCGTAGTCCACCGCCAGGATCTGACCCATGGGCGCAAATTTCCAGCACGTGTCCGGTGAGTCAATCGGTTTGTCCAAACCGTCGCAAGTCGTTGCAGACTTCCGCGCGCGGCCTCCTGATGCGCATATGGCGGCGGGTCCGTGGCTCACACCCCATCCTGCCGCCCGTTACCGCGGCCCCAGTAAGAGCTTGAGAGCGCACGAGTTGCCATGCGCGGGGAGCCGCTCGAAGCCAGCTGCGCAGGCCTTGAACAGGCACCCGTACCGGCACCCCCGTTGCTCAATCTCCAGGCGAGGAACGAAAGGAAACAATGCTACTCGACGGTACACGACGCGGCTTCAGCCCCGAAAAGCTTCGGGACGGACACGAACCGAGGGTGAAATGCGACCGCGGCGGCTACTACCTGTACACCATCAACGAAAACGTGAAGGTGTACTTCGAGGACTACTATCGCTTCCTGGAAAAGACCGAAATGGCGGGCCAGAAAGAACAGGACCGCCTGGCCGAATGCATCGACGCCACCCCCTCCTCCCGTGAAGAAACGCTGGCGTACTACCGCGCCCGCAAACTCGTGGTGGACCTGCTCCTCCGCACGGTCCGGTCGTTTTACGGCGACGGCACCAACCTCGGCGTGATCATGTCTCCGTGGTGCTTTGGCACGGTGACGCTCGAAAAGCTCGAGATCTACCGCGACCAGGTGGCCAAAGGCGAAATCAACGACAAGAACGTTACCGAGTATCCCTACTTCGTGCTGCGCTACGTCAATGAGATCCACCGCAATTGCCTGCTCGAGTTATTCGACTTCCCCGAGAAGGCCTTTTCCATGCGCTGGCAGTACACAGAACTGCTCAAGCGCTACTCCCAGGTCCTCAACAACGTCACCTCGTCCCTCGAGAACGTGCTGGATCTGGTGAAGAAATACGGCAGCGAATCGCGGCGCTAGGCCGCCCCCCGCGTTAATTTTCCTCTCCCGGTCGGCCGATATACAAGAGTAGAGGCCGGCTATGGAATCCCATACCATCTCGTCTGGAGTGCAGGGAAACAGGCACCGCTATTTCGCGGTGGACCTGGCGTCGTTGCGTGCCGATCGCCTCCTGTCGTTCGATTTGTACGTGTACGTGGAAGGCAACACCGTGTTGTACCGCGAAAAGTCGCTCCCCTTCTCGGACGACGTGCGCAAGCGGCTCCTGGAACATCGCGTCAAGCAGGTGTACATTCACGAAAACCAGAGGCAGGCCTACCTGGGGTACATGGAACAGGAGCTGCCGGGCCTCCTGCGCGACGAACTCGTCCCCGCGGCCACCAAGGCGCACATCGTGTACGCCACGTCCAAAGTGATCGCGGAAAACATCCTCTCCAACCCCACCTTCGGCGAGAACCTCAAGCGGTCGGAAAAGCTGGTCGAGCAGACCGTGGGGTTCCTCACCCGCGGGCCGGAGTCCTTCCGCAATCTCGTGAAGCTCTCCGACGCAGACTACAAGTTGTATTCGCACTCCGTAAACGTCTGCACTTACACCCTGGGTCTCGCTCAGTACGTGGGTGTGGATGATCCCTCCGAGCTCACGGCCCTGGGCGTGGGGGCCATGCTGCACGACGTGGGCAAGACGCGCATCGATCCCCGGATCATGCGGAAACGATCGCCTTTGTCGCATGCCGAGTTCGAACTGATGAAGAAGCATGTGGATTTCGGCGTGGAAATTCTCTCGGGGATGAAGGACCTGCCCAAGGTGGCCTTCATTCCGGTGATGCAGCACAACGAGCGCGAAGACGGTTCGGGCTATCCCCGTGGGCTGGTGGGCGACCAGATCCACCTGTTCGGTAAGATCACCGCCATCGCCGACGTGTTCGACGCGCTCACCACGGAGCGCGTGTTCCGCAAGGCCTTTACAGCCTA
>DAIOGN010000200.1:4075-4337 GCA_036745245.1 Candidatus Zixiibacteriota bacterium
AATGCTCAAGCTGCCGCTGGATCAGGAGTTGTTGCGCGGCTTTATCGCACTGCTCGGACCCGACGCCAAGGCGTGACCCGCGTTCGCGTTCGGGGCTCGAATCTGCGCCCCGACGTCCACAATTCCTCACGGCTTGCGGCTTCCGCTCTCGCTGAGTTATATTGAAGGTATCCCGCGTTGAAATGTAACCTGCGGCAGTTCAGGCGAAAGCGAGCCCATGAAGACAAGGCGTTGGTGGTTGGGTGGAGTCATTCTGGCCGGC
>DAIOGN010000201.1:0-4253 GCA_036745245.1 Candidatus Zixiibacteriota bacterium
GTGTCACCGCATCCGATTTGTCCAGGGCCGCCCTGAACTTCGCCACCGAGGTGGAGTCGCCGGTGCCGATGAACCCGATCCGGAGGCCGCGCGCACCGGAGCCGCTCGAACCGAATATCGAACCGAAGAAAAGTGCCATGAGCAGCGGAAAGACGGCCACCCAGAACAACCCGAAGCGATCGCGCACCAGAATCAGCAGATCCTTCATGGCCACGGCCCAGACGGCGCTCATGTGTCCCTCAGGGTGCGTCCGGTGAGATTGAGGAAGACCGTTTCCAGGTCGGGCCGGTCGATGCGCAGCGTCCGGAAGCGGTGCCCGCTGTCCACCAGGCGTGCCACATCGGCGAGAGGCTGGTCAGACTCGAACCGCAGTTCACCGTTTTCCACGAGCCCCGGAAGGTTAAGGTCGGCCGGAGGTGCGGTCTCGTACACCGCACGCACCACCGAACGACCGCCGTGTGCCGCCAGAAGCGACTCCAGATCCCCTTCCGCCAGCATTCGCCCGTGGTCCACGATGGCAATGCGATCGCACAGCCTCTGAGCCTCTTCCATGTAATGCGTGGTGTAAATCACGGTGCGCCCATCGCGCTTCAGCGATTCGATGCGATCGAAGATGAGGTTTCGCGATTGCGGATCCACGCCCACGGTGGGCTCGTCGAGAAGCAGCACCGGCGGGTCATGTACGAGGGCGCAGGCGAGGTTGAGCCTGCGCTTCATGCCGCCAGAGTAGGCGCTCACGCGGTCGGCGCGCCGGTCGGTGAGTCCCACCAATTCGAGCACCGCGCCGGTGCGCTCGCGCAAAGTCGAGCCGGCCAGGCCGTACAGGCGACCGAAGAAATTCGCGTTCTCCTGGCCTGTGAGATCGTCGTAGAGGGCCAGAGCCTGCGGCGCATATCCGATGCCTCGGCGCACGGCCGGAATGCGTGGGTCACCTCTGTCGCCGATGTGCACCGAGCCGGAATCCACCCCCAGAGCACCCACCATGAGACTCAGGCACGTGGTCTTACCTGCGCCATTCGGCCCGAGAAGACCATACACCTCTCCCGGTGCGACGGAAAAGCTCACACCGTCGAGGGCCTGGACGGGCCCGTAGCGTTTGCGAAGGTCAGTGGCCTGGATCACCTGGAAGACTACGGACTACGCCGCACGCAGTTGCGCGGGAGGGCGCCGGAAGTCGCCGGTCACCTGGTACCCCCGGCGTGATTCGAACACGCGACCAAAGGTTTAGGAAACCTCTGCTCTGTCCAAACTGAGCTACGGGGGCACGGACTTGTTACGGCTCACCTCAATCCGGATTGTACGAAACCAAAGAGTAACAATCGTACTTTGAAAGATCGCGAAATCCGTTGAGAAACGCCAGTTCGATCACCACGGCAATGCCCGCCACGTGAGCGCCCGCGCGCCCAACCAGCTTCGTGGCTGCACCGAGCGTTCCGCCCGTGGCCACCACATCATCGACGATGAGCACCTGATCGCCGGCTCTCACCGAGTCGGTGTGGATTTCCAGCGCGTCGGTGCCGTACTCGAGGGCGTACTCTTCACGCAGCGTATGAAACGGCAGCTTCATCGGCTTGCGCGCCGCCACAAAACCCACACCGAACCGGCTGGCCAGCCCGCCTCCGAAGATGAATCCCCGCGCCTCGATGCCCATCACCTTGTCCACGTCGCGTTCGCGGAAGTGTTCGCAGAAGCGATCGAGGGTGTAGTTGTACGCGATAGGATCGGTGAGCAGCGTGGTGATGTCCCTGAAGACGATGCCCGGTTTGGGCCAATCGGGGATGCTGCGGATCTTGTCCTTCAGATTCATGCCAGGCTCCTGGGTAGTCTGCTCAATGGCGCACTTCGAATGTTGCGAACTCGCCTGTATGGGGTTGTCGCTCCACCTGCAACGCGGACACGCGCGAGGCAGGCGGGCCGATGCGAAGGCACGACAGAAACTCCTCCACCAGGCCGGACTCGCCTTCCACCAGCACATCCACGGTGCCGTCGGGCCGGTTCCGTGTGAACCCTGTCAATCCGCGCTGGCGGGCTTCGCCCAGCACGAAATAGCGAAAGCCCACGCCCTGCACGACACCGCGCACTTCCGCGCGAGCGCGCATCAGAGTCGACATCTGCACAGGTCCCACACTCCGGCCAAAAAGTACCGGACCGCCCGAACGGTCAAGCCGCATGGGCTGCCACGGCCTGTGCTGTGGCCCACCGGCGGGTGATTTGCTCTTGCAGCCCGCTCCCCGGTCCGGCTACCTTTCGCGAATGTCGATTGAAAACCCCAGGCTGCACGCCACCGCCACGGCAGCACCCAAGGCGGGTCTGCCCTCGCGCGACGAGATCCCCGACCGGCATAAGTGGCTTCTCGATCCGATCTTTGCCAACGACGAGGCCTGGGAGGGCGAGTTTACACGTGCCTCCGGCTGGATCGACGAACTGGACACCTTTAAGGGGCGCCTGGGGGAAGGCGCCGGTGTGCTGCTCTCCTGCCTGCGCACGCGCGATCGTATCTTCGAAGTGCTGGGCCGGCTGGCGGTGTACGCGTCCCTGAAGCGCGACCTCGACACCCGCGATTCACGCTACCAGGCGCTCACCGACCGCATTCGCAAGGTCTCCACCACGGCAGGAGAGAAGTCGTCTCACTTCGCTCCGGAACTGATCGCGCTGGAAGCGTCCGTGCTGAAACGCTACTTCGCGGAGGAGCCCGATTTGGGCATGTATCGCCACTACATCGATGATGTAGTGAGGGCGCGCGAACACACGCTGTCACCCCGCGAAGAAGAGATCCTGGCCATGACGGCCGACATGTCGCGCGGGGCGTACGACGTCTTCTCCATGCTGAACAACGCCGACCTCAAGTTCCCTACGATTCAGGACGAACAGGGTCAGTCCGTGGAGCTCACGCACGGTCGCTATTACATGTTTATGGAGTCACCCGACCGTCGCGTCCGTAAGGACGCCTTCGACGGCCTGTTCGGAACGTACGAGAAGTACAAGAACACCCTGGCTGCCGCCCTTTCGGCGCAGGTGAAGCGTACCATCTTCTACGCGCGCGTGCGCAAGTACCCTTCGGCCCTGCACGCCGCACTCGACGACAACAACATCCCGGTGCAGGTGTTCGAACGCCTCATTGCCGCAACCAGGGCCAATCTGGCCCCCATGCACCGCTATCTGAAACTGCGCAAGCGCGTCATGAAGCTCGACGAACTTCATGCGTACGACACCGCGCCGCCCCTCGTGCCGGAAGCCGACGTGAAATTCGACTTTGAGGCGGCCCAGAAACTGGTGACGGAGGCACTTTCGCCCATGGGCCGCGAATACGTGCAGGTGATCGAGCGAGCCTTCTCTGAGCGCTGGATCGACGTGCATGAAACGCCTGGCAAACGCTCGGGCGCGTACTCGTCCGGCAGCTACGGCACGCCTCCCTACATCCTCCTCAATTACAATCGCACGCTCGACTCGGTGTTCACCCTCGCCCACGAGCTGGGGCACTCGGTGCATTCGTACTTCTCGGAGCGGACGCAGCCCTTCGTGTATTCCGGGTATTCCATCTTCGTGGCCGAAGTGGCCTCCACGGCCTCCGAGTCGCTGCTCATGGCGCACATGCTCGAGCGCGCCACGGAGCCGTCCAAACGGCTGTACCTGCTGAATCACTGGGTCGACCAGATCCGTGGCACGTTTTTCACGCAGGTGATGTTTGCCGAATTCGAGTGGACCATTCACAAGCTCGTGGAAGCCGGCGAGCCGCTCACCCACGAGTCGCTGTCGCTCCTGTACGCCGAGCTCTACCAGGCCTACCATGGCACCACGTTGACGCAGGACGAGCTCAACCGCTTCGGCTGGAGCCGCATTCCTCACTTCTACTACAACTTCTACGTGTATCAGTATGCCACCGGCTACGCGGCCGCGGCCACGCTGTCACAGCGGATTCTGGAGCAGGGAGACGCGGCCCGCGGGCCGTACCTCGAGTTCCTGCGCTCCGGTTCGGGCGCGTATCCGATCGACCTGTTGAAACGCGCAGGCGTCGACATGACCACGCCCGCGCCTGTGGAAAACACGATCCGGCTCTTCGACCGGCTCGTACGCGAAATGGAACAACTACTGGGAGTTCGCGCGGATGACTAGACTCGGCTGTGGGAGACTTGCACCCCTGGTGTTCGCCGCGGCACTCAGTCTGGGAGGCCTCATGAACTCGCGTCCGGCTCAGGCCGCCGATCCGCGCCTGGATTCGCTCTTCGAGGACTACTGGCAGTCGACGATGCGTG
>DAIOGN010000202.1:0-4235 GCA_036745245.1 Candidatus Zixiibacteriota bacterium
GTTCGGCTGGCTGGTGCGGTCATTGCACTCCTGGTCCGCCAATCTCATGGTGGGCGCCATCTTCGTGCACATGTTCTCCGTGTTCTTCACGCGCGCGTACCGCAAGCCGCGCGAACTCACGTGGGTCTCCGGGTTTCTGCTTCTGGCCCTCACGCTTGGCTTCGGGTTTTCCGGGTATCTCTTGCCCTGGGACGAACTCGCCTTCTTCGCCACCAAAGTGGGCACCGACATCGTAGGCGCACTGCCGGTGGTGGGGGACTTTCTCCTGGTGCTTTTGCGGGGCTCAGAAGACGTGACAGGGGCCACGCTTACCCGCTTCTTCGGGATCCACATCGCGCTCTTGCCGGGTCTGTTCACGATGATCCTGGCCGTGCATCTCATCCAGATTCAGCGCCAGGGCATGAGTGAGCCGGAGCACTTGCAGAAACAGCCGGCCGAGAAGCGCAGGAGCATGCCCTTCTTCCCCGCGTTCCTGTTGCGCGATCTCCTGCTCTGGCTGGTGGTTCTCAACGTGCTGGCCGTCCTGGCGGTGGTGTTCCCCTGGGAACTGGGCCCCAAGGCCGACCCGTTTGCCCCGGCACCGGCCGGCATCCGGCCCGAGTGGTATTTCATGTTCATGTTCGAGACCTTGAAATTGCTGCCGGCGCACATCTGGATCGTGGAGGGAGAACTGTTTGGAATCCTGGTGTTCGGGATCGGAGGCCTGCTGTGGCTCCTGGTGCCGTTCCTCGACCGGGGCTCCGAGCGTGGCGCACGTCATCGGTGGCTGCTGCGTGCGGGTATCGTCGTCGTGGCGTACATCGCGATCATGACGGCCAGGGGGTACATGCAGTGAAACCCACGCTAGCGGCGGCAGCGGTACTACTGGCGGTGTGGCCCGTTTCGCAGCCACTCAGGGCACAGACGCAGGCGCAGGATCAGTGCATTGCCTGCCACCAGGAACTCGACGGCGAACTGGCCGAGCCGGCCAAGAAGTTCAAGGACGACGTGCACGCACACGCCGGCCTGGGCTGCGCCGATTGCCACGGCGGCGATCCGAAGGCCGAAGACGCGGACGCCTCGATGTCGAAGGCCAGGGGATTCGTGGGTCGCCCCAGCGCCACGGACATGCCCCGTTTCTGCGACCGCTGCCATGGCGACGCCAACTACATGAAACTGTACAACCCCGGACTGCCGGTGGATCAGCTCACAAAATACCGTACGAGCGTGCACGGGGAGCTGAACGCCAAAGGGGACACACTGGCGGCCCAGTGCGCTTCCTGCCACCAGCCGCACGAGATGAGGCCATCGAACGATCCCACCTCCAGCATCTACCCGCTCAACCTGCCGCACACCTGCGCGAAGTGCCATGGCAACGCGGCGTACATGGCTCCGTATGGCATCCCCACCAATCAGTTCGAGCAGTACTCCACCAGTGTGCACGGCAAGGCGCTGCTTGAGGATCATGACCTGGGAGCGCCGGCGTGCAACGACTGCCACGGCAACCACGCCGCGTCGCCGCCTTTGGAGGCGGCCATCCCCAACGTGTGCGGCAACTGTCACGCCTTCAACGCCGAGTTGTTCGCAAAGAGCCCGCACCGCGACGCGTTCGAGGCGCAGGAGTTGCCCGCCTGCGAGACGTGCCACGGCGTGCACGCGATCACGATACTCACAACGGCCAACCTGGGTGAAGGATCGGAGTCGGTGTGCATGAACTGCCACGAGCCCGGCGACGGTACGCGTGGCATCGAAGCGGCCGTGAGGATGCAACGGGGGTTGGACAGTCTGGAGTCGGGCTACACCCGCGCCGACAGTCTGCTTCTGGAGGCCGAGCGCAAGGGGATGTACGTGGATGAGGCGAAATTCACGCTCAAGGATGCCCGACAGTCCATTATCCAGGCGCACACGCTGGTGCACTCGTTCGACGACTCCACGCTGCACGTCAAGGTGGACTCTGGCATGGCCATCCTTGCTTCGGTGACGGAGACAGCGGAAGCGAAGGTGGCCGAATCGGCCTTCCGGCGCTGGGGACTTCTGGTGTCCACGCTGATCATCTCGTTTGTGGCCGTGCTCCTGTACCTGAAGATCCGGCAGATCGAAAAGCACTGACGCCAGCCTCTCACTCCGCACGCGCAGGACTGCGCCCGGTGTAGCGTCGCCACCCGATAGGGCCGAGGATCCATGCAACAGGTGACGTTGATCGTAAACGATGTGCCGCGCACACTCCTCGTTCATCCTCACGAACTGCTGATCGACACGCTCCGCGAGCGGTTGGGACTGACGGGTACCAAGCGAGGGTGCGACCTGGGATCGTGCGGAAGCTGCACGGTGCACGCGGATGAAGTGCCTGTGCTCAGCTGCCTGACGCCCACCCTGCGCTGTCATGGAAAGGCCGTGGTGACGATTGAAGGAATCGCTCAGAACGGCCAGCTGCATCCCGTTCAGAGACATCTCGTCGAGCAGGGCGGAATCCAGTGCGGGTATTGCACCCCCGGAATGGTGATGACCGTGATCGCCTTCCTGCGCCATGAGCCT
Organism: Candidatus Zixiibacteriota bacterium; assembly: GCA_036745245.1. Lineage (GTDB taxonomy): Bacteria > Zixibacteria > MSB-5A5 > JAUVRN01 > JAUVRN01 > DAIOGN01. Next base: position 2,515 of record DAIOGN010000202.1, read on the forward strand.
GCGCCGTCAGAACGGCGCATTCGCGAGGCCCTCTCCGGAAATCTCTGCCGCTGTACCGGGTACACGAAGATCATTGCGGCCGTGAAGGCGGCCGCCCGGGAGATGTCAACGTGAGCGGCCCCATCGGCACGCCGACGCCCCTGATCGACGCCGTCGATAAGGTCACCGGACGGGCCCTGTACGCGGGAGATTTTTCATTTCCGAACATGCTTCACCTGGCGTTTCTGCGGAGTCCGCACGCCCATGCGCGAATCAAGGCGATCGATACCACGGCCGCGGCGGCCTATCCCGGCGTGCGGGCCCTTGTGCTCGGCCGCGATTTGCCTGCGCCCTTCGGGGTGTTGCCGGTGTCGGCCGACGAGACCGCACTGGCCGTGGAAAAAGTGCGGTACATCGGCGAAATCGTGGCCGCGGTGGCTGCCGAGACGGCGGAGGCAGCGCGGGCCGGCGCGGCCTTGATCACCGTCAGCTATGAACGCCTGCGCCCCTTTCTGACCCCCGATGAGTCGCTGCAGACCTGCCAGCCCGATGAGCAGATCCACAGCCATAGCAAGAACGGGACGAACATCCACAAGACCGCACACCTGTCGTTCAACGATCCGAAGGAGGCGCTGAGTTCGGCGCCTCATTCGGTGACGGCGCGGTTTCAGTTTGCGGGCGTGACTCACGCGTTTCTGGAGCCTCATGCCACGGTGGCCGTCTGGAATTCCGACGAAAGCGTCACCGTGATCTCGGCCACGCAGGTGCCGCACTACCTTCACCGCACGCTCTCGAGTGTGCTCGGGATTCCCATGCACCGGGTGCAGGTGAAGAAGCCGTGTCTGGGCGGAGGCTTCGGCGGCAAGTCGGACCCGTTTCCCCATGAGATCATCACGGCGTATGTGGCGCTGAAAACGCATCGGCCGGTGAAGTGCGTCCTCTCGCGCGAGGAAGTCTTTCTCACGAATCACGGCCGGCATCCAACGGACATGACGATTTCCGTGGGGTGCGACGAGGCGGGGCAACTCTCGGCCCTGGAGGCCGACATCGTGATCGATGGCGGTGCGGCCGGCAGTTTCGGCGTGGTGACCACCTATTACAACGGCGTCCTGCTGCAGGGGCCCTACCGGATCGACCGTTTCGGCTTTCGAACGCGCAGGGTGTACACCAACAAGCCGCAGTGCGGTGCCATGCGGGGCCACGGCGCGGTGAATCCTCGATACGCCATGGAGACGGTGCTGGACATGCTGGCGCACGACCTCAAGATGGACCCGTGCGATCTGCGGGAGAAAAACTTCCTCCCCGCTCATACCCTCACCGTGGGGCAGCTGCGAATCACCAGCAACGGCGTGCAGGATTGCCTGCGAGCTGTCCGCACCAAGTCCGAGTGGGATCGGCGGAGAGGGAATCTTCCCTATGGGCGCGGCCTCGGGGTGGCCTGCGGGTTCTACATCAGCGGCAGCGCACTGCCGATTCTCTGGAACCAGTATCCACAGACGGTGGTGCACGCCAAACTGGATTTCGACGGTCGGATTGTGGTCTTCAGTGGTGCCAGCGACATCGGCCAGGGCAGCGACACCATGCTGGCCCAGATCGCTGCCGAACTGCTGGGGCTTCCCATGCAACGCATCCAGGTGGTGAGCGCCGACACGCGTCTGACTCCCGTGGACCTCGGCAGCTATTCCAGCCGCGTCACGTTCATGGTGGGCAACGCGTGTATCGCCGCGGTGGAAAAGCTCCGA
>DAIOGN010000203.1:0-4148 GCA_036745245.1 Candidatus Zixiibacteriota bacterium
GGCCATCAGGGCTGGCGCCCGGGATTCACCCGATCTACATAGAGCATCGAGAACCGTGATAGCGAAGAGGATCAGGTATGCGTAATCGCGCAGTGATCGCCCTCATTGTCGGTGCAGTGGTACTCTCCGCAGTAGAGTGCCCCGCGCAATCAGGTGGGGACTCCACTAAGACCTATGCGTCGATCAATGATCTCAAGATGTACTACGAAATCCATGGCGACGGCCCGCCGCTTGTTCTGCTCCATGGGGGAATCGCAGCGAGCGAGGCGTTCGGCGAGAACACGGCGCTGCTTGCCGGCGCGCATCGGGTGATCGTTCCCCACATGCAGGGGCACGGCTTCACGAAGGACATCGATCGGCCACTTCGCTATGAGCACATGGCGGACGATGTGGCCGCGCTGATCGATCAGCTGAGCCTCGACACGGTCGATGTCATGGGGTACTCCATGGGTGCCGGCATCGCGCTCCAGTTGGCGATTCGTCACCCCGGAAAGGTGGGCCGTCTGGTGATTGTCTCCACTACCATGGCGCGCGATGGCTGGTATCCTGAGGTCGTCGAGACTTTCAAGAACATGCCTGCAATGGCGTCCGGCGTGGGTGCCGGAATGGCTCAGTCACCGCTCGGCAAGCGCTATCCCGACGTCGCGTGGGATGTGCTGTTTCGCAAGGTGGGCGAGACGGCGAGCGAACCATTCGACTGGAGCGAAGATGTAGGCAGGATCACAGCCCCGGCGTTGCTGGTGTTCGCCGATGCGGATGCCGTCCGGCCTGAGCACATCACCGACTTCTACAAGCGTTTCGGCGGCTTTCTGCGTGATGGCGGGCTCGATGGTTCGCAGCGGTCGAGGTCCCGTCTGGCGATCATTCCCAACACAACGCATTACAACTTGTTGACGACCACGGTGGTTGGACAGATGGCGGCCGAGTTCCTCAAAGAGTAGCGCCAGAAGAGCCGGCCAGTCCTCCGCACCATTCTCCGCCCCGGCCTTCCACGCCTGCCGAATCGGACATTGTCTCACAGCGAACCAATGAGCCGCTTCGTCTTCGCCACCCTCGGATCCCTGGGCGACGTGCACCCGTACATCGCCGTGGGCCGCTCACTCATTCAGCGCGGCCACAAGACGGTCATTGCGACATCCGAGGAGTATCGGAGCGCAATCGAGCGCGCAGGCGTGGAATTCGCGGCGGTGCCGCCCAGCATGGCGGAATTGGGCGACTACCAGGCCATGGTGAGTCAGGTGCTCGATGCGCGTCGCGGGCCCGAATACCTCATCAAGCGCCTTGTGATGCCGTACCTCAGGCGCGCCTACGACGAGTTATGGCGGGTCTCCGAGGGAGCCGACCTTCTGGTGTCGCACCCGCTGTCGGTAACGATGCCGCTGGTGGCGCAGAAGCGCGGGCTCCCATGGGTGGCCACGGTGCTGGCTCCCATGAGCATGATGTCCAGCTACGATCCGCCGGTCATTGCAGCCGCGCCCTGGTTCCGGTCGCTGCGGGTGTTGGGGGTCACACCGTACCGTCTGATCTTCGGCTTGGCCAAACGACAGGCATACGGTTGGGAAAAGCCCCTGCGCGAATTCCGAAAGGAGCTGGGATTGCCGCCGCAGAGACATCTCGCACTGTTCGAGGGGCAGTTTTCTCCCCTCCTGAACCTGGCGCTCTTCGATGCTCAACTGGCAGCGTCTCAGCCCGATTGGCCGTCGCATACACACGTGTGCGGCAACCCTGCGTACGACGGCGGAACGTCGGATCCTGCCGTGCTCACCGACCTGGAACAGTTCCTGGCCGACGGCGAGCCACCCATCGTGTTTGCGCTGGGGTCTTCCGCCATCTGGGTGGCGGGCGACTTCTGGAAACATGCCGTGGCCGCCGCGCAGCGTCTCGGGCGTCGCGCCATACTCATCACGGGCCCGCAGATGCCGGGCTCGCTTCCGGAAGGCGTGAGGGCCTACGCCCACCTTCCGTACTCTGCGGTGTTTCCACGTGCCGCTGTGGTGGTGCATTCCTCGGGCATCGGCACACTGGCGCAGGCCATGCGCTCGGGTCGCCCGCAGCTCTTATTGCCCGTGGCATTCGATCAGCCCGACAATTCCCGGCGCGCGGTGGCGTTGGGAGTGGGCAGGACGTTGCCGTTCAGAAAGGCCAAGACGGAGAAACTGGTGGGAGAGCTCGAGAAAATCCTCGGTGCCGCTGACTATGCCGCGAAGGCGCGGTCGCTCGCGGAGGAACTGGGGAAGGGCGATGGACCTGCCAATGCTGCCAGAAAGCTGGAGGACTGCGTGCGCAGGGCAATTAATTAGCGACACTGACCTCTAAGGGTAGCAGTGCCAGGATGCCGATAAAGTTAGATGTCGGCTCCGGCGGTTGCAGATCTACGGAGAGGCGCTAGCTGGCACACCGCCACAAGGAGGATCATTGAAAAAGGGATGGCTGGAACTTTACGCACTCCTGGTGTGTTTCTTCACGGTCGCGTGCTTCGCGATTGTGCTCGGCATGACAATCTGGGACACGGTGAAACTGGCTGCCCCTGAATTTGCAATGTACAGCGAGGTCTGGGAGGAGTTTCAGTCAGATGATGCCTTCAAGGCGCGGCTCATAAGACAGCACAGCAGATCCGATGAAGACAAGGCGTCATATGCTCCACCGGAAGGAGCAGCTCTCTCGGAAGCACGTGAGCAAGGCTTCGTCATGGAGATTCAGAAGGTGCGTCGGACGGCTCTTCAAGATCTCATTCTGAACCTCATCATCCTGTTGGTTGACGTTGGTCTGTTTGCCGTCCACTGGAAGATTGCTACACGTGCTCGGCAGAGCAGCAGCTAGCTGCCACATGAAGAGGGCGCTTCAATCCGTCACAGGCGTTGCTGAACACCGCCTCGCGCGACCGCTGAACTCCGCGTTTGCCTGCGCGGAGGAAACGAAATGACCACCCGCCAGGCCCTAGCCTTTGTCCGAAAGCACGGAATCGTTCTTGAATCCGCTCGAGGACCGGTTGTTTCGCTGGCCGAAGCTATCGCGGGGGCTCCGATTCGCGGCAGCTGGTGGGCGCACCCGAAAGGCCGGCTGATCTTCCAAGTCACACGCGCGATTCGCGACTCCGAACACGTTCTCGTCTGCCGATTGGTTGGGGGCAAGGTGACATTCGTTCACGAGCGCGTCTGGCCAGCGCTGGTGCGCCTGGCGCCGCGCTTCCGGAGATCGTCGTTAGCCCGCCTCCGTGAGGTGCACACAAGTTCCGGGCGTCATGTGCTGCAGTCGCGCGCGTTCCCGAAGTGGGTTCCACCCCGCGTTCTCGCCGCGGGCGCTCGCCTGAGCGAAACGCAGGCGCTTCGAATTCTCGGGCCCTGGGTTTCTTAGGTCCGACCTACTTCAGCAACAGCATCTTCCTCGTTTGCACTGCCTCGCCTGCACGCAGGCGATACAGGTAGATACCAGACGGCACCACCTCGCCGGCCTCGTCCTGGCCGTCCCATGTGGCAACGTGAAGCCCCGCCTGCTGGTCTTCCGAAACCAGCGTGCGCACCCGCTGGCCAAGAGAATTGAAGATCTCAAGCGACACCTGCGACGGAGCCGGCAGCGTGTACCGGATTGCGGTGGAGGCATTGAACGGGTTGGGGTAGTTCTGAGCCAGCTCGAAAGCACCCGGCAACACATGTGCATTCGGCTCGCCGGCCGCCGTGGGCTGGCCTGTAACGAAAATCGTGTCATCCACCGGGCCGTCGTTGTTCAGGTCCACGTGGATCTTAATGGGCTGCGTAAGATCGGCCCAGTTCGGCCAGATCAAATGGCCCGAGTTGGCCTCACAGCGGACGTTCTGCACGGCGACTTCCGTGCCGCCCGACGGAGTGGCCAGTCGGAGTATGAAGTCGTAAAACTCCTCGCCGCCGTGGTTCTTGAGGTAAAGAAACGCACCCGAGGAGGCGTCGATGTACATCGAGTCATTGGGCAGGAAGTCCAGGCCGTCCACGGCGTACACCTTTTCAACGGCGCCCTCCACTACGATGGCCTGAAGATCGTAGTTTTTGGTGGACCCATCCCGGTTCCAGGCATGGAGGCCGTTGTCTACCCGAAAGTGATCCGTATCAGACGGCTGCACACCACCTCGTGAAAGAGTGTACACATGATAATCCGTCCTGAAATTGAAACTGAAG
>DAIOGN010000204.1:0-4146 GCA_036745245.1 Candidatus Zixiibacteriota bacterium
AGGTCTTCCGCCTGAAGCTCCACGGTGGCGTCGTACGCCTTGAGATCGAGAGTGAGCGGGAGGTTCGGTGCCAGGAACATGTCGAATTCGGCGTCCCCCTCGCGCGAGGCCCCCGATTGGCGCACTCGCACCACGGCCACTCCTTCGTCGTCGGAGATGGACGTGCGCACCTTGCCGCGCGACTTGAACGTGCCTCGTCCGAGGTCGTCGCCGCCGGAGGCGATGTGCAGGCTGCCGCTGTTGAGATCCACGAAGTACCGGGCCTGGCTCACCGGAGAATCGACCTTGAAATGGCGCTCGGTGGTCTGCATACGGTCGGAGTCGTGCGGGCCGAAGGAGGTTCGGAAGGAGTCCCACGAGCCGCCCTCTCGCACTCCCGCGTACACGAACGTGCCCGCGATGAGCACCGGCGACAGGTAGCCCAGGACCCGGCGTTCCGAGTGTTTTGCCAGCACTTCCACGCCGATGGCGATCAGCAGAATGGGCCACAGTTCGATGAGGTTTCCGAAGTAGTCGCCGTCGAGACGGTCAAGGTTGTACAGAAGCAGGGACACGCCCAGCCCGATGAAGATGATGCCGGTGCGCAGCTTATTGGGTTGCACGATCGGTGGACCTCCCGAAGAGATTATACAGAACCCACACCGCGCCGGCCAGGAAGAGCAGTCCCCAGAACGAATGGGGCCCCCAGCCATGGCGGAAGGTGCCGTACCCGTGGAAGCTGTCAAGGAAGCGCGGTTGGGTGACGGCTGCGAGCCAGAGGATGGCGATCAGCGGCCCCGCGAACAGCATCAGCACCACGACCCCGCCGGCCCAGTAGCGCAGAGTGGGGAAACTGCGCGACAGAAGCAGTAGTCCGCCCACCACGAGCCACAGGGGCCACAACTGGCCGAGCCTGTAGAAGTACCCCGGGTTCACCCAGCCGAGATTGCCAGCGAGAAACACCAGCCCGAAAAAGATGAGCAGGATGCCGCCAAGAATGTTTGCGCGAGTCATGGAAGGCTCCTCGAATCAGCTTTGATGTGTGTGATCGGACGATGCGTCGGGCGCACCCGTGGGCGCGGAGGTCGCGACCGCTCGGGCGGCGGGCTCGGTCTCGCCTTGAGAGCCGGGCCGCATGACCAGATAGATGCCGAGGCCGATGAGAATCACGGGCCAGAACGCGTCGAAACGGAACCACCAGAAGTTCTGGTCGAGGAAGAAGAGACCGCCCAGAAGAATCAGCACGATTCCCACCGCGTTGCGCGATGAGCCCGACGACAGCTTGCGAACTTTGCGGTCCGCCGCGGGGGCGGATTCACTGCCGGCCATCGGCGCCTCGGGAGCGCCCGGTACGCGCTCGTCCTTGGGGAACACGATCCACGCCACGGCGTAGGCGAGGATGCCGAATCCCGAAGCGAAGATCGAGAGCACAAACGCGAGCCGCACCCAGGCGACGTCGACGTCGAAGTAGTTCGCGATTCCCGAGCACACACCGGCGATCACCTTTTCGCGCGGGTTTCGGTAGATTCTCTTGGCAGGCATGGAATGCCCTCCTTCAGTAGCAGGGTACGGACCGGGGAGGCGAAAGTTGCGGCCCGCCGGGGCCGCCTGCACGGCCCTTCAACCGGTGGCGGCGACTCGATCGTAGACGATGTGCCCGTCCACCAGGGTCTGGACCACCGTGCCCACCCACGGCCGGTCTGCGAACGGGCTGTTCTGCGACTTCGAGTGGAAGGAGCCGGCCTGAAACTGCACTGGAAGCTCCGGATCGAACACGCACACGTCGGCCGGGGCGCCCGGCGACAACCGACCCGCGGTCAGCCCGAACACTCCGGCCGGGCGGCTGGACAACAGCGCCACCAGCTCGGGCAGGGAGAGCTTGCCCGGGCGCACAAGCGACGTGATCGACACGCACAGGGCCGTTTCCAGCCCGATCAATCCGAACGGCGCCTGGTCGAACTCGAGTTCCTTTTCTTCGCGCGCGTGCGGCGCGTGGTCGGTGGCGATGCAGTCGATGGTGCCGTCCTGAAGGCCCTTGATGATCGCCTTTACGTCGGAGGCCGTGCGTACGGGAGGATTCACCTTCAGGCTTGTGTCGTACCGCTCGGGCACGAGATCGTCTGTAAGCGAAAAGTGGTGCGGTGTGGCCTCGGCGGTCACCTTTACGCCGCGCTTCTTGGCTTCGCGCACCAGGGACACCGAGCGCGCGGTGGACAGGTGGCACAGGTGCAGATGCGCTCCGCATTCGGCCGCCAGTTCAATGTCGCGTGCCACCATCAGTTCTTCGGCCAGTGAAGGAATGCCGCGCAGACCCGCGCGCGTGGAGGCGTAGCCTTCGTGCATCGACCCGCCGGCCGAAAGCGACATTTCTTCGCAGTGAGCCGCCACCGGCATTCCGAACTGCCGGGCATACTGGAGCGCGCGGCGCATGGTGGCGGCCTGCTCCACCGGTGAGCCGTCGTCGGAGAAAGCCACGGCCCCGGCACGTTTCAGCTCGCCCATTTCCGTGAGAATGTCCCCTTTGCGATCGCGGGTGATGGCGGCAATGGGAAGTACGCGGCAATAGGCGCTCTCCGCCTGATGCAGGATGAACTGCACCACCTCCTGCCGGTCGATGGCCGGTTCGGTGTTGGGCATGCAGCACACCGTGGTAAAGCCGCCCGCCACCGCGGCCTGCGAACCCGACAGCACGGTTTCCTCGTCCTCGCGTCCCGGCTCGCGGAAGTGCACGTGCAGATCCACGAATCCCGGCGACACCACTTTGCCGCGCGCATCCAGCACCTGGCCCCCGCCACGTTCGATGTCGCGCGCCGACAGGCGGTTCGCCGTTTCGATCTTCTCGATGCGACCCTTGCTGATTCTGAGGTCGGCCTCCCCGTCGAAGCCGGAGGCCGGATCGATCAGGCGCCCGCCCGCGATCACGAGGGTGCCCGTGCCGCGCCGGGGCGAGAACGGACTAGGCCGCGCCACGTTCAGATCCTCCCGCCAAAAGATAAAGTACCGCCATGCGCACGGCCACGCCGTGGGTCACCTGCGGCAGAATGACCGAATGCGGACCATCGGCCACCTCGGGCACGATTTCCACGCCGCGGTTCATGGGACCTGGATGCATCACAATGTGGTTCGGGTGCATGTGCGCCAGGCGCTCGGGCGTTATGCCCCACAGCCGGCTGTATTCGCGGATCGACGGCAACAACCCCGACTGCTGGCGCTCGCGCTGGAGGCGCAGAACGTTCACCACGTGTGCGCCTTCGAGCGCTTCATCCAGCTCGGAGTACACTTTCACACCCATGCGCTCCACTTCGACCGGCATGAGCGTGGAGGGGCCGCACAGGCGGATCTCGGCGCCGAGGGTAACCAGCCCCCAGATGTTGGAGCGTGCCACGCGCGAATGCAGCACGTCCCCCACGATGGTCACCACCAGCCCCTCGATTCTGCCGAACGTGCGCCGGATAGTGAGCAGGTCGAGCAGTCCCTGCGTGGGATGCTCGTGTTGACCGTCGCCGGCGTTGATCACGGGCGAATCGATCTCGCGCGCCAGTTTGTGCGGCGCTCCCGCCGAGGGATGGCGGATCACCACCATGTCGATTTTCATGGCCTCGATGTTCTTCACCGTGTCCACGAGCGACTCGCCCTTGGACACCGACGATCCGGAGGCGCTGAAATTCACCGTGTCCGCCGACAGGCGCTTCTCGGCGAGTTCAAAGGAGAACCGCGTGCGCGTGGAGGCTTCGTAGAAGAGGTTCACCACCGTCAGGCCACGCAGGGGTGGCACTTTCTTGATGGGGCGGTCGAGCACGCCCAGCATGGTCTCCGCGGTTTCAAAGATGAGTTCGAGTTCTGCGCGCGACGTGCCTTCCAGCCCCAGAAGATGACGGCTCGACAGCCGCGTGGGCAGAGGGGGCTTCGGGCGCGGCCGCGAAACGCGCGCCTCGGGGATGAGTTTCTTCACGACTCCCCGTTCTCCTTGAAGACTTTGATCCCTTCCTCGCCGTCCAGATCCGACAGGAGCACGAGCACCTGCTCGTTCTTGCGCGCGGCCACGGTGAACCCCACGTAGTCGGGCGCCACGGGCAGCTCCCGTCCTCCGCGATCGCACAGCACGGCCAGCTGGATGCGGCGGGCCCGCCCCAGATCGATGACGGCCGTGAGCGCGGCGCGCACGGT
>DAIOGN010000205.1:0-4121 GCA_036745245.1 Candidatus Zixiibacteriota bacterium
CGGTTCAGTGCGTCGAAGACTAGCTGCGTGGTGTGCCCGTTGGCATCGATCACGCCCACGTTGATCAGCTCATGTGCGTACACGCGGACGCGTCCGCCGCCTTTTCCGCCAGAACCGCCGAAACCGCCAAACCCGCCAGAGGCATATTCTGCATCGTTATTGTCCCTGGCTCCGCCGCCGGCACCTCCACCACCGCCACCCTGTCCCCCCGCTCCCGCGCCGCTGGCTCCTGCGAAGCCGGACTGACCCGTTCCGCCGCTGGAGCCCGTAACGGTCGACCCGCCGGGTCCAGTGCCTCCAGTTCCCCCATTTCCGCCCGAAGCGAGGTCGGTGATTCTGCCGCCATTGGACAGCGTTCCGGAAACTCTCAGATCGAACCCGGCCGTGTTGAGCGTGGCGCCTGCCTGCACCGTGACGTTGACGTAGTTGCGGTGTCCCGTCATGGTCGTCGTGCCCGCGAGCACGGTGAGGTTGCCATCCGAGCCGGTGCCGTAGAGCTGGGCCCGCGCTTCGCCAGCCATTGCAGAGAAAGTGAGTACCAGCCCCAGGCATAATGCCCCAATAGACCTGTGAAACCGAACCATCGGTTCAGAGAGAATCATGACGTAGCCCTTTCCTGGGACTTGGTGCGACAGACAAGCACTTAGGCCCCGCGAATGTTGGGACCCGGGACTGGTAGCTAGATGATGAGCTTTGGGAAGGTACGGCGATCTGCCGGGAAGTCAAGAAAAAGCGGCGCAAACAGGGGCCAGCCGCCACAAATCGGGAGGTCTGTTCCAACGGCCCCGGGCTGCCGAAGTGCGGACGAAGCTCGGCAAACAGTTGGGGTCAGAGGCAAATCAGACTGCGTTCAAATTGCCTCTGACCCCAATTAAGTCTTCTCCGTCTTGCGCTCGAGCCACCAGGCGTACGACTGGTAATCGCGCACGCGCACCACGATGCCGGTCTTCAGATCCTTCACCGTGGTCTTGATGGTTTCGCCGCCGAACAGTTCCACCATCTTCAGGTTGTTGCCGCGCAACTTCACGCGCGCCAGGTCGGCGCTCACGATCACGTCGCGTTCGGTAGAGTGGCCGTTCTCGAGCGGCCGGGCGGCCGGTGGCGTAACCAGGTACAACACGGCGTACTTCTCGAATTTGTTCAGGAACAGGTGCACGCCCGGATCGGAGCACGTCACCACCGGGGTTTCGCCCACCGACTTGAGCAGTTCCCCCAGAAACGCCTGACGGGCGGAATCGCCGCGGGCCGAGGGATCGAACGCCAGAAGCGTGATCGATCCCTTGTCGACTTTCTTGGTGCATCCCACGGTCTTCGCGCCCGAGCCCACGATGCGCTTGGCGGAGCCGGCGCGGATGAAACCGTAGTGATACACGGAGAACTCGCGCTCGAACGCTTTTGCAAAGATCACTCCGGGCTTGCCGTAGGTCTTCGCTCCCGCCGCACGCGCCAACGTCTGGCAACTCTTCATGCGCGAATCGAGCAGCGGCATCTCGCCCACGATGATGACATTCTGCCCGGCGCGCGCGGACGCCACCAGGGACTCCTGTACTTCGCTGTCCATGAACGGGCCGCCGGGCACGATGAGCACGGGCCATCCCTGCCAGGGACCGCTCACGGAGAAGTCGGTGGCCGAAATGGCGAAGTTCAGCACCGTGCAGTCGCGGTGCAGGGCAGGAATGGTCTCCGACACCAGCCGGTGCAGTGGCGGGTACAGCTTCGGTTCTTCACCCACCATGGTGTAATTCACGTATTCACGCGGCACGCCGAAGCCCAGCTGAATGTCCTGGCGCAACGCCGGCACCGGCAGTTGCTCCAGCACCTGCTCGAGCTTCAGGAACGGCTCGTAGGATGGACCCACGGTGCCGTCGGTGCCCACCGCCCCGCCGTACCAGCGGTCGCGGTTTACGAACATGTAGGCATTGAGCATCTTCAGCCCGGAGGCCAGCGCCGACACCATCAGAAACCTGGTTTCAGCCTCGCCCACCCTGGCGTAGCGCGACTTGACGTCGGGCTCGTTCGAGTAGTGACCACAGGCGAACCGCAGCGAGAGCGGGAACGGCGACAACCCCGACAATACTCGCAGGCGATACAGCGTGGTGTAGAAGTCCTGGCTCCAGTCGACGCTGATTCCGGGCAGCACCGCGGGATCCTCGCCGGAGCGATCGGAGAGCGGCAGGCTGTACGGGCCGTGGTGCCCCATTTCGTATACGAAGAACGGTTCGGCCTCGAGACCCACCCAGATCTCCTTGAGCACCTGAATGTACTGGTCGATCATGTTCGTCTGGAACGTGAGCCAGTCCATCCAGGGGACCAGTTGCTCGGGCTTTTTCACCGCGGTGAGATCGGCCGGAGGCAGCACTTCTTCGAAAGATTTGAACGACGTCTTGTAGGTGCTGTTGAGTTCCTTGACGCCGCCGGGATAGAAGTACTCGAGAAAGCCGGCAAAATGCTCGAGGGCGGCGGGATTGTGATCACCCACGCGATACGTGGACTGCCCACCCAGACACGGCCGGCCGTCGAGCTCGATCATGAAGATGGGGCCGCGCGGGTACACGTAGTTGCGGATCACCTCGGAGAGCGCCTGGAAGTAGCGCTTCACGGCGCTGATGTACACGGGGTGCAGATAACTCGGGATCATTCCCGCTTTTTCGCCAGCAGACGACGGGGCAACCAGCGGGACGCCTGTGCGGTCCTGGGCGAGAAGGTCGCGGTGACTCAGCACGTAATCGGGGAGCCCGTGAGTGTGCCATTCGGCCTCGAGCCACGGACCCGGCCGGATCACCACCTTGAAGCCGAACTCGCGGGCCAGCTCCAGGAACACGGTGAGATCGCGCGCCGGATCTTCCAGACCCACGAAGTCGAACCTTCCGTCGGTTACTTCATGGACGTTCCAAGGGATCTGAGTGGAGATGATCCGAAAGCCCGCTTTCTTGATTCTTTCGAAGCAAATGGACCAGTACTTCTTGGGAACGCGGAAGTAGTGCATCTCCACCGAAAGCGGTGCAAGTTCTTCTCTACCAACAACAAAAGACCTTTCCGTGGCCTCAATCATGAATCTATACCCTCACGTCGTGAATGCTTCCCCAGGATCTGTCGGTGCATTGAATTCGCCGTGGGGAATGTACCGAAACCGCCATGAGAGCGCAACGAAAAACGCCCCTGCGCCAATATGGCATAGTCTGCCATATCAACCAGCTACGGCTTGGCGTAGAGCTTGTTTTCGCGGATGTAGCGGGCGACGTCGGGGGTTACAAGTTCCTCAATTGGAAGCCCCCGCCCCACCATCTCCCGGACCCGGGTGGAGGAGATCTCCAGCTCCGGGCCCTCGAAGTAGACCACCTTGCCTACCGGGAGCGACTTTGGATCCGGCCTCATGTGGCCGGGCCGGACGCCGCAGGCCAGGGTGGCCCACCTCGCGATCCGCTCCGGGTGGTACCAGCCGGGAAGTTCCGGAAGCACGTCTGCCCCCACGATGAAGTACAGCTCCATCTCCGGCAGGGCCGTCGCCAGATGCGCGAGCATCTTCACGGTGTAGGTGTCGCCCTTGATCGACGCCTCGAGCCTCGACACGTCGAATCGCCGGTCGCGCCGGGCCGTCATCTCGGCCATCGTGGCGCGCGCAACGAACGGCGAAAGCTCGGCGTCCTTCTTGTGCGGCGGCCTGGCGCTGGGCACCCACAGGACGCGCTCCAGCGCAAGTTCATCGGCCGCCGACTGCGCCAGACTGAAGTGGCCGAGGTGCGGCGGATCGAAGGTGCCACCCAGCACACCCCACCGCGGCCGTTCCGGGAGCGAATCTTGATGTTCCAACGCCCGCAGCTTGCCCGGGCCGGGGTCGCTGGTCAACGGCACAACCCTCTGGCTCGGAAAGAACCTGGCAGCGCGCGGAGGTGCTGTGCGGTTGACCTCCCGGTGGGGTTCTGATAGCTTTCCTGGTCAAACCTGTAACGCCTATGTTCAAGAAAATCCTCATCGCAAACCGGGGTGAAATAGCCCTCCGGGTGATCCGGGCCTGCAAGGAGCTGGGCATCGGTACGGTAGCCGTTTACTCGGAGGCCGACCGGGACAGCCTGCACGTCCGCTTCGCCGACCAGGACGTGTGTATCGGCCCTGCCCGCGCC
>DAIOGN010000206.1:0-3938 GCA_036745245.1 Candidatus Zixiibacteriota bacterium
CCGGAAGCCCGATGGCGGCCAGCTGTAACTAGGCTTCCACGGCTCTACAGATCCAGAGGGACACAGGGGCGGGTCTTCGGACCCGCCCTTTGTTTTGATGAGACGACATGTACGCGGTTCACCTCGCAGCCAAAAAAAAGGCCCCGCCAGGTGGCGGGGCCCGGAGGGGTGAACTCGGACCTAGAGCACGGGCAGGTAGTTGTCGAGTTCGTACTGCGACACGTGAAGGCGGTACTTCTCGCACTCGATTCGCTTGTTTTCGATCAAGGACTCGAAGATGTGATCGCCGACCGCCTGGCGCATCAGCTTGGACCCCTGGAACGCCTCAATCGCGTTCTCCAGCGAGTTGGGCAGCTCCTGGATCTTATGGCGCTGACGCGTGCGGCTGTCCATGTGGAAGATGTTGTCTTCCACGGGTTCGCGCAGTGGCAGCTTGCGATCCATTCCGTCGAGGCCGGACGCCAGCATGCAGGCGAACGACAGGTAGGGATTGCACCCCGGATCGGGGCTGCGCAGTTCTACGCGCGTTGCGTTCTCCTTGCCCACGCGGTACATGGGAATGCGCACCAACGACGAGCGGTTCCGCCGTCCCCACGAAACGTAGGCCGGCGCTTCATACCCCGGGACCATGCGCTTGTACGAGTTGATCCACTGGTTGGTCACCAGCGTAAACTCCGGCACATGTTCCAGGAGTCCGGCCACGTAGTGGCGCGCCGTGGCCGACAGGTTGTACGGATCGTTCTTGGTGAAGAACGCGTTCTTGCCATCTTTGAACAGAGACTGATGCGTGTGCATGCCGGAGCCGTTCTGGCCGAAGATGGGCTTGGGCATGAACGTGGCGTAGAGGTTGTTCTGGAGCGCGATCTCCTTCACCGTGAGCCGGTACAGCTGCACAAAGTCGGCCATCGTGAGGGCTTCCTGGTACTTCAGGTCGATCTCGTGCTGCGAGGGAGCCACCTCGTGGTGCGCACACTCCACCGGGATGCCCAGTTTCTCCAGGGCCGCCACGCTGCGCTTGCGCAACACCGCGCCCACGTCCACGGTGTCGTAATCGAAGTAGCCATCGTGGTCGAGCACTTCGGTGCTCGTGGGATTCTTGAAGTAGAAATACTCGAGCTCCGGGCCCGTGTAAAACGTGTACCCGCGCTTCTTCGCCACGGCCAGGTGCTTCTTCAGGATGTACCGGGGATCGCCTTCGAACGGCGTGCCGTCGGGGTTCTTGATGTCGCAGAACATCATGGCCACGCGCTCCCCGGCGATTTCCCACGGGATCACGCGGAACGTGGACAGGTCGGGCCACGCCATGAGATCCGACTCCTCGAGGCGCACGAACCCTTCGACGGACGATCCGTCGAACCCCTGGCCGTCTTCCAGCACGGCTTCAATTTCGCTGCGGGTGATGGACATTCCCTTGAGGCGTCCGAGAATATCCGTGAAGAGCAGACGGACGTAACGCGCGCCGGCCGCGTCCATCTGTTTAATGATCTCCTTGGCGCTCTTCGCCATCCCGATCCTCCTTGCAGAAGTTGAAAAAATTAAGCGGGAAGTGTTAGGGACGCGGCGACCCCGAGTCAAATGGATTTTGTCCACACACGGCGCTCGCCAGAGACGCCGCGTTTGGGCGGGTGAACCGCCGGGGCCCGGGCCGGCCTGCCGCCGCTAGCTGCCCTGTGGGGCCGTGTCCAGGAACTCCTTGGGATCCCGCTGAAACGTCTTGTACACGCTTTCGAACACCGCCAGGTCGTACTCCCGCGTGGTGGAGCGCACGTAGTAGCTCGCATTGGGAGCGGCCACCATGGAGAGCTTCACTTCCGGCTCCCCGAGAAGCCACGCCGAAATCCCGATGTCGGACCGATCCCAGTCCACGTTCACCGAATCGGGCCGGAACCCCGAGGCCTTCATGCGACCGAGGGCCCGCAGGAATCCGTCCACCACGGCGGTGCTCGCGCGCCGCGCGCCGGAGGCACCGATGCGCACATCCCACGTGGACGAATCCACGCGCACGAGACGGTAGGCAAAGGCGCCGGATCTCACGTCCACGCTGTCGAATTGATTCGGGTCGCGTTCGAGTACGTCCCGGCTGCGGAAGCTGTCGAGGTCGCGAGAACGCATGGCCGCCAGGGCGCCGCCTCCGGTGGCTGAAAAGACCACATCCGACCCGGACAGACGCGCATACACGTGCTGGCGGTCGGGGGTGACCTTGCCCAGGTACACGTCGGCCTGCTGCACGTCTCCAGCGAACGCCTGAATCCTCAGCGCGGAGACGTCGTCGATCTGAAAGGCTGCGTGCTGGCTCGACCGGTCGGAGATGCGGTTGACGAATTTCATCATCGCCAGCCCTTTCTCCAGCTGATCCACGAGGTTGAGGTTCGCCTTGTCGGCCACCGGCTCGGTGATCGTCCAGAAGCCCCCGGCGTCCTTTTCGAACGTGATCGAGGGCACGTTGTGACGCTCCAGGATGATGCGGTTCACCGTCAGCGTGTCGACCGACGTGGCCTGCGGCACGCCCGCCTGCTGAAGCGACTCTTCGCGGCGGCCCAAAAACCACCACGCTCCCAGGAGAACCACCAGCGCCGCGACCAGCCAGATCACTTTTTTCATATACGGAAGCCTTTCATTGTGTCCGCGTGCATCAACGGGCCCTCGCACGCCTTCGCCAGCGGTACAGTCCCACGACGATCACCAGCATCGACGGGCCCAGGAGATTGGCCCATTTGATTCTCGATCGCGCACCGGGCTCGAGCGCTTCGATCGGCCGGTCTTCCACCTGCCTGGAACGCAACGCGATGAGCAGATCGTTGCGTGACAGCCAGTCGAGGGCATTGAGCACAAACACCTGATTGAACTGGTTGCGGCCGAGTCCCTGGTCGCTGACGCAGTCGGCGTCTCCCACCACGAGAATGCGGGCATCGGCCGAGGCGACGGTAAACGACGAGTCGCCCGCCGGACCATAGGGTGGGAGAGACAGATTCGAGTCGGCCCAGAAACTCCTGAACGTTCCCTCCAGGGCGACCGCCATGGGCAAATCGGGCGTGGCGTAGTCGGAGGGCGTCTCCTCGAGCGGCGGCATCACCATCGTGGGGAGTTTGCGCGTGCCCGAGCGGGGCGACGACTGCACCACCACGGCCGCCGTCACGTTGGCCGACGGTTTCATGTCCAGCGGACTGGCGAACAGCATGTCCACGCGATCCAGCTCGCGGCTGAGGGGGTGATCCGCTCCCCCGCGGGACCCCTGGACGAACAGCGGGTACGGGATGGCCACGGGAATCTGGAAGACGCCCAGAGTCTGCATCGCCTGCACCTGATTGTGCCTTTGGTCCATCACGTACTCGGGACGCGGGGCGGCGCCGTAGTGCAGCGCCAGAGAATCGACGTTGGTGCTGATGGGGAACGCAATGCCGCCCCCCTGCTGCGGGCCGGCCTGAAGATTGGCCTCGCCGCCCTCCAGGAAGAACATCGCCGGACCGCCGCGCATCACGTATTGATCGATCCGCCACAGCACGGTGTCCGACAGGTTCTGCCGGGGGCCCACCACGAGAAGCGTGGTGATGTCGGACGGCACGGCGGCCGCCGTCAGATCGACTTCGCGGATACGGTATTCGCGCGACACGAGCTGTTGCAGGCTCGACAGTCCCTCGGCCAGGGACGGTCCGCCCGTGGCGGCCACGATGCCCACGTTGCCCAGAGACTGCCGCGTCACGCGGCGCATGGCGCTGGTGAGCTGAAACTCCAGGCCCTCCGTGGAGGTCACCGCGGCCAGCGGTTCCTGGCGATCGGCATGGATGAACACCAGCCCGAGATAGATGCGCTTGAGCTCCACCTTGTCGGCCTCGTACACGTTGGCCTGGAAAGGCTGCACGCCGTAGCCCTGCGCTTCGGACTCTTCGTCGTCCGTGGTGGGATGGACGATTTCATACTGAAATTGCCCGTGGCCGTAC
>DAIOGN010000207.1:0-3894 GCA_036745245.1 Candidatus Zixiibacteriota bacterium
TCGGCGTCGGTGAGCAGAGCCTGGGAGCGCGCGCGCAGCGCAATTCCCTCTTCGTACAGCTTCACGGCTTCGGCGAGCGGCACCTCACCGGACTCGAGTTTGCCGACAATCGCTTCGAGCCGTTCCAGCGCTTTTTCGAACGGCAGACCCGCTGCTTTCACGGCCACCATGGCTTGCTCTCCTTGGATATCACACGCGTGGACAATTGTCCCCCCTTGATCACCGCGTTGAGCGGTGCTCCCACTTCCACCTGGTCGAGTGAGGACACCACGCCTCCGGCCGGTGAAAGCAGCACGGCGTACCCGCGGTCGAGTACGGCCCGGGGTGAGAGCGCATCGAGACTGCCGCTGTTGTGCGCCAGACGCTCCCGACCGGAGGCCAAAAAGGGCTGCCACGCCGTCAACAGGCGCTGCGACGCCTGATCCACCCGCGCGCGGCGAGGCTCGAGAGGCTGCAGGGGGGCCTTGAACACGGGTCGACCGCCCAGCGTGGAGAACGCAAGAGCGGCCTGCTTCCAACGGGACGGCACGATTCGTGCGAGACGCTCCGCCAGCGCATCGACGATTTGTGCAAAGGTGCGCAGGGCCTCTTCCGGCCGGCGAAATCCGTAGCGAGCGGTACAGTTGGCCAGCCGGGTTGTCCCCAGGTCGAACGCTTTCCGCACCGAAAGTCGCATGCGCGCAAACGCCGGATCGATCCGCTTATGCCATTCCTCTCGTGACCGAACCGCCAGTTCGGCGGCCGCGGACGGCGTGGGCGCTCGCAGGTCGGCCGCCAGATCGGTGAGCGTGGTGTCGATCTCGTGACCCACACCTGAGATCGTGGGGAGAGTGGACGCGGCGACGGCCCTCACCATCGGCTCTTCGTTGAATGCCCAGAGATCTTCGAGGGATCCGCCTCCGCGAGCCACGATGATCAGGTCGACCTGGGCAGCGCGATTGAACAGTTCGATGGAACGCACGATGCCTGCCGCCGCACCGGAGCCCTGGACCAGCGTATCGGCCACCACCACCTCAACGTGCGGTGCGCGCCGGGCGAGGACCTGCAGGATGTCGCGCAGGGCTGCCCCGCGTGCCGACGTCACCACCCCGACCCTGCGCGGAAAGACGGGTAGCGGCTTCTTGCGTCCTGGCTCGAAGAGCCCTTCACGCTTGAGCTTTTCATACAGTTCACGAAACGCACGCTCGAGCTCGCCAAGGCCGGCGGGCAGGAGCTGATCCACCAGAAGCTGAAATTCGGAGCGGGGACCAAACATGTCCACGCGGCCCAGCGCCACCACTTTCTGTCCGTCGGCGGGTTCGAAACGGAGCTCCCGTGCACGCCCCTTGAAGAGAGCACAGCGTATCTGATTGGTTTCGTCTTTGAGGGAAAAGTACCGGTGTCCGGCCGCCGAGCGTGTGTAGTTGGATACCTCGCCTTCGATCCACAGGGGCGACAGGCCGGAGGCCAGAAGCGATTTCACCTCCAGTACCAGCCGGGAAACCGACCATACCTCGCCGTGACCCGGAGCCCTGTTCACGCGCGCAATCTACGCCCGGCGAAAGAGGGCGTCAATCACTTCGCACCCTCCGAAGCGTGGATCGCGCGGCCCGTTCCGCGCGCGGTTTGGGTTCCTCGCCTGCGATCAACCGAGCCAGCGCCGCCTCTCGGTCGGGCTCGCGCACGGTGCGGAGTTCAGGCACATGACGGCCTTCCCGCGACACCTTTCGCACTTCGCAGTGCGCATCGGCCTGCGCGGCGATCTGATGCAGGTGTGTGATCACAATGACCTGTCGTCCCGACGAGAGGGCCTTCAATTGGTGAGCTACGCGGGCGGCGGTCCCTCCGCCGATCCCCGCGTCGATTTCGTCGAAGACCAGTGTCTCGACCAGCTGTGCGGCGGGGGCCACCGACTTGAGTCCCAGCATGATGCGAGACAACTCTCCTCCTGAAGCGATCTTCGCGAGGGGCTTGGGGCGCTCCCCCGGATTCGCCGCCAGGAGAAACTCGACACCGGTGGAGCCGGTGCGGAACCATTGCTCGAAGGGCAGCTCCACCTGCTGCACATGCACAGGGTCCTTCCCGAGCCCCAGGTCGGCCAGGGGTGTGGCGAGCGCCTTGCGCATTCGAGACGCGGCCTGTTCTCGAGCCTCCGAGAGCGCACGCCCCGCACTCGAGAGCCGGGACGCCGCTCCCGCTTCTTCGCGCTCGAGCCGCACCTGTTCGTTTGCCGCGTCCTCGAGAAATCTGAGATTCGCAGCCAGCTTTTCGCGCTGCGCCATAGCCGCCTCCAGCGAGCCGCCGAATTTCTTCTTGAGACTGTAGAGCGCATGCAGGCGTTGTTCGATGTGCTCGAGCGTCATGTCGGGGGCGTCGGGCTCCCACGCGGTGCGACCGAGAGTGCGTTCTGCTTCCTGGAGACTTTCGAGCGCAGTTCGCAGATGCGGCCCCCACTCGGTGTGGCCTGTGCTCTCCAGGCGCGTCAGGAGGCGAGCGAGCCGCGGGATGAGCCCGGCCTCGGAATCGGAGAGTTCCAGGAGCAGCCCTTCCTGAAGCTGAGACATTTGCTCGCCGGCTTTCAGTTTCGCCCGCCGCGCCTCCAACTCCTCGTACTCACCCGGCCTCGGGTTCACGCGTTCCAGTTCGCCGCGCTGGAACTCCCAGAAGTCCTTCTGCTCGAGCGACGAGGAGAACGTCTCCCGGTGGGTGCGCAATGTGTCGCGACAGGAGGTCCACAGATCGAAGGCGCGTTCGTAGTGAGCTTTCGCCGGGCCCGAGAGGAAGCCATCGAGGAAGGCTGCGTGCGAGGCCGGATCGAGCAGACCCTGGTGCTGATTCTGACCGTGCAGATCGCAGAGGTGAAGTCCTGCGCGCTTGAGGGCGCCCAAGGGCACGGGCCGGTCGTTGATCCAGCCCCGGCTCTTCCCTTCCAGTGTGAGCTCGCGTCGGAGAATCAACACGGGCTCGGATCCGTCGAGCCATTCAGTGAATGGCTCGGTCTGGTTCACCCGGAACGCGGCCGTCACTTCGCAGCGTGCGGCGCCTGAGCGAACGAATTCGGATGGAGCACGCTGACCCGTGACGAATGCGAGCGCGTTCACCAGAAGCGATTTGCCCGACCCGGTCTCCCCGGTGACGGCCAACAATCCGGGGGCCGGTTCGAAGACCAGCGAGTCGGCCAGGGCGAAGTCCGAAAGCCGCAGTTCAGTGAGCATGGGATCTCAGGCGCAGCGCGTACTGCACCGAGGATATCAATACCAAAGTGGTAACTGCGGCAAGCAGGACGCCCTGCGCCCAGCGAATCTCGAACAGGTACGCGAGCAGGAGGACCCCCACCGACAGGGCCGCCAGGCGTCCCCACCACAGAGATTCCGGAACCCGGCCGTGTCGCGCCGCCCACCAAGGGGCCAGGGCCAGAATCGCCAGGTCACGTCCCACAACCAGCAGGAGAATCCAGGCGGGCAGACCTCGTTCGAAATAACAGAACACCAGGGCCGCACCCGACGTGAGCTTGTCGGCGAGCGGATCGAGAATGCGACCCCACTCCGATTGTGCGTTGAATCGGCGGGCCAGATAACCGTCGGCCAGGTCGGAACTGATGGCGTACAATAAAAGGCCCACCGCCAGACCCGTGTACCCGGGTGTGGAGAGCGACCACAGGAATACGGGCAGAGCGAGCACTCTGGAGATGGACAGCAGATTGGGCAGGGTGAAGAACGGTCCGGGAATCCGCATGCGGACCAAGGTGAGCCCGAAGGCACGCTCGCGCAATACCTGCCCGGCCGGGGCACTCACATCCGGCCCGGGGGCTGCCGTCTTGACCGCCGCGTCCGTCCGTCTAACTTGGGACTTGTCACACACCATAATGAACCCACCGATCCGCGCCCAGGCGGGGTCTTGAATAAGGAGAATGTT
>DAIOGN010000208.1:0-1326 GCA_036745245.1 Candidatus Zixiibacteriota bacterium
CGCGCCCGTGTTCCAGCAGGCGTCGTAAATCACCGGCAGGCCGCCGTTTGAGCGATTGTCGAGCGTGGCCCACAGGTCGTCCACCGTTCGGAGAGAATCGCCGCTCCGCGGCACGAAGGCCGAGTGGTAGTTGTACGTCAACGGCGTGCCGATGAGCGGATTCTCCATCTGGTAGGTGCGCTCGCCCCAGGCGCCGATCGGGTGCGGAATCAGCCCCACCTGTGCGCTCACGTACGATCCGATCAACGGCTCGATGCGTGCGTAGGCTCCGTACAGGGTGAACTCCCAGGTGTCCACCAGGATCTGTGTGAACACGCTCACGTTCTCCGCCGCCTCGGCATCGATGTACACACGCGCGCGCAAGGTGTTGAAATTGGAATAGTTCATGAAGGTCCGGTTGCTGAAGTCGGTCTTTTCCGTGTCGCGGAACGTCGTGGCCACTTCGCCGCCGATGTTCACCTGCGCGATCGCGTGTGCAACCCACGGACCCAGTCCGAAAGCGGCCACCAGAGCCGCGGATGTGAGGATGCGCTTCATGCTGTCTGCTCCTGGTGCATCTGTTCCACCGGCACCTCCGACGGGAGGGCGATTGTAAATCGGGTTCCCCACGACGAGTCCGACTCCACCGTGAGCCTTCCGCCGTGATCCTCCACGATCTTGTGCGAAATCGCGAGTCCCAGCCCCGTGCCACCCTGCTTGCCGCTCGTTACGAAGGGCTCGAACAGGCTGTCACGAATCTCGGCCGGGATGCCCGGACCGTTGTCTTCCACCTCGATGCGTAGCCAGGCGCCGCTCGTGTGCCACCGTACGAGGGCGCGGCCGCCCGCGGGCAGCGCTTCGCGTGCATTGGAAAGCAGGTTGTCGATCACGCGGCGCAGGCGGAGCGGGTCGAACCAGGCGTGCAGGTCGGCGGCGCCTTCCCGGGCCAGGGTGAGGTCTGCGTGATCGAAGGCCGCCTCATGGCCTTCCAGCAGTTCGTCCATGAAGGTGCCCATGCACACTGACGTGGGCTCCAGAAGCACGCGTCCCTTGCTGAATTCGAGAATGTCGCGTGCCAGCTGGCCCATGCGTTCCACCTGCGACTTGATGTTGTGGTAGTACTTCGACATGTCCCCCTGGCCCTGCTTCAGCTCGAGCAGGTCCACGCTGCCGCGGATCACCGTCATGGGATTCTTGAAGTCGTGAATGATGCCCGTGGCGAGCCGGCCGATGGCCGCATGACGCTCGGAATTCACGCGCGCCTTGTGTTCCTCCTCCAGAGCTTGTCGTTGCTGCTTCAGGCGAAGCCTCATGGTCTCCAGTTCGCGGGCCAGATACCCGAGTTCG
>DAIOGN010000208.1:1336-3887 GCA_036745245.1 Candidatus Zixiibacteriota bacterium
GCTCTGCGCCCCGGACGAGCAGGTTCACCTGCCGGCCGATGCGCCGCTCTGTGAACATGTAGATCGTAAGCATTGCCAGAAGCCCGCCGGCCGAAGCGAGAAGCAGGAGCAGCCACGAGATCCGCTCTTCGATGGGGGCGAGCCACTCATCGGGCGATCCCAAAAAGGTCACGGTGGCGTTGAACGGCTTGCTGGCCAGGGAGAGCGACATGACGGTGCGGCTGCCGTGTCGTGCGATCTGAATATTGTCGTGCCGGAGCGACTGCGCTCCCGCCCCCCCGGAGGAGATCCAGCTGTCCACCACCACCGACTGAGTATGCGCAATCACCTGCTCGTGATCCGAGATCACCACGTCGAAGCCGGTGAGCCTTCTCAGATCTTCCAACACGGAGGCTGAGAATTGTCCCCCCGCCGCCAGGGTGCCGATGGGAAAGCCGTCGCCCGTGACGACGGGCGACACGAGGAGTTCGTAGTAGTCGCCGTTCACGCGCAGATAGTGGGCCGTGTAGGGCTCGTGCGTCCTCAGGAACAGCGAGCGGATGTGTGCAGCCGTCTGCACGTCGAGATGCGGATGGTCGAACGTGATGACACCAGCGGCGTCGGCCACCACGAACAGATCCGCTCCGAGCATGCCGGCGTAGAGCGGCGCCTCCGCGGCCACGGTGCCGGGATCGCCTGTGGCGAGCGCCGCCTGGAAGCGAGGCGACGAGGTGACGGCTTCCAGTTCCTTGGCGCGCGTCATCATGCGCACCTCGGCGTACTGATCCAGCACGATCCGCGAGCGCCCCAGCCGCTGTTCGAACAGATCCGTGAGCCCGTCGGAGATCACCCCGGAGGTGATGAGGTACGACGCACCGAGCAGCGTGACGATGACCAGGCCCAGAAACAGCAGGTACCGGCGCGTGAGCGAAAGCGACCAGGTCAAGGCGCCACTTCCACAAAAGAGGAATCTGCCGGAACCGTGACGTCCCGTTCCAGGTCGGGCAGGCCCTCCTGCCACACGCGCATGTGATAGGTGCCGGCAGGTACACTGTCCACCTTGAAGCGCCCCTGCTCATCGGAGACGGTGAAGTACGGCGTGTCGAACACGTGGATGTAGGCGCGCATGGAACTGTGGATCTCGCAGTACACCTGGGCCACGCCGGGCTTGTCGAACACTACGTCCGCGCTCTCCCCTTCGTCGTAGCGACCCAAATCGAATCTCTTCACCTTGGAGTAGGAGAACACGTTGTGGAAAAACGGATCCATGTTGGGAAATGACACGGTGTCGCCCACCTGCACGGCGAGTACGGTGGGTACGAAGCGCTTGTCTTTCTGCGCCATGGTGGGCCTTGCTCCTGTGGCGCGACGTGCCGGGGCACGGTCCGACCACAAAGACACCACGGCGTACAGGGATGGATTGCAGTTGCATTGCTCCGCTTCCTTCAGTGCGCTCTGCTCGACGCCCGTCGTGCGGTAACGTCGGGCCGCCGGCGCCGGCTGAGCCGTCACACCCTTGCGCGTGACCACGCCAAACAGATCGCCTGCCATGGCCGATTCGCAGAGAAAGAGCGCGAAACACACCGCCACGGCGGAGCTTCGTAGTGTCTTTGTCATGAACGGGACCACCCTCTCAGGAGTATCGGCAAGAGGGCCGATTATCCTCGCTAAAGCGGCGCCGAATGAAGGCTCTAACTTCCCCGTGCTTATGAAGTTGACCGACCGATCGGCAGCCTTCGGCCGTCCAGGTCGTGACATTCTGTCACGGAAAGGTGGTTGGCCTGAGCTCCATCGATCTTTACACCTTGCCCGGCAATGGGTTATGCACGACACTCTGGTCATCGTGGCCCGCAAAATCCTGATCGTCGAGGACGACCCGGACATTTCAAAGCTTTTGCGACTGACTCTGGAAAAGGATCACTACCAGGTTCGCACCGTGGCGGATGGCCATTCGGCCTTCGAGCTGATCCAGCGGGATCCGCCCGACCTTGTGGTGCTCGACGTCATGCTTCCCTCCATAGACGGCCTGGAAGTATGCCGCAGAATCCGCCAGGGCGAGCGCACGGCGCGAATTCCGGTTCTTATGCTCTCCGCCAAATCGGAGGAAGTGGATCGCGTGCTCGGGCTCGAACTGGGAGCCGACGACTATCTCACCAAACCGTTCTCACCCCGAGAGCTTTCGGCCCGCGTGAAAGCGCTCCTCCGGCGCGAGGCGCGCACCGAGACGGCCGCGGAACGGCTGGACAGCCCCCCTTTGGCCATCGATCAGGCGCGCCACGAAGTGTGGCTCCACGAACGACCTGTGCGGCTTTCGAGCCGCGAATTCGGGCTGCTCTCCTGCCTGGTGTCGGGCAAGGGGCGCGTCTTCAGCCGTTCGCAGCTGCTCGACATGGTGTGGGGATTCGACTACGTGGGGGGCGCTCGCACCGTGGACGTGCACATCAATCACCTGCGCGACAAATTGCCCGAGATCGCCGACCGCATCGTGACGGTGAAGTCGGTGGGATACAAATACACGGAAACTCCAGCCGCTCCCTGACCCGCCTGTGCGCATCTCCACACGCCTGACGTT
>DAIOGN010000209.1:0-362 GCA_036745245.1 Candidatus Zixiibacteriota bacterium
AAAATTGCGACGTGCACATCCACTTCCCCTCGGGCTCGATCCCGAAAGACGGCCCCTCGGCGGGCGTCACCGTGACGATTGTGATCGCGTCCGTCATGAGCAATCGCCCGATTCGCCACGACGTGGCCATGACGGGCGAAGTGACCCTTCGCGGCAAGATCATCGCCGTGGGCGGACTCAAGGAGAAGGTGGCGGCGGCGCACCGCGCCGGCATGCTCGAGATCATCATTCCGCGTGAAAACGAAAAAGACCTCCAGATGGTGCCCGACGAAATCCGGCGCGACATGACGTTTCACATGGTGGAACGCGTGGATGAAGTGTTCGCACGTGCGTTGTTGGCCCCCGAGCGCCAGAGCGTCACC
>DAIOGN010000209.1:372-3790 GCA_036745245.1 Candidatus Zixiibacteriota bacterium
ACGCAGGAGGCGGCGTTTCGCGCGGCGGCGACGAGAGCATGCTCCGGCAGGAAGTCGCCCGCGTGAAGCGGCGCGCACAGCGCAGAAAGGCCGCTACGTCCCGCAAGCGCTCGGGCGTCGGCCGCAAGCGTCAGTAGCCTCCCCCACTCGTGGTCGTGCCCGCGCCTGGGGCTCGATCCGGTCTCCCACAGCAAATCCTGATGCCGGGAGCGCCCGATGCGGCGTATCATGGCGGATATGGCCACACGCATGGGTCGGGAGCGCACGTACAAGGGCGTACCGCTCGTCTTCAAGGGGTTTCTCATCTTCGCGCCCGTGGTGATCGTCGGGGTGTTTTTCTACTACACGCAGCAGATCATCGACAAGCTTCGCACCGACGCCCAGCGGATCGTGAACACCTCCGCCGCGCTGTGGCGCTGGGCGGGCTCGGAAGCCTCCTCGGGGCTCGAGACCTCCGTGGTGTTCGACGAGGTGATCAAGAAGTCGCGGTTTCCCATCGTGGTGGCCGACGCGAACAAGCGCCCGCTGTACTGGCGCAACCTCCCGGGCATCGAGGACACCGCCTCCACGGACGAAGCGCGCGCGAAGGTGGCCGAGCGCATCGTGCACATGGAGCGCGAGAAGGGCGCCGTGCCCATCACCTACCAGGACCAGGTGATCAACTACTTCTTCTACGACGACTCTCCGCTCATCAGCCGGCTGCGGTGGATCCCGATCATCGAGGTGGCTCTGGTGTCGGTGTTCGTCGGCGTCTCGTTCTTCGGATTTCGCAACATCAAGGAGAGCGAGCAGAACTACATCTGGGTGGGCATGGCCAAGGAGGCGGCGCACCAGCTGGGAACGCCCATTTCATCGCTTCTCGGCTGGCTTCAGCTGCTTCGCGACGGCTCGGCGGAGTCGCCCGCACAGATTGCCGCGCACATGGAGAGCGACATCACACGGCTTCAGCGCGTGGCCAACCGCTTCGGGCAGATCGGATCCGTGCCCGACCGGCGACCCACGGATCTGGTGTCGCTCTGCGAAGAGGTTCTCTACTACTACCGGAAGCGCCTGCCGCACAAAGGCGACGGCGTCACGATCGAAGGAGACTTCGAGCCGTTGCCGGAGGCCGATATCAATCCCGAGCTGTTCAGCTGGGTGATCGAGAACCTCGTAAAAAACGCGCTCGAGGCGGTGGACCCGCGCAACGGGCGTGTCGTGCTCACAGGAAAGACGGTGGGCGACGGGCGCATCAAGCTCTCCCTGAAAGACAATGGCAAGGGGATCCCCGCGCCGGATTTACCTCACGTGTTCAAGCCCGGGTTCTCCACGAAGCGCCGCGGCTGGGGCCTCGGCCTCACCCTCGCGCGTCGCATCGTGGAGGAGTACCACGGCGGCCGCATCTGGGTGGAGGAGAGTTCGCCCGAATCTGGCACCACATTTTCCATGACCATTCCCGTGCACGCCTGAGCACGAACCGGCCTACATAGTTTGAGGAGAGCGGATGCAGAAGCATCGAATACTCTGGGTGGATGACGAAATCGAGATTTTGAAACCGCACCTGCTGTTTCTGGAGGGCCGCGGCTTCGAGGTGGAAGGCGTGCCCTCCGGCCACGACGCCCTCGAGCGGGTTCAGAAGGAGAGCTTCGATCTGATCTTCCTGGACGAGGTGATGCCCGGCATGGACGGCCTGGCCACGCTGGAGAAACTCAAGGAGGTGCGCCCGAACATCCCGGTGGTGATGGTCACCAAGTCGGAGGAGGAGAGCCTGATGGAGCAGGCCATCGGCCAGAAGATCGACGACTACCTCGTGAAGCCGGTGAATCCGTCGCAGGTGCTGTCGGTGGCCAAGCGCATTCTCGAACGCAACAAAATCCGCGAGGACCATCTCTCCCGCAAGTACGTGCAGGACTTCCATCGGCTGGAAGTGCTCAAGGATTCCGGGCTGTCGTGGTCGGACTGGATCGAGGTACACAAACTGCACTGCCAGTGGGACATCGACATCGACCAGCATCGGGGCGTGGGCCTGGAGGAGACGCATCGCGAACACAAGAAGAACTGGAATCTGGATTTCTCCCGGTACATCGAACGGGTGTACCCCCGCTGGCTGTCCCGTGCAGAGGAAGGGCCGCCCCTGTCGGTGGACGTGGTGAAAAACCACCTGGTGGAGCCGCTCAAGCAGGGCCGGCAGGTCTTCTTCATCGTCATCGACTGCATGCGGCTCGACCAGTGGATGGCTCTCGAACCGCTCATCGCCGAGGACTTCCGGGTGGAGCGCTCGTACCACTTCTCGATCCTTCCCACGGCCACGCCCTTCTCCAGAAATGCGCTCTTTGCCGGCCGGTTCCCCGACGAAGTGGCCAAGCTGTACCCCGACGCCTGGCAGCCCGACACCACCGAGGCGTCACGCAACCGCAACGAGCGCCAGTTGCTGGATCTTCAGCTCGAGACGTTGAAGCTCAAGCTGAACGGGGAGGCGAAATACATCAAGGTGCTCGACCTGGCGGAAGGGGAGAACCTGGCGCGCAAACTCGACAGCTATCGCGACGCGCCCCTGGTGTCGGTGGTGTACAATTTCATCGACCACCTGGTACACGGCCGGTCGGACTCGGACATTCTCAAGGAGATGGCGCCCGACGAGGCGGCGTTCCGCACGCTCATGAAATCGTGGTTTCAGCACTCGTCCCTGTACGATGTGCTCAAGCAGCTGGCGCGCTGGGACTGCCAGGTGGTCATCACCTCCGACCACGGGGCCATCCTGGGCGGCAAGGGCACGGTGGCCCGCGGACGACGCGATGCGTCCACGCACCTGCGCTACAAGTACGGCGAAAATCTCGGCTGCGACCTGCGCGCGGCCGTGAAAGTGGAGCAGCCCGAGTCCTACAGGCTCCCGCGCTTCTCGCGCTACACCAACTACATCTTCGCGCGTGAGGATTACTACTTCGTGTATCAGACCAATTTCCACGAGTACGAACGGCAGTTCCGCGGTTCCTTTCAGCACGGCGGCATCTCGCTTGAGGAAATGGTGCTGCCCGTGGCGGTGCTCCTTCCCAAGCGGCTGTGAAGACCCTTCTGCCGCGCACGGAGGACACGGTGGCGTTTGGTGTGTCCTACGCCGGCCGACTGGAACGCGGCGACGTGGTGCTCCTGTTCGGACCTTTGGGGGCAGGCAAGACCACGCTCGCTTCCGGGCTCGCGAGCGGACTGGGCGTTTCCGAGAGCGTGGTCTCGCCCACGTACACGATCCTCGAAGTGTACGAGGGCCGGTGGCCGGTGTATCATTTCGACTTCTACCGGCTCTCCGATCCGGCGGAGTTGCGCGCCATCGACCCGCGTGAATACTACGATCTCGGCATCACCATCATGGAGTGGCCCGAGCGCGTTCGCGCGCTCTGGCCCGTGCGCAGGCATGAGCTGCGCCTGGGGTTTGAGGAGGCGA
>DAIOGN010000210.1:0-3713 GCA_036745245.1 Candidatus Zixiibacteriota bacterium
CCGTGAGCCTGTCGGCGAGCAATGGTCCGCTCTTGCAGTTCCCGCGCTCGTTGACGCTGGCGGCCGGACAGGAAGCAGCCTCCTTCTCCGTGAACGTCGGCAATGACACGCTGGCCAACGGCACCCGGCTCGCCCTGCTCATCACGCTTCTGGCCTGGGCCGCCTGCTCGTTTGTTCCCGGGTGGCGTGTGTGGGGGCTGGGACTGCTCTCCCCTCTTCCTCCCACCGAGCGTGCGGCGGTGGTGGGACTGGCCATCGTGTTCTGCGTGCTCGTGTGGTTCGTATTCGCCCCTCGCTGGGAGCGTGCGGGCCAGGAGGTCACGGGCCTCACGATCAGGCCGATGTGGTTTGCGCTGGGCGCCGCTGCCATCTGCGTAGCGCTCCTCGATCGTACGCATTTCCTGGGTGACGGAGCCAGAAAGCTCGAGTGGCTGGCCACTCTGAAACTGCGCAGCGTGCTCGAGTTCAGACTGATGCAGCCCATCGTCAAAGCCGTGGCCGCCGTGTGGGGTGAACCCACCGGTGCGTTGCGAGCCTATCAGCTGGTCACCGTGCTGTGTGGTGCGGCGTGCGCGTACCTGGTGGCGTTCTACGCCTGGAAGATTTTCGACTCCGGCTATCGCGCACTTGCGTTCGCTCTGGGTCTTCTGACGGTGGGCTCCATGCTCATCTTCTTCGGGTACGTGGAGGACCACGCGCTTCTGGTGCTGGCCACATTCGCGCTTGTGTGCGCCGGGGCTGCGTGCCTCAAGGGCAGAGCCAGCCTGTGGGCACCGGTGGTGGCCTTCCTCGTCGCCGTCCTGGCTCATCCCCTCGGGTGGTGTCTGCTCCCCCCGCTTTTGTATCTCCTGGTGGCGAAACGCGCAGCTGGTTCAGTGTGGAAGCGCGCCTCGTACTGGCTCCGCGTTGTGCTGAGTGCTGGAGCAGCCGGCGCCTTCCTGTTCTTCCTCGTTCGGCTCTACGCATCCAACATGGGTTTCCGCCTCTCGCTGGTGCCGCTGTTCCGCGATCGCCTCACGGTGAAGGGCTACACGCTCTTCTCCGTGCCTCACGTGGTGGATGTTCTCAACCTGCTCGTGCTCCTCGTTCCAGCGATTCTCGTGGCTCTTGTGTTCCTGAGAGGCGTCAGGCGCGAGCCAGGCGATGCGACAAGCGTATTTCTGGCGTTCACCACAGTGGTCACGTGGCTGGCCGTATACTGCGTGGATCCGCCCCTCGGGATGCCTCGCAGCTGGGACCGTTTCGCCCTGGCGGGCGTGCCGCTGGCCGCATGGTTGTACTACCGGGTGCTCTCGAGGCCGTCTCCGCGCGGGATCACAGCCGCATTCCTGTGCGCGTCGGTGTCGCTTGCGGCCCTGGCGGGCCGCGCCTGGGTGCAGACCAGGCCGGAAGCGGCCGTGCGTCAGGCGATGAACTACTTCGCGCTCGACCCGGTGCGCAGCCGTACCGGCGTGATCTCGGTGGGAAAATATCTCCTCGAACGCAACACCACGGCGATCTATGGCCGGCTCGAGGACTTCCGCAGGGAACACTACCCCGAGGAAGCCATGCGCGAGGAATTGAACTATCTGTTCCGGGATAACAAGCAGCACGAAGCTGCGGCGCTGTGTCAGGAAATCATCCGGCGCGATCCGCGGATTCCCTCGCCGTGGATGTTTATCGGCTTCATCCTCAACAACATGGGCCAGTTCGACAGCGCCCTCACCTATCTAGTGGTAGCTGACGGCCTCGACCCGCACAATCCAGCGATTCTCAACGAACTGGGCCGCGCGTACTACTTTGAAGGCGATCAGGGTCGTGCGGCGGGTCTCTGGTTCGAGTCGCTGGAGGAAGACAGCCTCCAGTACGTGCCTCAGCTGGCACTGGCCAACTATTACCGGGACCGCGGTGAGGCGGCGGAGGCCACCCGGTGGCTCACGCAGGCGGCGGCCCGGCCCGAGGCGCCGGCCGACACATACCTGGAGCTGGCGCGAGATCATGCCGAGGGGAAGCGGCTCTCTGAGGCCCGTGCAGCCTTCGACACGGCCCTGGCTCGCGGGGCCGACTCGACCAAGGTGGCCCTGCTGTTGAAAGAATTTCCGATTCTGGCCCCTCCCGCCACCGGGGCCGCGCCCGCACCTGGTTCCGCGCCCGCGCCGTAACGGGCGGACTTAGCTGCCGAAGAAGCGGCAGCCCGACGTGCAGGTTTCCAAAACTTCCACGCAGTGAAGATTGGGCAACACCGATTTGGCCCGCGGCCAGATCCAGGCCGCCAGCTGTTCGCTCGTGGGATTCTCCAGCCCAACGATTTCGTTGAGCAGGCGGTGATCCAGCTGCTGGCGAAGCGGCTCCAGGCGCGACTTCAGCACCGCGAAGTCCTCCACCCAGCCTTCGCGCGCGAGGCGGCTGTCCGCGAGAAACACGCGTACGCGGAAGGAGTGTCCGTGCAGCCGCCGACACTTGTGACCCTCGGGCACCTCCGGAAGAAAGTGCGCCGACTCAAAGCTGATCTCAGTGAACACCTCCCAGCGATCTGCCATGGACTCAGGGCATGCCCATCAGCTTGTGTGTTTGCAGGGAGACCCGCCAGATCGGATTGTCGGCGCAAAAGGCGACGGCCAGTTCCGTATTGCGCTTGATGTCGGCTCCGTCCACCGGCTGAATGAAGAAATGTTCGAAATCGAGGTCCGTGAGCCCGGTGGGCGGGATCGTAAACGGATAGAGCAGCTTCAATTCGTGTCCCGATTTCTGCACCCACATGCTGGTGACTTTGGGGCTCACGCAGATCCAGTCCACGCCGGCCGGAACCGGGAGGGTTCCGTTGGTTTCAATGGCCACTTCCAATTGCCGCTCGTGACAGGCCGCCACCAGTTCCTCGTTGAGTTGCAGCAAGGGCTCGCCCCCCGTGAACACCACGTAGGGATCCTGCTGCCCGCTGGGCCACATCGCGAGAATCGCATCGGCCAGGCGTTCCGGGCAATTGAAGACTCCGCCTCCGGGGCCCTTCATGCCCACAAACATGGTGTCGCAGATGGTGCAAAGCGCAGTCGGGCGGTCTTTCTCCAGACCGCTCCAGAGATTGCACCACGCGAAGCGGCAGAACACGGCGTGACGACCCGTACGATCCCCTTCACCCTGCAGGGTGAAGTACAGTTCGTTCACAGAGAAAGGCCTGGAGGGCATTCGATCAGTATTCTTGAACTTCGACGGGGCGTGAGGCCGACCTTTGCCAGAGGCGGTGAGGTTTGATATGTTACCTCACATGGCAGAGCACGGCGACACAGTGATACGCTTCATACCGGGCCCGAGCTGGGTTCATCCCGATGTCCTGGCCGCACAAGCACGCACGGTCATCGGCCATCGCGAGTCCCTGATGTCAGAGATTCATAAGCAGTGCGAGGCTGGTCTCAAAGCGGTATTCCAGACCGAACATCGGATCATTATATCAACTTCTTCCGGCAGCGGACTCATGGAGGCGGCCGTGGGCAGCCTCGTGAACAAGCGCTCGCTCCACCTGGTGTGCGGGTCGTTCTCGTCGCGCTGGTTCAAAATGGCCCAGGCCTGGGGCAAGGAGCCCGTGAAGCTGGAGAAACCGCCCGGGCAGGGCTTCACGGCGGCCGATCTGGAGGCCCATCTGAGTTCGGCGCCCCCGTACGAGGCCGTGTTCATCACGCATAACGAAACGGCCACCGGCGTAACCAACCCGCTCTCCGACCTGATCGACGTGATCTACG
>DAIOGN010000211.1:0-3691 GCA_036745245.1 Candidatus Zixiibacteriota bacterium
CCCTCACCGTGACCACCCGCCCGCAGGGCGCCCGCGTCGTTCTGTGTGTGCAGGACACCGGGACCGGCATGACCGAGCACGTGAAACGCAAGCTCTTCATGCCCTTTTTCACCACCAAGGCGCAGGAGGGCACGGGGCTGGGGCTGTCGGTGTCCCATGGTATCGTTACAGCCCACGGCGGAGACATCCAGGTGGAGAGCTCACCCGGCCACGGGGCCACGTTTGAAGTGCAGCTGCCCGTGCGAGCTGCGGCCGGACTTGCGGAGGAGGGCGACCTTGAGAGCGCCTGAAGAATCGGCCAGCGTCCTGGCCGTCGACGATTCACGGGTCACCCTTGAGGTACTCGAGCGTACGCTCAAGGGATGGGGTTACCGCGTCTTCACGGCGCCCGGAGTGGAAGAAGCGCTGCGCGTTTTGGCGCAGACTCACGTCGACCTGGTGATCACAGATTTCAAAATGCCGGGGTCCACCGGGCTCGAACTGGTGCGCCACGTGCGCGAGAACTGCGAGGACACTGAAGTCATCATGGTCACCGGCTACGCCTCTGTGGCAGGTGCCGTCGCCGCGGTGAAGACGGGAGCCGAAGAGTACCTGGCCAAGCCGTTCACCGACATCGAACTGCAGTCGGCGGTGTTGCGCTCCCTGGAGAAACTCCGGTTGCGACGCGCCGGGCGTAACGAACCTGCGGCCGACTTCGGCGGACGGTACGGCCTGCGCGGGCTGTCCCCCGAAATTAAGAGAGTGCTGCAGCTTGTAGAAAAGGCCGCCCACACGTCGGCCACCGTGCTCATCACGGGAGAAAGCGGAACCGGCAAGGAGCTGGTGGCGCGCGCCATCCATTACACCGGCCCCCGCGCCTCGGCCCCCTTCGTCGCGGTCAACTGCGGAGGAATTCCCGAGGGCCTGCTCGAGAGCGAGTTGTTCGGCCACATGAAAGGCGCGTTCACCGGGGCCACGGAGTCCCGCGCCGGATTCTTTCAGGCGGCCGATGGCGGAACGATCTTCTTAGACGAGATCAGCGAAACCAGCCTCACCATGCAGGTGAAACTCCTGCGGGTGCTGGAGGACAAACAGGTGCTCATGGTGGGCTCGACGAAGCCGCGCCTGGTGGACGTTCGGATCATCGCGGCCACCAACAAGGACCTTCCGGACATTCTGAAGAAAGGAGTCTTCCGCGAGGACCTCTTTTACAGGCTCAATGTGGTGGCCGTCCACTTGCCGCCCCTGCGCGAACGGGGCGAAGACGTGCTCGTGCTGGCGCGCCACTTCGTGGCGAAGTTAGCCGCCGAAGCCGGCCGGAAGCCGCCCGACTTTTCCGACCAGGCCCTTCAGGTGCTCCTGCACTACAACTGGCCGGGCAACGTGCGTGAACTTCAAAACGTGATCCAGCGCCTCGTCGTCATGACGGAGGGGGACGTAATCGACGTGCACGACCTGCCGACGCTTCTGCGCTTCTCCGCGCTCAAACAGAGCAGCGGAGGCCGGACGCTGGCCGACGTGGAGTCGGAGCACATTCGCCTGGTGCTGGCTGAAGTGAACGGCAACAAGACGAAAGCCGCCGAGATCCTGGGCATCGACCGTAAGACACTGAGAGAAAAGCTCAAGGAACCTCCTTCCGAGAGCTGAGATGTGCGGCGGGGCGAATCGTCCCGCCGGGGAGTTTCTCCTCGAAATAACTCACTCCATTTGAAGCCGGATCATCCGTGTCGGGAGCACACCGGCACCCGGCCTGTTCCCGTATCTCGTTGTGACTCAAGATCAAGGCGTGTCCTCCACGCAAGCGGATCGATCGCGGTCTCCCTCGGTATGCCGGTTGCTCTTAGGGGTGGTGAGGAGAGAGCAAAAAGGCTCTCCGAACCAAACAGGAGAAGACGACGATGTCTAGAACCATAGCGAGGCCGAAGCCGGTGGCACGCCGGAAGGCCGAATTCGTTGAGCCGCCCGTCAAGGCGCAGCCGGAGACCATTCCCGTATCGAAGAGCCGCAGCGATGTAGAGATGTGGAACTCCACGTTTCCGCGTCGCGCCTGGCTGGAGGGTGAAGCCGCCGGCACACAGGACACTCCGCAGGTCCGCCCCGCGGGACACGAGCGCGAAGGCGCTGCCCCGGTGCACAGGCCCTCGGTAGAGCAGATTCTCGGCGACATCGAACGCTCGTGCGCGACCTCGGCCACTCTGGCCGGGCTGTGCCGCACCTGTGTGCGACTGTCCGACTGCACCTACCCCAAGCCCGAAGGAGGCGTGTGGCACTGCGACGAGCATGAGTGACCGGAGGACCGGTCATGCGGCGGCTTCCATGAGGCGGCCCCGCGTCGCAGTCAGAACACGAACTTCGCAATGGAGAGACCTATGACACCTATGATGACGCCCACCACGCGTAAACCCGCCCGACCTACACGGGTGGAGCACACGCCCGAGTCCGTTCCGGAGCGTCCGGCCACAGTGTATGACGGCGTGAAACTGCAATTCGATCGCGCCGCCGACCTTCTGGATCTGGATCCACACATACGCAAGATCCTGGGCACCACCAAAAGCGAGATCGAGGTGCACTTTCCGGTGCTGCTCGACAGCGGGCGCACGGAGATGTTCACAGGCTACCGCGTGCAGCACAACGACGTGCTGGGGCCTTTCAAGGGGGGAATGCGTTTCCATCCCTCCGTGAACGTAGACGAGGTGCGCGCGCTGGCCACCTGGATGACCTGGAAATCTGCGATCGTGAACATCCCGTTCGGCGGAGCCAAGGGGGGCATTCAGTTCGACCCCTCGAAACACTCTCCCAAGGAGATCGAGCGCATCACGCGCCGCTTCACGTTCGCTCTGGGCAACAACATCGGGCCCGAGTACGACATCCCGGCGCCCGACGTGAACACCAACGCACAGATCATGGCCTGGATGCTCGACACGTATCTGTCCACCATGCCGCCTCAGGACCGGCAGCGGAGCACGCACGTGGTCACGGGCAAACCCATCGAGTCGGGCGGGAGTCTGGGCCGCGAAAAGGCCACAGGGCAGGGTGTGGTGTACCTCATCGAGCGCTGGGCGGAAGATCACAACTTCAAGCTCGACGGCAGCACGTTCATCGTGCAAGGCTTCGGCAACGTGGGCTCGTGGGCGGCGAAGCTGCTCAAGTCCAAGGGTGCACGTATGGTGGCCGTTGAGGACGTCACGGGGGCCATCGCCAACCCCGACGGCATCGATCCCGACAGCCTGTCCGGGTACGTGCAGGCGCACGGCGGCGTGTACGCCTACTGGAACGGCAAGCTCATCGACCACGAAGCGTTCCTCGGCACCGAGGCCGACATTTTCATCCCGGCTGCGATGGAACATCAGATCACGGCCAGCACGGCCCATCTGCTCAAAGTGAGGCTGGTGGCCGAGGGCGCCAACGGCCCTACCGATCCGGCGGGCGACCAGATCCTGCAGAGCCGAGGAATCGACGTTCTGCCCGACATTCTCTGCAACGCAGGCGGCGTGGTGGTGAGCTATTTCGAGTGGCTCCAGAACAAGCGCAGCGAGTTCTGGGATCTCGAAGAGGTGGACGCCAAGCTGCATCGCAAGATGATGGATGCCTACACCCGCGTCCGTGACGCGGCCGGCGAGCACGTCGTCGATTGGCGCACCGCGGCCTACATGGTGGCGCTGTGGCGCCTGCAAACCGTCTACAAAGAGCGCGGCATCTTCCCGTAGCAGTC
>DAIOGN010000212.1:0-3640 GCA_036745245.1 Candidatus Zixiibacteriota bacterium
TTTGCTCAGGGAGCCCAGTGGCCGAACCTGCGGCCCACTTCGATTCTGTTCAACTACCCTGCGGCCGTGCACTTCACCGACGGGAGCGATGCACTCGAATCGGCACTCGGCCCCGAAGTGAGTGTGGGCACGATTCCCGCGTCCGACAGCGCCGTGGGGGCTCTGGGCTTTGCCGCGCTGGCCCATCTGCCCTTTCCCTCCGACCTGCCCGACTCGTCGCAACGGCTGTACGTTCAGACCCTGGCCGGATTGCCCGTACAGTTCGCCTACGTGGGTCGCGACACGAGCGTCGTCTCGCCCGGGCTGGAGGTGTCGACACTGGTACCAGGCGACACCACGGTCGTGCCGTCGTGGCTGCGCTTTGACACGCTCTTCGTTCTGGCCTCAACCGGCCTTCACTACGACGCAGGCGCTACTCCGGACTCGGCTCCATCTGCTGTGACCGCACTCCTGTCCGCCGCTCTGCAGGAGGCGGGCCCGGGGCAGAGCGCGATTCAGTTCCAGGTTCCGTATCCCAATCCCATGGTCCGGCCGAACGACGCAGGCGTGCACTTCGTGGTCGTTCTGCCGGGCGCGGGAGACGTATTCCTCGACGTGTTCTCCATTGCAGGCGACCGGATACGAAGCTTCCTCCTCGAAAACGTCTCGGTGTGGCCGCCGGCAAGCCTGACGTGGGACGGCAGGAACGAACAGGGCAGCGAAGTGGCTTCGGGTCTGTATCTGTGCAAACTCACCGTGGAGCTGGCGCAGGGAGAACGTGAGGAGAAGCTGTTCCGGGTGGGTGTGGTTCGCTGAGTTGACATGTCGCGATCCGCATGGCGTAGCCTCGCGGTGGTGCTGGCGCTTTCGCCCCCAGGGCTGGCTCAGACGGATGCCTTACCCAAGGCGGTTGAAGAGCCCGAGGCCCCGCACGTCCCCGTACTCTTCCTTCACGATCGTTTTCATCTCGCACTCACGTCACAATTCGCCGCCGCGAGCGTAGATGTAGCCGGCCGCTCGCCAGGCCCCTGGGGTCTGTCCGGTTCCGGCCTGGCGGCACGCCTTCCGGCGACGGGCTTTCGCGAGAATTCCGCACCGTTTCAGACGGGCGAGTTCTACCTCAATAGCGGTTCGGGCAGCGACCTGGGAATCCGAGCCGATCGCAATCTGTGGGAAGCGGAAGCGCTCGGCTATCCGCCTTCCGGCGCCGACCTTCCAGCTCTTCTGCCCGGACCGACAGATTCGGCCTTCTTCGTACCGGTGCCGCTTCACGGGTTTCAGGCGGCGGAACTGGTGTTCTGGCGTGATCCCGCTCTGCCCGACTCGGCGCGCGCCACGGCACGCTACACCAACGGGCCCTCCGGGTACTCGTACACCGGCGGACGACTGCGCACCGATCTGGGGGCCGGCTTCGAGACCGATGCACAGGTGTATCGCATCTTCTCAGACGGCCTCGCTGAGCCGAGTCACTTCGACGGTCACAATCTCGACCTGGAGCTGAGACGCACGTGGGGCAGCGTGCCCACGCGTCTGCGATTTCGTCAGAATCGTTTCACGCGGGATGTGCTCTTCCGCTGGCAGGTGGACCCGACGCATCCGCTTCATCGAACCTATCTGACACACGTGGATCTGGAAGCAGCACTTCCCGGGGCCACCCATGAATGGCTTCTGGCGTACCACCTGCGCGTGACGGATCAGGAGCTGCGCCCACTTCCTGCCCTGCCGAACTATCAGTACTGGTTCGAGCGCACACATCGCCTGGGACTCTCCCGCGTTTCGGAGGGCTCCCTCGCCTGGTGGGGAAGCGCCTGGACGGAGCTTCGTGAGGCCGATCCGGCGTCCGGTTTGCCACAGGCCTGGTCATCCGACTTCGATCTCGGAGCGAAACTGGCCGCCTCGCGGCTCTCGTGGCTTGCAAGTCTGGGCGCACGAATGTCGGATCACGCAGATCCCGCCCTCCGCATTGCCACAGCGCTTCGCCTGGAGATGTCGGCGGGCCATGCGCTGCTGGCCTACGCCGGAGCTGCGCAGGAGGAAGCGTCCACGCTGCGACGTTACCTGCGGGCCGATTCCGGCGCTACGTATTCAGTGAGCGGGACTCAGGAGCTGCCGCACGCCGAACACGTGCAGGCGGCACTCGCCTGGAGATATGAAAAGCCGCGTCTCCTGTGGAACCTGATCGTATCGGGCGGACGGTCCAGCGACCTGGCCGACTGGCAGCCGCAGGGGGATACGGCCACTCTCTCGTCGGCGTATACGCCCGTGGTCGGCCCTCGATCGGCCGTCTCCGCCTCCGGACGACTGCGCGTGAGCCCTGTTCGTTTCATTGAACTGGAGGGAAGCTGGCGTCACGACTGGCTTGCCGAGGACACTCCGCCTGCGGCGTACTCGCCGGAGGACGCGTGGTGGGGAGCCTTGCGTCTGCCCATCGAGAGCAAGCGACTCAAACTGCGGGTGGTCCCCGAGGCGTCGGCACTTGCCGTGCGTGGCGGAACCGTTCCCGAAGACGGCTGGACACTCTCCCTGGGCGCCGTGGCCACACTGAAACAGCTCACCGTGTTCTGGTTTCGCGACAATGCACTGGATGAACCACTGCGGACCGGCGGCGCCTATCCCGGGTACGGCGCACACTCGCGGTTCGGATTTCACTGGGACTTCTGGAATTGAACGTAACGCGCGGCCGGGTGGCCTGGTGCCTGTACGATTTCGCCAACTCCGTCTACGCGTCTGTGATCGCCGCGACCATCTGGGGCGCCTACTTCGTGGAGGCCGTGGTCGGAAACGAGGATGGCTCCGGAGATCTGTGGTGGGGGCGGGCCATTTCCCTGTCCATGTTCGTCGTGGCGCTCACCTCGCCGTGGCTCGGGGCTCTCGCCGACGGTCGAACGTCGCGCCGCAAACTCTTCACGGTGTTTACGCTGGCGTCGGTGCTGGGAACCTTCGGCATGGCCTGGGCCGGTCCGGGGGATCTGCTCTGGGCCTTTGGCGTCACGGTGCTGGGCACGATCGGCTTCGAAGGCGCCATGGTGTTCTACAACGCCTATCTGCCGGAACTTGCCCGCCCCTCGGAGCGTGGGCGGCTGTCGGGCTGGGGATTCGCCGTGGGCTACGCGGGCTCGGCCGTCGGTCTGCTCGCCGTGTATCCGCTCGTGAGCGCCCAACGGTATTCCGCGACCTTTGCCCTCGCAGCGGCGATGTTTCTTGTCTTCGCGCTGCCGGCCTTGCTGTGGCTGCCACGCGAAACGCCGCACGCTCACCGCGCGACCATGCGCGAGAGCTTCAAGTCCACGTACGCGACGTTCCGGGAGATCTTTGCCCAGCCGTCCCTGCGCTGGTTTCTTCTGGGCTATCTGCTCTACATCGACGGCGTCAACACCACGATCTACTTTTCGTCCATCTTCGCGCGCACCACGCTTGGCTTCGCGATGGCCGATCTGATCGTGCTCTATCTGGTGGTGCAGGTCGCGGCTCTGGTGGGGTCCTTGCTCTGGGCGGGACCCACCGACCGCATGGGTCCCCATCGAGTCATCCTGGTTCTCTTGGGGCAATGGGTGCTGGTCGTGCTGGGCGCATACTTCGTGCAGGCCGCCTGGCAGTTTTACATCGTGGCGATTGTGGCCGGGAGCGGTCTGGGTGCAATACAGTCGGCCAGCCGCACGTA
>DAIOGN010000213.1:0-3618 GCA_036745245.1 Candidatus Zixiibacteriota bacterium
ACGCTTTTGGAGTCGGAGTTGTTCGGCTACGAGAAGGGCGCGTTCACCGGCGCCTATACGCGCCGGCCGGGCAAGTTCGAGCAGGCCGAGGGCGGCACGCTGTTCTTGGATGAAGTCGCGGACATGTCGCTCGTGACGCAGTCGAAGGTGCTGCGCGTGCTCCAGGAGAAGGCGTTCGAACGGCTGGGCGGCGACAAGTCGATCCAGGCCAACGTGCGCGTGATCGCGGCCACGAACAAGAGCCTGGTGCACAAGATGAAAGAGGGCCTCTTCAGAGTGGACCTGTTCTACCGCCTGAAGGTGGTCTCGATGTATCTGCCGCCTCTGCGCGAGCGGCGCGGCGACATTCCGGTGCTCACGGAGCACTTCGTAAATAAGTACAATCGCCAGACCGGCAAGCGCGTCTCTGGCGTCACGGAAGACGCGGCCAAATTCCTGAATACGTATCCGTGGCCGGGCAATATCCGCGAGCTGGAGAACAACGTCCACAACGCTGTGGTGATGTCGAAGGGCGAGTACCTGAAGCCCGAGGACTTCCCAATCTACGCCGAGTCGGGCCGCGCCTCACAGATCGACTACACGGTGATTCAGGAAGACTACGTGAAGCTCTTCCAGCAGCTGATCGACCCCATATTTGACAGGATTATCCAGACCTCCGGCCAGCAGATCTACGCGCACCTCCAGGCGGCGCTGGAGAAGACCATGATTTCGGCGGCCCTGAAGTCCAATCGCTCCAACCAGGTGAAGACGGCGGAGATGTTGGGGATTTCGCGGAATACGCTCCGCGACCGCATGGCCAAGTACGAGCTGGTTTAACGGAAAAGGGGCCAGCACAGTTTTCTGCTAGTCAGATCTACAAGCGATAGAGGGGGATAGAAAAGGCGGCCCGAGGGCCGCCTTTCTGTTTGGGGTCAGACCCCAGTCGTCACTTTGCACACTCCCCCTTCGAGTCAACGTGCCATTCCTCGAACGCAAGTCCGTTAATCGCCGTTGATGAGCGCGTGGCATCGCGAATAAATGAGACGACGTCACTTTGCACGCCAGCTACCAGCAGGTGTTGATACGCGGCTGTGCGCTCCCTCTCTGTAGGTCCTAAGCGAAGGTAGACCTCATGTTGCGTGATGAGTCCGTCAGGCGCGTCGGCGGCGTTGCGGCGATAACTGGACCAAGGATAGTCGCCTGGCTGAGCGACAATTCCTGCTCTAACAGGGTTCAGTTCTATATAGCCGCTGCAGTTCAGGAAGTACTGGTCGGAATCCACATGCGAGGCCCAGTACCGTCCCTCCCAAAGTGTGCCCGTCCTGCGATACTTGAAGTTGAACCACTGGGTATAGGCTCCTGCGATCCACTTCACGGCGCAGCGGAGTGCGGTTTCGGTCGCGGGTGTGGCCAGCAAGTGGAAGTGGTTGTTCATGATCACGTACGCGTGTACCCGCAGTTCGTGCTCCTCGCAGCCCTCCTGCATGAACTGCCGAAACTTGATGAAGTCACCGATGGATCTGCAGATCTCATCCCGGTTGTGACCTCGCTTCGTGATGTGATGAGGAATGCCGCCACCAGGGAGCCTTGGACGTCGCGCCACGAGGCACATTCTAAACCACTACGTCGGCTCTGTGCGTCACAAAGGAGTTCAATTCACGGGGCGATGAGCTCGAGCTGGCAGGCTGGCGCTTGCCCCGAGTCCCATCGGATGCGACAATCTCATCGGAAGAGGATGGGGTCCGGCGGCCCCCGCGGTCTTCAAAACCGTTGGCGGTTGATGAACTCAGCCGCGGAGGGTTCGACTCCCTCCCCTTCCGCATTGATCATCCACTGAGATCCACCGCGGTCGGCTATTCAGAAGTGTGCAAACCGACAACTGGGGTCTGACCCCAAACAAAAAAGAGCCCCTTTGTCAGGGGCTCCCAAGGCAAACTAGAGGCGTTTGAATCCTAGTGCGCGCCCTGTGTGGCCGCCTTCTCCATCTTTTCCATCTCCGCACGGGTGGTGGCCGCCCAGGTGTGCAGGCCGGCAACTACCTCAGGATCCGAAGCCGTGGACAGGCGCACCGAACCGAAGTCGGTGTGCACCATTTCCGTCTTCATGCCCTTGGCCATGTACGAGCCGTACGTCTGGCAGGCGCGACAAAGCGGCAGCTTTTCTCCGGCCGCGAGTTTCTTGCCCGTCGCTTCCATGGAGGCGCACATCGCATTGAAGTCGGCCATCGCGTCGGCTTGAACGACGCTCACGGACATGATGCCGTTGGACAGGTCATAGTGATTCCAGGACATTTTGTGCATCAGCGCAGGACTCACGTCCTTGCACATGCTGCAATTTGCCATGTCGAACCAGGGCTGTTCGTCGCCGGCGACGCCGATCGTAACCCAGGCGCACATGACCAGAGCTGCAGTTGCAGCCATCCATCGTCTTGTTTGCATACCTTCCTCCTGTTTGGAAATTGGCACCCGGCTCTCCAGTGCGGCGCCGGACAATCTATCGTGAACCCGGAATAGATTGGGAGAAACGGGCGCTCCCCGTCAAGCGCTTTCTAGGCAGGAGTGTGCAAACCGACGACTGGGGTCTGTGCAAACCGACGACTGGGGTCTGACCCCAGCTAGTATTCCCGGTCGAGGGAGGCGCCTGTGTAGTAGGCGAGGAGGATGTCGGTGTGGGACTGGCCGGCGCGGGCGCGACCGATGGCGCCGCACTGGCACATGCCCACGCCGTGGCCGTAGCCCTTACCGCGAATGGTCACTTTGGTCCAGCCATCACCCTTTGAATCGAATACCAGATTGTAATTCGCCGAAGGAAGAATCGCCGTGTTCTTGGACGGTCTACCGAACACCCAGCGCGAGCGGTCACCGCCCACTCCCAGAGTTCCCTTTTCAAACACCAGTTCCAGCAGGTCCACTCTGCCTGAAGCCCTGCGCTTGGCCACCCGCAACTCCTTAAGCTTCCCCATCCCCTTGCTGCCGGACTTCTCCCCCGCCACAAACACGGCGACCGTGGAGTCCAGCCACTTCCGCGTACAGGTTTCTTCCCAGTCCCAGTAGCTCGACCACGAGCACCAGTCGTCGTCATCCGCACCCACGAGGTACGGTTCGGGCGGCTTGCTCCATACCGATCCGATATCCTCGGTCCGTCCGCCACAGGTAGAATGATAGTAAGCCTTAACAAACGCGCCGTCGAAGCGCAGTACTTCCCCGCGCGTGGCCCACACCGCAGCCGTGACAATAGGGCGCTCTCTCTTCACGCCCCCGTACACCTGATCCATCACGTCCGCCACCACATCGTAGTCCTTCGCGCCGTACTGTCCGCGGTGCGAAAACGCGTACGTGCGCGCCGCCACCGCCTGCGCCTCGATGGCCTCCACGAGGTCGGGACTGAAGAAGCCGATTTCCCCCGGCACCACGCCGAACAGATACGGCTCCATTCCGAGACGGTTCACCGCCGCCACTTTGCGGTCGCCTTCGGCTCGAATTCGCAGTTCACCCCGATACGGCGCGCCGTTCAGGCGCACGTGGCTCCCCCGGGACTGAGGCACTGCGCGTACGTACGTTACGTTTCGCTCCAGTATGTACGTGCCGCGATCGATGAGCAGGAGCCCCTTGCCGTTGCGGCGAATCACCATGGGCGAGA
>DAIOGN010000214.1:0-2640 GCA_036745245.1 Candidatus Zixiibacteriota bacterium
GCCACCCGACGCTCAATTAGAGGGGCTCCAAGGTCGAACTAGTACTGGAGCGCCGCATGTCCAAGATCGACCCACTTTTGGCCGTCATTGAGACGGCACAGGCCACCGACCTGCACCTTGTGTCCGGCTCTGTACCCCTGGTTCGAGTGGGGGGACAGCTGGAAAAGACGCATCATCGGCCGCTGACAGCCGAACAGGTGCGCTCACTGATGTTCGAGCTGCTCACCGACGACCAGATCCGCCTGTTCCAGGCGGGC
The DNA here is from genome assembly GCA_036745245.1 of Candidatus Zixiibacteriota bacterium. Classification (GTDB taxonomy): domain Bacteria; phylum Zixibacteria; class MSB-5A5; order JAUVRN01; family JAUVRN01; genus DAIOGN01. The sequence goes on from DAIOGN010000214.1 coordinate 258, forward strand.
GGAGACCTGGACCTCGCCTATGGTGCCCCCGGTGGCACCCGCTTCCGCATCAACGTGTACCAGACGCAAGCGGGCCCGGCGGCGGCCATTCGCCTCATCCCGAAGGCCATCTCTACTCTTGATGAACTTGGATTCTCGGATACCGTTCGCAAGCTCGCCGACAGCCGCGCCGGTCTGATTCTTGTTACGGGCCCCACCAACTCCGGCAAGACCACGACCCTGGCCGCCATGGTGGACCACATCAACACGAACTTCGCCAAGCACATCATCACACTCGAAGACCCGATCGAGTATCTCCACTCCAACAAGAACTCGCTGGTGTCCCAGCGGCAGATCGGCCTGCACGCACGCGATTTCGCCTCGGCCCTGCGCGCCGCCCTGCGCGAGGATCCCGACGTGATCCTCGTGGGCGAAATGCGAGACATGGAGACCATCTCGCTGGCCGTCACGGCCGCCGAGGTGGGCTTGCTTGTGATGGGTACGCTGCACACCTGCTCGGCCTCGGCCACCGTCGATCGAATTGTGGACGTGTTCCCGCCCGAGCAACAGGAGCAGATCCGCATCATGCTGGCCGAATCGCTCACCGGCATCGTGTCGCAGCAGCTGTTGAAGCGCGCCGAGGGCCGGGGGCGGGTGGCCGCCTACGAACTCCTGGTGCAAACCACGTCCATCTCGGGCATGATCCGCGAGCGGAAGACGCATCAGATCTCCACGGCCATTCAGACGGGCCGCAAGCAGGGGATGCAACTCCTCGACAACCACCTGCGCGAACTCGTGGACCAGGGAATCGTCACGCCGTGGGAAGCCGTGAAAGTGGCCTCGGACCCGTCGAAGTTCTACCCGACTCCGGGCACAACGCCCCAGAGCTCGATGCCGTCGCCCGCCATGGCACCGTCCAAGCGTTCGGTGGCCACATGACCACAGCGTCTGCCCGGCGCCGCCTCGACAGCATCCTGCTCGACCATCAGTGGGTCACGGAGCCGCAGGTGGAGGAAGCCCTGATGCGCCAGCGAGCGCACGGGGGACGGTTCGGCTCGCATCTTCTCTACTTCCGCTACATCAGCGAACACCAGCTCGCTTCCGCCCTGGCCGAGCAATGTGGTCATGAGGGCGTGGAATTGTCGCTTGTGGAGATCCCGGCGGACGTGGTGGCGCTGGTGCCGTCCAAGCTGGCGGTCGCTCGCCGAGTGGTGCCGTTCGAACTTCAGGCGGAGCCGCGACTGCTCAAGGTAGCCTGCGAGGACCCGACCGACAGCCAGTTGCAGAATGAGCTGGCATTCACAATGCGTCAGGCCAGCGTGCGGCTGTACGTGGCACCCGAACTGTCGATTTCCACTGCGCTGGAGCGCTACTACCGCGGGCGGCCGGTGACGCTGCAGGATTTCCTTCAGCTGGCCCTGCCAGATGTGGCGGGCGCCCTCGAGCCGAAGTCGCAACCAGCCGAAGCCGCACCCAGCGGCCGGCGTGCCGTGCTTCTGATCACGCGCGAAGCGTTCGCCGCGCCGCTCCTCAAGTCGCTCCTCGAACGCGACGAGTACGACGTACATGTCGCCGAGGACTTCGAAGCGGCCGCTCAAATCGCCTCATCGCAGCCCATCGCACGTGTCCTGGTGCACCAGATGGTGGAAGGGGATCGCGAGGCGTTTGGCGATCGCATCCGGCGGCTGTGCCCGGGCGCAGCCGTGCGCACCTACGAGACGCCCGCCGACCTGCTTCTGGGAGAGCAGCACACGGAAGAGGCCGGTGTGCTGGGCATCAAGGGCCTCGAACTGTTCACGTCACTCTTCGGGCGCGACGAGTCGAACCTCCAGTCGCGCATGGGCCGCTACACGGAGCGACTGTGCGCCAAGCTGGGGCTGGCGATGCACGATCGGCTGATCTGCATTCACGCAGCCTACCTCCACGATCTCGCGCGGCTCCACTACGCGCCCGATGCGCACATGGATCGTCGCACCGTGGCCTCGCTCTCGCGACGACTGCTCGCCTCGGTGAGCTATCCGAAGCCCGTTCTCGGCGTGCTGGAATCGATGTACGCGGAGACTCCGCCCGCCTCCGACCGGCTGAGCCTGGCCGACCTGGGCGGCCGCATTCTCACGCTGGTGGATCTCTACTGTCAGAACGTGGGTCCCCAGGAGCGCCTGTCGCTCGACCGCCTCGATGTGGTAAAGAAGAAATTGCGCGATCTCTCCGGGCGGCTCATTCCCTCGGAAATCGTGGAAGCCTTCATCGCGCTTCTGCAGGAGGAATCGCTCGACCTGCAGGTGGGACGCACGCTCGGCCAGGTCATGCTCTTCGCCACGGATGCGCAGATGCGCGGCGTTCTGGAATTGAGACTCAAGAACGAGGGGTTCCGCGTAGTCACCGAATCGCAGGAAGCCGCCCT
>DAIOGN010000214.1:2650-3614 GCA_036745245.1 Candidatus Zixiibacteriota bacterium
GCTACCTGCAGGCGGCGGAGGCGTCGCTCGAGCAAGGCGTTCACCGGGCGGCGATGCCTCATCCCAGTCACAGGTGTTGATGCGACTGGCGGAACAGGGGATCGCAATCCGGGAGACGCCCACGTTGCTTCTGTCGGACCGGAGCGCTCTCTCGGGGTTGACCGCTCTGTTCGACACGGGCCTCGAAGACATTCTGGCACACGACGTAAGTGCCGAGTTTCTTGCCGGGAAAGTGGGGCGTCTGCTCGAGCGCGCCGCGGGACGCAAGTCGTCGGAGTCGGAGGCCGCCGGAACGCGGGGCCGCCTGAGCGACCTGAATCTGATTGATCTGTTGCAGGCCCTGGGGCCCAGTCGCAGGACGGTTCGCATCACCGTACAACCTGCGGGAGGCGAGTCTCAGCTGCTCACCGTGTATCTTCTGTCGGGCGACATCTCGTTTGCGCAATGCAACGCGCTACTGGGTGCACCGGCCGTGTATCATGCTCTCACCTGGTCCGACGGAACCTGGCTGATCGAGTCCGTCGATGAGGGAAAGCTCCCGATGCGAAACAATCAGCTCTCGAATGAGTCCATCCTCATGGAGGGCTGCCGGCTCATCGATGAGCGGGCTCGGGCCGGTCAGCTGAGCTGACCCGTCCCTTCACCCCGATCAGTTCCGCCCCGTGTGAATCCTCTCGCACCAGTAGAGGTCCGTGCGATACGGAAAGTCCCACGTCGTCCTCCCGCGTGTGTCCACGTGCGTGTCGAGGAGACGATCCACCTGGGATCGCACCTCCTGATGCCGCTTTTCATCCAGGGCCGCGATGAAGCTGATGGAGCCCACACGATCCCGCACGGTCTCCCGATCGCAGGTGACCACGTGGTGGAAGGACTCCGAGGCCAGCGGTCCCAGACTGCTGGCTTCGCCCAGCGCCGCCTTCACGCGGGCCTGCGAATCCACCACACGTCGGGGTTCCGACGCGGC
>DAIOGN010000215.1:0-3562 GCA_036745245.1 Candidatus Zixiibacteriota bacterium
GTGGGGGCCGTACGTGAGCGTGTACTCCGCTTCGCCCGTCGGATCGACCGAAAGCGTATCGTCGATTCGGATGCGGCTGTCGGCTGGGCTCGCGAAAAACGAGACGGTACTCACGAACAACCCCATGACCACCAGCGTGTCGCCCGCGCGAGACACCCGCCAGGCGGCCGGGTCCTTGACCTCCAGGGTGCCGTATTGAGGATCGAGCACGCAGTCTTCGAGTGATCCGTACTGCTCCAGATGCATGACCACCGACACCGACTGGGTGGCAGGCCAGTTCGATTCCAGACACGGGGTGGGCCGTTCGGAACGACGGCCGTTCAGGTAGGCAACGGCGCCGGGGGGCTGGCTCTCCACGCGCAACGGACGCCCAAACACGAAACTGAATGGCTTGTGCGGCCCCTGCTTATAGATAAGGAAGGAGTCTACGTGCGGCGCGAACTCCGTCTTTTCGAAACGCACGCGATGCCAGCCCACGCGGAGCCCGTCGAGCGACAACGGAGTCTTCCCCAGTTTCAGCGTGTCGTCCACGAATACGGATGCACCGTCCGGCACGGTCTGGAGCCAGGCCTGGTGCTGCCCCGGATCGTCGAGAGTTTCCGTCCACGGCTTGAACGCCAGCCGTCCGAACACGATGAGCAACAGCGCCACGCCCACGAGAATCCAGGGCAGATGATCCTGCGCCTGCACCGGCAGCCCCTTGCGGAGCTTGCCCGCCTGTGGATCCGGTTCGCGCAGTTCGGGAGCGATCCGCACGCGCGGCAGGTCCACCTCGTCCCGCTCCAGCTCGACGGCATCGTGGGCCTGTGTGACCACATGATGCACCTCGGCCGGCTCGTGTTTGAACTGTTCGTAGAGCTGCGCAATCCCTGCGGATCGTTCGCGGTGAGCCGTTTGTGACACCCAGTGTGCCAGCTCCGTCTCCCCGCCGTCGTGGTGGGGGCGCAGTCCCGCCAGGATGCGCGGGATCGTGGCCTGCGGCTGTACATCGGCCTGAGCGAATCGTCCGAGAGCATCCACCAGCTCCGCAGGTAACGTGGCTTCCACCGCGTCATCGGCGGCCAGGTCGTGGCTGTGGGCCAGCCACTGTGCACCCCACTCGCCCAACCGCGTGAACTCTGTCGCCGTGTCCAGTTCTGCATGCAGACGGCCGAACCCCGCCACGCGTACGCGCCCGTCGCCGTAGATCCGGATCATGTCGGGCTGGAAGTCGGACATCCTGAAGCCGCCCGGCCGGCCCAGCGCCTCGCGGGCGTACGCCAGAGCCGTGGTGCTTTCGTGCAGAGCCCAGCAGGCGGCCCGCCGCCCGAGGGCGATGTCGGAGAGCGCCTCTGCGCTTTGTTCGCCGAAGTACTCCCAGATGGCCCAGGTGCCCGCCTGTTCTTCCAGTCGCAGGTCGAGCAACCCCACCAGCGAGGGATGGCGGAGACGGATGGTCGCGGGAAGCACGGGCAACGGCTCGAACTGAGAGAACCAGCCGGCGGTGATCGGAACGTCGTGGAGTCGGTCCCAGCCGTCGTAGGCGCGCTCCAGCCACGGCGACTGCCGTTCGGCGAGCAGCACATAGCGATCGTCGATGAGAATCGCCACTAGGAGGCCTCGTCCACGGCTACGGCAAACTGGGGATCCAGCCCGAATCGATCCGGACGCGTGGCGACGATCCATCCGGCGATCACCTTATATACGTACTCGTCGGTCTGCCGCGGGAGGAGGTTCAGTTTCACCAGGTACCAGTAATTCCTGTGCTTCAGCGGTTCGTCGTGCAGCAGGGCGGTGAGCGCCTGGTTCACATTGGCCGGCCCATAGTTGTACGCGGCGAGCGTCAGCATGAAGTCGCCGTACAGGAGATACAGTTTCTTGAGATAACGAGCCGCGGCCTGCGTGGACTTGAGCGGATCGAGTCGCTCGTCCACGCGGTCATCCACGCGCAGGCCGTACTCACGGGCCGTGGCCGGCATCAATTGCCACACTCCCACGGCCCCGGCGCTGGAGCGTGCCTGCGAGTCGAACCGGGACTCGTGAAATGCAATGAAGGCCAGGCACGAGGGCAGGCCGTGAGAGCGCAGGATGCGTTCCACCTCCGGCAACCAGGCGCGCGTTCGTGTCAGGTGTTCCTGGAGCACCGCACCTTCCAGCCGGGCCAGCTCTGAAGAGAAGTACTGGACCTGCCGCACCATGGAGGGCGGAACGTTGTCCACCTCGTCGTGCATGAGCCGGCCCCACGCTACCACGCCTTCTCCGACGAAACGCTCCTCCGATTCAGCCACGGCCGGCGGCTCGAGTGGAGCGGAAGACTTGCGCCAGAACCAGGTGCCCGTCGAAATACCCGCGAGCAGGAGGGCCAGCGGAACGAGCATTCGCCACACGTGTCGGCGCTCCTTGGCCTGACGCCTCTGCCCTGGCACGTGCACCGCCACCACCGGTCCACCAAAGCCAAGCATCACCCGATCGCCGTCGGTCAGAGTCGCAGTGTCGATCCTCGAGTCGTTCACGAAGGTTCCGTTGGTCGCGGACTTGTCCACCAGCCTGAACAGTCCTCCACGCAGGGAAATCTCCGCATGAAAACGGCTCACCACGGGATGGGGCGGCGCAGAAAAGGCCACGTCATTGCCGGGATCCCGCCCGAGCGTCACCATCGACTGACGAAAGTGTTTGGCTCCGCCCGGCCACGAGGGCGCCCCCGACAAAAGCGACACGACGAGTTCCTCCTCGGCCGGGCCGGCGACCGGGATGCGCGCCGTGCTGTCGGCCGCGGGAGCGGAGCGGGCCTCACACTGCAGTCTCAGCCGCGGACCGGACGGACCCAGCTGGATCAGATCTCCGTTTTCGAGCAGCGCGTGTGTCACCGGCTTGCCGTTGAGCAGCGTGCCGTTCACCGTGTCGCAATCGGTGAGTGTGAATCCTTCGGGCTGACTGTCGATGCGCACGTGATGCCACGACACCGACTGATCGCCGTGGCTATCGAGCACCAGGTCCGCCGCGGGATCGCGGCCAATGAGTAGCGGGAAACGCTGAAAGGTGCGGCTGCCCGATCGTCCCGGTGGAGACTCGATGTCGATTGTGAGCGGGGGCATCGACTACCGCGTCCGGGGTTTGGCGTGCTGTAGGAGGATGAGCACGAGCAAAATGGCGCCCACCACCAGGCTGATCATGACGAGGCGGGATCTCGGAGACGCTTCCGGCTCACCCTTGGGGGCGGGCCAGAGCGATGCAAGAATCACCGAATCAGCCAGGACTCGCGGATCCCCATCGCCTTCGTACTCGAGCCTGAACCGGCCCGAAGCCCCGGCGGGGAGTTGGATCACCAGCTGCCGCTGGAGGATTCGAATGACACGGCTCACGGCCGTGCGCATGGCCAGGCTGTCGGCCGAGGTCACGAACAACTCACCCCGACTGGCCGCGCACAGAGAAGCGAGAGATTCAGGAGGTCCCGCGCCTTTGTGCGCTACGCTCACGCCGAAGATTGGAATGCCTTCCGCTGCCAGGGCCGGGAATGTCCCCGGAGGCCCTGCCGAGTCGGACGGTCCCGCATCGCCAGCCAGCACCACGGCGAACGCTGGGG
>DAIOGN010000216.1:0-3391 GCA_036745245.1 Candidatus Zixiibacteriota bacterium
TCGTTTTCAGTCTCTTCGATCTGTTCACGGCGACCCACCTCCATGGCGAACAGGACATGCTGCAACGCCTCGCGGAACGCGTTGTCGAAACGCACCACGCCGGGCGGAAGCTGCCACTCGGCACGCTCGAGGCACAGTTGAGAAAGCGTTCCAAACTCGATGCCTACGAGGAATCCGCCCTCGTCGTCGGGCTCCACACGCTTCACCTTCCCCAGCAGGCCGCCAAACGTGTAGTGATCGGCCAGAGTCAGCTCGAGGGAGAGCAGTTCTCCGGGCTGCGGCGCATGCTCACAGAGCACCAGCGCTCCGCCCGCGCCGACGTTGAGCAGGGCGCCCTGCACCGGCCTCGAGAGAATGAAGGTCCGGGCGGCGGGATCGCCGTTGAGATAGCGCACCATCGTGGGAGCGTCCAGGGGCAGACGCAGATAGCGACGCGTCGGGTAGGTCTTTTCGGCCGGCACGTCAGACTTCAGCTTGGCTTTCCTGCTCATCTCGATTCTTCCTTCCCTGTTCCACGGCCAGTTCCACGACCTTCCGCAGAAAGCCCGAGCGAGTCGGATCGTTCTGGTACTCGTGGATGAGCTCCTGACCCTTGCGAATGGCGTGATTGAAGTATCCGGAGGCGTCGCGGGCGCGACCCACGCGGCGCGCGATCTCGGCGATCAGATATGCGGTTTGAACTTCCAGCTCCGGACTGGCGAAGTTCCGGCAGTGCTCGAAGTAGTGTTTGTAGTGATCGAGCGCCAGTCCCTGCGCGTCTTCTTCGCACAGCGGCACCTCGAGACCGAGGGCGCGCACACGGGCGAGAAACGCACTGTAGTCCTGGTCTTCGAAGAACGGTGCGCTCTGTCCCGAGGCGGGTTCGACCGGACGGTCCTCGACCGAAGGTCGAAGCTGTTGCCCTTTGGAAAGCACCGCCAGGGCGGCCTGCCCCAGATGGTCCAGGGCGGCCTCGAACTCCGACGTCTGCCCCACGCCTCGTAATTCCGAAGCGAGTCTTCGCAGATCGGACAGAGACGACTCGAGCGGTCGCACAAGGGAGGACAGGCGTGCGTGAAGTTCCGAGACTCCCACGGCCCGGTCGTGCGCCGACGGCAAAAGCGCGCCCAGATCGCGGAACAGCCAGGACATGCGCAGGTAATAGCGGGCCACGTTGAGCCGATCGCCCCCCTCGGCGATCTGCTCATCGATGACCCCCAGAAGCAGCTTGCTGATGGTGGTGGCACGGGGATGCCGCTCCATGTCAAGGTGCGACCCCAGGAGGCGCAGAGCGCCGTCGGGCTGGGCCAGGGCGGCCAGGTGCGCTTCGCGGAGCGCCTTCAGCCGGTACATCGTGAAGCGCTTGTCCTTGGTCCAGCTCTTGTAGTTGCCGTCGAGCTCGCGAGTGTAGAAACATGAACTGCAGGTCGCCACGGAGTAGTAGAGCGGATCCAGATGTTGATAGTCGGGATGTCTCCAGGTCCGGCCGGTGGGCCGAAAGTCGGTGTCCCGCCCGGCCTCGGTGTAGGCTCCCACCCGGATCGCTTCAAAGTCGTTCTGGGTGCGGCAAACCGGACACTCAATGTGCATCCGGTAGATGGGTGACTCAGCGATCACCGGCCCGACGCCTCACGCGATGTCTGGGACTTCACGAAACGTGCCAGTTCGGCCACGCCCCGGCCCGAGCGATAGGAGTCCTCCCAGCGGCCGATCGCCGCGAGAGCGCGCTTTACATCGGCCCGCGCGGGTCGGTCCGTACCGGGAGCCGGTGCATCTGGAACAAATTCAGGTTTCGGCGGAGCGGCCATCTCCTGCACGGCCGCTGCACGCACAGGCACGGGCCGGGCGGCTCGACCGACGATCAGGGTGATGCCCACCAGGGCCGAGAGCGCAATCACGTCGCACACAGCCGGTACCCACCAATCGAGAGACAGAGCGCCAATCCAGATCACTTCCATGTTTCAACCTCTCAGATCCACGTGCTTCTGCCGGTCGGACGACCGGCGTTCCTTTGTCCCCGGGTCCGCCGGCTGGGCGGGCGGCGCGCTTCCGTCAAGCGATACCGTATCGGGTTCGGGCGCCTTCCCCGGCTTTTGCTTCCTGCGTCCCGGTCGATCCTCCTCTCCCGACAGCGGCGTGTGGCCCAGCTGTTCCGGCGTGGCGGTCGTCTGGCGCACGCCTTCTTTTGCCCTGGGCAGCGGTGTGGGTGGATCGGGTTCGACCGGCCGCACCATCTTTACACTCCGAACTTTTCCTTCACGAGCGAACGCAGCTTGCGCACCGCCTTGGTGTGGATCTGCGAGACGCGTGACTCGGAGATGGTCATGATGCTGCCGATCTCCTTGAGCGTCAGCTCGTCGTAGTAGTACAGGGCGATCACGAGACGCTCCTGCTCCGGAAGAGTCTCCACGGCGGTCACCAGGTAGGCCCGCAGTTCCATCTTTTCGATGTCGGAGAGCACATCTTCTTCGCTCACGAGCTGGACGGTCTCCACGCGTGGCACCTGCCGGTTGTCCTCTTCGCGATAGACCATCTCATCCAGGGACAGAAGCGACGTGCCGCAGATGTCGTCCTGAGCCGCCTGAAGCTCGGCCAAGCTCCACTCGAGCTTGGACGCCAGTTCGCTGCCGGCGGCGCGCCGGCCCAGAAGATTCTCCAGGGCCACGGTGGCCTTGTCGATGTGCCGCGCCTTGGCACGCGTGGAGCGCGGAATCCAGTCGAGCGCGCGCAGTTCGTCGAGAATGGCCCCGCGGATGCGAGGCACGGCATACGTCTCGAACTTCACGCCGCGATCCGGATCGAAGTTGCCGATGGCGTCGATCAGACCGATCGTCCCGGTCGAAATCAGGTCGTCCAGTTCCACGGAACGTGGGAACCCCATGGCCATTCGTCCGGCCACGTTTTTCACCAGCGGCAGGTAGGCAGACAGGATGCGTTCCCGCGCCGCCGGGTTCCCCTTCTTAAACAGGGTCCAGTCGTGTGTGGCAATCATCTGGCGGTTTTCCCCTCCGATTGCGTTGTTGGCAAGGCCTGTGGGTCGGTCATGTGGTACGGAACTCCTTTGTCCTATCGGCATGGTGAGAGCACCCGTTCAGCGCGTGCGACCCGCCTCCTGCGAGCTTGGCATAATGCCGCCATCGCCCGCAGAGGGAGAGCGGCCCTCGCGCTGCAGTTGATTTGTGAGTTGCTTTATGGCAAGCCACGCGGGAGAGCGCGGCGCCTCTTCGCACAGCGGTTTCTGTCTTGCGACGGCGCGCCCCACCTGGGGGTCCCTCGGAACCTGACCGGCCCAGAACGGGGCCCGACCGAGGAAACGTTCGCACAGCGCCGTAAAGCGCGACTGGAGATGAGGGCCGTCGGTACCGTTGGCGATGAGCCAAACGGGCAGCGCCTGCTCTTCACGCGCAACCTC
>DAIOGN010000217.1:0-3327 GCA_036745245.1 Candidatus Zixiibacteriota bacterium
GGGATGGGCGGCCAGTTCCAGGAGCGCCCGGCGGTTCGCCCACACTTCGAGATAGGGTCCGTGTCTTTGCACCGCCTCCGCACCGGTCGGGAGCACGAGGTCGGCCGCCCAGGTTCCCACCAGCGTGGCGCGCACTCGATCGCCTGCGCGCACGAGACGGTACGCGGGATGCGGCACCACGAGGGTGTCGGATGCGGCAAGAAAGCGCGACCAGAGCGGATCGAACGCCTCCAGTGAATGCGGACCCTGGGCCCACGCGACCGCGCCCAGGACACAGACCAGGCTTGCAACGACGGTGTGGAATGCGAGTTTCATTTCAGCCTCGTGCGCACGCCAAATCGCACCTGGAGACTCGACAGATTGACCCCGGAACCGGATTGCTCCTCCACGCCTGAGAGGCCTGCATGCTGGTAGTGCAGCTCCGCAAAGGGTGTCGTGCGGGCCAGTCGTTCCACGCCCACCAGCACGTCAAATGCGAGCCGCGTCGCGGACACCGACGGTTCCTTCGTTCCGGCGGGCGACATGAAGGACAGGCGTTCGCTTACGTACACGGCTCCGACCCCGGCTCCAACGTACGGCTGCCACGGACCTCTTCCGTGCGAGTATTCCACCAACAGATAGCCCGGAAGGAGCAACAACTGGCCTTCGGGATCCTCTGCGAGGGAGCCGGCATGTGGAGTGCCTCGGCCGAGGACGGGGGCCACCTGGATCGACAGGCTGAGGTGTGGAGAGTGCCGGATCCGCACGTCGAGTGCGAGGCCCGCCAGCCATGGATACACGTCGGACAGTTCGCTTCCCACGGGCCGGCCCACCATCCCGCCCAGCGCACCCTCCACGGTGGCCGCCCTGCAGGGTGCAGCCTGCGAGCTTGCGATGCATGCGGCCAGAATCAGGAAGTGTCGCGTGCGCCCCAGACCTGCGCGCATGGCGAAAGCCGCAGGTCCACACCTCACTTGCGGCGTGCCAGGTCCAGCTTGGTTTCTTCCCAGGCTCTCGAAATGATCCTCACCACTTCGTCGGGGCTGTCGGTGCAGGTGAACAGTTTCATGTCGGAGGGCGCGATCTTGCCCTCCTTCACCACCGTCTCCTCAAGCCAGTCCACCATCCCCTGCCAGTAGGCTCGACCCATCAGAATCACCGGAAAGTCCCGGATCTTCTGAGTTTGAATCAGGGTCAGCGATTCGAAGAACTCATCGAGCGTGCCGAAGCCACCGGGCATGATCACGAACGCCATGGCGTACTTCACGAACATCACCTTGCGCGCGAAGAAGTAGCGAAAGTACAGGCTGACGTCCTGAAACTCGTTGGGCTTCTGTTCCTCGGGGAGTTCGATGTTGAGACCCACCGACGGGGCGCCCCCGAGCTGCGCGCCGCGATTTGCGGCCTCCATCGCTCCGGGCCCTCCGCCCGTGACGATGGCGAAGCCGCCCTGCGCCAGCTTGTCGCACGTTTCCACGCACACGTCGTACATGGGATCGGACGGCGCCAGGCGGGCCGAACCGAATACGCTCACCGCAGGGGCCAGACCCTGCATGGTGTCGAAGCCTTCCACGAACTCCGACATGATCCGGAACACTCGCCACGTCTCATCCGACGGCTTGTTTTGCAGGAATTCGTGTTCCGACCAGCGTCTTGAATTGAATGTCTTCATGGGGTTCCTTGACAGGGTGTGGTCCGCTACACGGACAGGTGGCGGGCCGCTCAGCCGGGCCTGAGATCAGGCAGCCCTCCCAGAGGTGCATAGAGAACGGCGGGATCGGTTCCTGGAGAGACCAGCGTGGTGGCCTCCAGGAGGTGCGATTTGACGAAGGCCGGCGAAAAGATTGCAAGCCGGCCCGCGGGGTCGACCACCAGCAGCGTGGGCACGTTCAACAGTCCGTACAACCTCGACACCTCGTGCGGCCGCAGATCGACGAGCTGGGAAATCGAGAGACCGAATTCTCCGGCAAACGCGCGCGCCTCCTCCGGAGTGTCCTGAGAGATGGCCGCGCAGAATGCCTCCGGCGCGCTTCGAGCCAACCGGTCGTAGATGGGCAATGCGTACTGGCACGTGGGGCATGAGTTTTTGTAGAACACAAGCAGCTTGTATCCGGGGGAGGTTGGCTCGAATCGAACCCGCCGCCCCTCCAGGTCCGGCAGTTCAAAGGCCGGCGCCAGGTTCCCCCGGGCTCCCACAGTCACGACGCGCACTCCATGCGGAACGGTAGGCTAATCCTGAATCGAAATGGGGTCAAGGCGTCGGGTGAGAAAGCGTGTGACTATGGATGAGGAGCGAACAGGAGATCGAGCCAGCCCAAAAGGTACGTGATGAGCCCGGCCGCCACCATTCCCGAGAGAAACCCCAACAGCCAGTCGTTCCAGCCCATCCTGCGGCGTCGCCATTCCAGCACGGTGCGCAGCCACTTCCGCGGCAGGCTTTCTGAGGGCTTCAGGAGCGCCTCGAGGTCTTCCAGCACCTCCTGACACGACCCGTAGCGGCGTGCCAGGTCGCGCTCGAGCATGCGCTCGAGGATCTGCTGCAATTCCGTGGGGGCCTCCAGGCCCAGTCCCGCAAAACTCAAGCGGCCCCTGCGGTCGTGGATGGGGAGCTGATTCGTGAGCAACTGGTAGGCGATCACTCCGAGCGAATACACGTCGGATTGAACAATCTTCTTCCCCTCGGGCGCACCGTACCAGTTGCCGCTCATCCGACCGTAGTGTTCGGGCAAACCGAAGTCGGAGAGCCAGGGCGTCTGATCCTTGCTGATCAGGATATTGGACGGGCGGACGTTTCCGTGCAGGATGTGGTTCTTGTGGGCGAAGTCCAGACCGTCGAGACACGCCTGAAGCAGGTGCACGAGTTCGTGATACGGCATGCGGCGCACCAGGCGGTCGGACAGCGAGCCGCCGCGCGCGTACTGCATCAACACCACGGCTTTGTCCTGGTCTTCCCCGGCCCCGAAGATGTTCACGATGTGCGGGTGCTTGAGGCGGGAGAGCAGGCGTGCTTCCTTCAGGCCGGGTTCGCGTTTCACGATCTTCTTGATCACGTACAGCTCGTGCGTGTCCCGCTCCTCCACGATGTACGTGGCGCCGTAGGGATGTTCCTTGATCGTGTCGAGGAAGGTGCACCGGCCGAGGAACTGGCTGGCCTCGCCCTCCCACACCCCCGGTACGGGATCCCCCGGAGCGCGCCCCGAACGTGACAGCGCGGCCAGGATGGCGTCTTTGAACTCCACGGCCGTGGCGAAGCGGTCTTCCGGATGTTGCGCCAGCGCCTTGTACGCCACATCGTCGAGCGCTTCCGGGATTTCGGCCGAGTAGGCCGAAGGCGGCCGGAAGTGGCCC
>DAIOGN010000218.1:0-3127 GCA_036745245.1 Candidatus Zixiibacteriota bacterium
TCGAGGTCGCCTGTGGCATGACGGCAGGCGCCGCGGTCCACCCACAGCGCAATATTCTGCGAGTCGAGGTCCAGCGCGTGCGTGTACCCCTGGATCGCCGCGTCATACCGGCCCTCATCCATCAGGTGGTTGGAGGCGTGGATCCATTGTTCCAGCGGTGCAGAGGCGTCGGGGAGCGTGGCTCCCGGCAACAGCACGGGCGCCGGGGGCGGCGCCTCAGGCGCGGGGGGTGCCTGTGGACTCTGGGGCCAGAGCGCGTACGCGACTGCCGCTACCACACCGGCCAGAAGCCAGGGCGCCACGGCCAGGGGCCGCACTCCCCTGTGTACACGAGTGGACATGAGCGCAACGTACGTCGCGCGACCCGCCCGGCAAGATCAATCCGGAACTTCGTTGAGCCGGTAGTCCTTGATCTTGTACAGGAGCGAGCGGTAGGAGATGTCGAGCAGCTTGGCCGCCTTGCGTCGGTTCCAGTTGGTACGTCGCAGCACATCGGTGATGAGGTGACGCTCCTCTCGTTCCACGGCGCGTGCCACACGCTTTTTCAGGGAGGTGCCGGTGTCCGTGTCATCGGGCGGGTCGGCCGGGGGCGAGGTCCCGCGCGTGGACCGGGGCTCGAGCAGATCGTAGAGAATCTGCTCGTCGTCGCGTACCACCACCTGTTTGATGAGGTTCTCCAGCTGGCGCACGTTGCCCGGCCAGTTCTGGGCCTGCAGGAAGCGCAGAGCCTCCGAGGTCAGGTGCCGGTGTTCCCGCCGGTACTCCTGGGAATACTTGCGCATGAAGTGCTCCACGAGCACCGGAATGTCTTCCCGCCGTTCGCGCAGCGGAGCGATGGGGAGCGTGATCTCGTTGAGCCGGTAGAAGAGGTCGTCGCGAAACGCCCTCTGGGCGATCGCCTCTTCCAGGTTGCGATTCGTGGCACAGACGATGCGCACGTCCACGCGGATGTTGTGCACGCCGCCCACGCGCACGAATTCGTGCTGCTCCAGCACCTGGAGAAGCTTGGATTGCAGCTCGAGCGGCATGTCGCCCACTTCGTCCAGGAACATGGTGCCGCCATCGGCGATTTCGAAGCGGCCCGGCTTGGTGCGGGTGGCGCCGGTGAAGGCCCCTTTCTCGTAGCCGAACAGTTCCGATTCGAGGAGATCCCGCGGGATGGCCGCACAGTTGACCTTAACGAACTCGGCGGCAGCGCGCGATGACAACAGGTGAACCGTGCGCGCCACGATCTCCTTCCCCGTGCCGGATTCCCCGCGAATGAGGACGGCCAGATCGGAGTCGGCCACCTGTTCAATAAGATTCTTCAGTTCCGAGAGCTTCGGAGAATCGCCCACCAGCTGATGTTGCGCCTCGTAGTGCGAGAGGCGCTTGCGCATCTTGAGATTCTCTTCCTTCAGGAGGCTCCGCTCGAGCACCTTCCGGATGTGGATCTCCACTTCCCGTACATCGAACGGCTTGTTGATGAATTCGGCTGCCCCGAGGCGAATCGACTCCACGATGTGCTGAGTGTCTCCGTGGCCTGAGAGCATGATGACTTCCTGGCCCTGGTTCTGTTCCTTCAGTTTGGAGAGCACCTCGAGGCCGTCCATGCCGGGCATCTTGATGTCGAGGAGAACCAATTGGGGCTGCTGTTCCCGGGCTGCGTGCAGACCTTCCGCACCGTCCCGCGCGGACACGATCTCAAAGCCCTTCAACCCCTCCGAGAGGATCCAGGGGACCTTGGGGTCGTCGTCGATGACCAGAATTCTCAGCGTGTCCTGTTCCATGGGTCCGCGTTCCTGCTTCAACTTAAGATATCGGCAGGAGTTTGCAAGCAGTGAGCAATATTTTGCAGGGACCCGCCTGCCGTCTCACCGGTCCAGGGGAAAATAGAGAGACATCTCCGTCCCCGAGCCGGGCTGACTCTTGAGGACGACATGGCCGTTGTGGGCCTGCATGATCCGCTCCACGATCGAAAGCCCCAATCCCGAGCCCCCGTCTTTGGTGGTGTAGTGACGGGCGAACACTTTGGCCACATCGCGCTCGGGGATGCCGCACCCGGAGTCTTTGATGTACACCACGGCGCATTCCTCCGAGGCTCCGGGGGCCGACTCACGTGTGGTACGCACCAGAAGTCGCCCCCCTCCCTGCATACTGTCGGTGGCGTTGTGCAGGATGTTGAGCAAGGCCTGAACTATTTCGCCCTCCTGTCCGCGCACCATCACGGGTTCGGAGGTCAGCTCCGTCTGCAGTTCCACTCCCTGCCGGGTCAGCTCGCCTGAGATGAGCTTGAGCGCTCGCGCGAGAGGTTCGTGAAGTGACACGCGGTCGAGCGGATAGCGAACGGGATTGGAAAAGTCCACCAGCTCACGCACCAGATCGGAGAGGCGCTGAATCTCCTGTTCCGCCGAACCGAGGTAGGGATTGGCCTCGCCGAGTTCGGCGTGTTTCTGGCGCAGGAGCTGTAGCGAGCCCTTCAGATTGGTGAGCGGCTTCTTGAGATCGTGGGCGATCTCGGAGATCATGTGGCCCATGGTGGCCAGACGCCGCGTGGTGAGCGCATCCTGGTGACGCTCGTACGCGGCCGCCGCCTGCGACGCCGCGATGGCGGCCAGGCGCCGTTCATCGTCGGACAGGCGTAACGCCCGCCGCGAGGCAAGCACCAGCGCTCCTCTGGCCTGTTCCTCCAGCCGGATGGGAAGGACCGCGAGCACCGTGCCGCCCGCGCGCCAGGCCCCATGAGACTCGACGGCGCGTGACACCTCCGACGTGAACTGCGTGACGTCCTGCCAGAGGCCGGGAGGAAGTGGCAGTTCAAAGTCGGACCACGCTTCCGGGATCACGCCCTCCCCCTGGAGCGATCGGTAGTGCAGAACATCCCGCACGCTGTTCCAGGCCAGCCAGAGGGCGAACTCGATCGGCAGCACCTCCTGAAGCGCTTCGTAGGTGGCTCCGGCCACCTGCTCGAACTGTTCCGACGTGGCCACTTCATGAGCGATTCGATAGAGCACCTTCTGTTCGGCCAGTTTCCGGCGATCCGTCTCGAACAGAAAGGCGTCGTCGATCAGTGTGGCCGCCTGGGCGGCGAAGATGGTGAGCACCCGGAGATCGCGCGCGCGAAACACGCCACCCCCCAGGCGGCTCG
>DAIOGN010000219.1:0-3124 GCA_036745245.1 Candidatus Zixiibacteriota bacterium
CCGACAGGAGGTCGAGCAGATACTGACGGACCGTGATCAGCTGCGGCGGAAGATCGTGTGACAGATACACACGCGCGATGAGCGGATCCTGCAGGTCGGCGGCCACCTGCCGGCTGGCTTCCGAGAGGCTGTAGATCTTCCCTTCCGTGAGATCGACGCGTCCGAAGAAGCGCGTGGACACGAGGTTGAGCACCACGAGCACGGCGACCACCAGAAGGGTGACCGACACGGCGGAGAGCCCCAGAGCTTTACGCGACATGGCCATGCGCTACTTCCACTTCCTGCTCTCCAGCGTGTTGTGCGCCAGGTAGAGCATGAAGAAGGTGAGCGAGACGTAGAAGATCAGGTCCCGCGTGTCGAGCACGCCGCGGGAGATGTTCTCGAAGTGGTACGACACCGACAGAAACTGCAGCACGGGCGCGAGAGACATGGGCAAGACCGGGAGCAGATCGTCGATCAGGGTGAGCGCGGCGATCAGGGTGAGGGAGATGATGAAGGCCACAATCTGATTGCGGGTGAGGCTCGAGCTCCAGGTGCCGATGGCCGCAAAACTTGCGCCCAGGAGCGCCAGCCCCAGGTACCCGGCCCACGTTTCGCCCCCATCGACGTCGCCCAGCGTGGTGACGGTGAACGTAAAGAACAGCGTGAGCAACAGCCCCACCAGGATCAGGATCCACGCCGCCAAAAACTTGCCGAGCACAATTTCCCAGTCGCGCGTGGGCAGGGTCACCAGGAGTTCGATGGAGCCCGACCGCTTCTCCTCGGCCAGAAGTCTCATGGTGATGGCCGGCACGAAGAACAGGAGAACCACGGGCAAAAGCGAAAACAGGGGCCGCATGGAGGCCTGGCCCATGAGGAAGAGGGACGACGTGAAGAAAAACCCCGTGATGAAGATGAAGATCGACAGCACGATGTAGGCGACGGGCGAATTGAAGTACGAGCGCAGCTCCTTCTGACAGAACAGCCAGGTGTTACGCATCGCGCCTCCCGTCGGCCCCCGTGAGCTGCCGGAACACCTGTTCCAGGCTGGTGCGTTCGCGGTGCAACTCGAGGAGCGTCCAGCCCTTGTCCACCACCACGCGGAAGATCCGTTCGCGGAGGTCGGTGCCCCGCTCCGAGGTGAGCCGTGCCGTGACTTCGCGTCCGCCCGAGACGTCGAGCCACGCCACGCCCGACAGGCCACCCAGGGCCGAGCGAAGCACGTCGGGCGTGGTGCCTGTGACCGTGACCTGAATCTGCTCGTCGCCGTGGAACTGGCTGGTGAGCTCATCGGGCGAGCCGTCGGCCACCAGCTTCCCGCGGCTGATGATGAGCACCCGGTCGCACGTGGCCTGCACCTCGGGGAGGATGTGCGTGGAGAGAATCACGGTCTTCTCCTCGCCGATCTTCTTGATGAGGTTGCGGATCTCCACGATCTGATTGGGATCGAGCCCCGACGTGGGCTCGTCCAGGATGAGGATGTCGGGGTCGTGGATCATGGCCTGGGCCAGACCCACGCGCTGCTTGAACCCCTTGGACAACTCAGAGATCTCCCGGCGCCGCACCTCCGTGAGCCCGCACACATTTACGATCGCGTCGAGCCTGGAGGGGAGCTGAGCCTTGCTGATGCCGCGGATGCCTGCCACAAACGAGAGGTACTCGGTGACGTTCATGTCGGTGTAGAGAGGCGCCGACTCGGGGAGATACCCGATTTTCCTGCGCACCTCGAGACTGTCGTCGAAGACATCGAGCGAGTCCACGGTGACCCGGCCGTCGGTCGCGGGCATGAAGCAGGTGAGGATCTTCATGGTGGTGGTCTTCCCGGCGCCATTGGGGCCCAGGAAGCCCAGGATTTCTCCGGTCTTCACAGTGAAGCTCACGTCGTCCACGGCCGTGACCGTGCCGTATCGTTTTGTCAGATTGGCGACTTCTATCATGAGCTAACCTCTTGTGCCCTATGGAATAGGACAGTCATACACCAGGTGCCGCCGGCGCGTTCCAGTGAATCTGCACCGGGAGCCAGACCGGGCGAAATTAGACGGATCGCCCCTATTGGCAAGCAAAATCTGAAACAGCGACGCACGCGGCGTTCCGACTACACAAGTGTGAGGAAGTTGTTGTGGCTAATTGCCTTGTGTAGTGCCTCCTGGGGTTGTTCCGGACCGCCGCCCGGCCTTCCCGAACTGGCCACGCGGGTGGCCGACACTTACCTAAAGGCCTGGCAGGCAGGCGACTGGGACAGTATTTACCGCCTCGAGGACAGGGGCCCGGAAAGCCGGAGCGTGCTGCACCAGTCGCTTACCGACCGGCTCCTGTTCTACCAGATCAACGAAGTGAGATTCTCCGACTCGGCGGCCGCCTGCGCGGTGACTTTGCGCTGGCAGACGCCTGCGGGGACTTACTCCGAAACGGGGGAACTGTACCTCCACCGCCGGGCCACGGAGTGGCGGGTGGCGGGGTACCGCAACTTCTGAAGGTGAATGTGAAGAAACACGAGTGTGAAGTGACGGTGCAGGGGCACCTGGTGGACTCCGGCATCATGTCGGCGATCTTAGACGAGATCATTCGGCACAACGGCCAGTTCAAGATTACCGAGTTTGTCATCGGGCGCACCAACCGCGACGCGTCCCGCGCGCGCATCTGGTACGAGGCGCGCACTCCATCCGACCTCGAGCTGATCACCGATGCCCTTCTGGACCGGGGCTGCCAGCTGCCGGCCGAGCAGACCTTGCGCGTGAAGGCCGCACCCAAGAACAGCACGGCTCCGGAGGACTTCTACTCCACCACCAACCATTACACCGAAGTGCGGCTCGACGGCACGTGGCACGCAGTGTCGAATCAGCGCATGGATGCCGTGATCGTGGTGAAGGGGAAGCGCGCCTTCTGCACCAAGCTGCGCGACGTGTGCCGCGGCGACCGCGTGGTGGTGGGGCACTCCGGCATCCGCGTTCGACCGGAATCCAAGGATCGCGAGCGGTCCGATTTCGCGTTCATGACCAACGAAGTCTCCTCCGAGAAGAAAGTCGAACTGGCGGTGAGCCGGCTAGGGCGCGAACTCAAATCGGGACAAACGCGCCTGGTGGTGGTGGCCGGGCCGGTGGTGGTACACACCGGCGGCGTTGAGCACTTCGCCAGCATCATCCGC
>DAIOGN010000220.1:0-3114 GCA_036745245.1 Candidatus Zixiibacteriota bacterium
GGTCTCCGTAATCTGCCAGGGAATCACATTGCTCGTGCTGTTGGCGCGTCCCCCGGGGAGAGTCTTCACGCCGGCGCTCAACGTCTCGAGCAATCGCGCGTTCAGCGCCTGAGGACAGAGTACCGCCGTCAGGTCGGCCCGGCCCCAGCGCGGATTCTTGAATCGCCGGGCCAGAAGCGCCGTGACGGCCGAGGCGACGTCGGCGCCACGGTCGAGAAACGCGCAGCCGTTGCCTGCGCCCACCTCGAGTCGCGGCCGAGGGCCGCGCGCCACGACGAGCGAATCGCGGTGGCGCCCCGCACCGGCGGTGGCGAGAAGTGAAATGCGCGGATCGGCGGCAAGCCGCTCACTGAGATCTTTCCTCAGGCCATACACGAGGGAGATCGATCCGGGAGGAAACCCGGAGGACTGCGACGCCTCCACGAGCCGGATCACCGAGAGCGGCGCGAGCGGATGCGCCACCAGAATCACGGGACAGCCGGCCGCAAGCGCGGCGCCGGCCAGTTGCGCCGCGTGGAACAGCGGCTGGCGTTCGGGCAGGATCACGGCCACGGTGCCCACAGGTTCCAGAAGCGAATGCTGTGTGGTCGTCCCACCGGCCCCGGCCTCTCCCAGTCTCGCGGATTCGCCGGAGGCGGCCAGTAGCACGGCCACGGCCTGATGGATCTCCTCATCCGCCCACAGCACGGGGAGCGCCGATTCGCGATGAAGCAGAGGCAGAATCGCGGAGCGGCGCAGGTCGAGCTGTTTGGCCCAGGCGGCCAGAGCACCCGCGCGTTCGGCTTTGGTCTGCGCCAGGGCCGACTGCGCGTCGTGCGCCGCCTGCACCGACATTTCGAGCAACTCATCCTCGCAGATCGGCACCGAGGCGAGCACGTCACCCGACAGTTTGTCGCGAACTTCGAACCACTCCTGGCCGTCCAGCCAGTGGCCGCCCACGAACAGTTTCTGCTCGGGCGCGGTCTGTGAAACCTCGCGGTCCTTGTCCATGCGTCAGAGAATGAAGCGGGAGAGATCCTGGTCGCCCACGATGTCGGCGAGGCGCTTCTGCACCAGTTCGGAGGTCACGAGCAGGCGCCCTCCTTCGGGCACCACGTCGGGCAGATCGAACATCAGTTCTTCAAGAAGAGTGCTCATCACGGTGTGCAGCCTGCGCGCCCCGATGTTTTCCGTCTGCTCATTGGCGGTTTCGGCAAGTTCGGCGAGTGCCTCCAGCGCCTCCGGAGCGAATTCCAGCTCGACCCCCTCGGTGGCCAGGAGCGCGGCGTACTGCTTCACCAGGGCGTTCTTGGGCTCGGTGAGAATGCGCACGAAATCTTCGGCGCCGAGCGCGTCCAGTTCCACGCGGATCGGGAAGCGCCCCTGAAGTTCGGGAATGAGGTCCGACGGTTTGGAGGCATGAAACGCGCCCGCTCCGATGAACAGCACGTGGTCGGTTTTCACCATGCCGTGCTTGGTGGTCACCGAGGTGCCCTCCACGATCGGGAGAATGTCGCGTTGCACGCCTTCCCGCGACACGTCGGGGCCCTGCGGCGCCGGGCTGCCGGCGATCTTGTCGATCTCGTCCACGAAAATGATTCCCGACTGCTGCACGCGGGCCAGGGCCTCCGCCAGCACGTCGTCTTTGTCGATGAGCTTCTCGGCTTCTTCCTGCTCCACGATGCGCCGCGCTTCCGCCACGGACACGCGACGGCGCTTCTGCTTTTTCGGGAGCAGCCCGCCCAGCATCTCCTGAACGTTCAGGCCCAGCTCTTCCATCCCCTGGGGGGTGAACACTTCCACCACGGGCGTGGTCACCTGGCGCGTCTCCAGGTCCACCATGCGGTCTTCGAGGTGACCGGTCCGGAGTTGTTCGCGCAGCTTTTCGCGCGTGCGCTGATATTGCTCGTTGGAGTCGGCCTCGGGCGTCTCCTCTTCAGAGCGCTGGGCGCGCGGCTTGCGCGGCAACAGCAGAGTGAGCAGCCGCTCCTCTGCTTGCGTCCGTGCCTGCGGCTCCACTTTCTGGCGCTGTTCCTTCCGCACCATGTTGACCGACAGATCCACCAGCTCGCGCACCATCGACTCGACGTCGCGGCCCACGTAGCCCACTTCCGTGAATTTCGACGCCTCCACCTTGAGAAACGGCGCGCCCGCAAGCTGCGCCAGGCGGCGGGCGATCTCGGTTTTGCCCACGCCGGTGGGGCCGATCATGAGGATGTTGTTGGGCATCACTTCTTCGCGCAGGTCGCCCTGAATCTGCTGGCGGCGCCAGCGGTTGCGCAGCGCGATGGCCACCGCACGCTTGGCGGCCGACTGCCCGATGATGTATTTGTCGAGCTCGAGCACGATGCGGCGCGGCGTGAGGTCTTCCATGCGCAAGGGCGTCGACTCGGAGACCGCGGGGGCCCCAAGGACGGGCAGGGCAGGCTGGTCGGTCACGACGCGTCCTCAGCCACCGTGAGCTGCTCGATCTGGAGTTCGTGGTTGGTGAACACGCAGATGTCGGCGGCGATGTGCAGGGCCCGCTCCACCACGTCGCGCGGGGCCAGATCGGTGTTCCGCGACAGGGCGAGGGCGGCGGCGCGAGCGTAGTTGGCGCCCGAGCCGATGGCGAGCACGCCTTCTTCGGGCTCGAGCACTTCCCCGTTGCCCGAAATCAGGAACAGGTGGTCGCGGTCGGAGACGATCAGCATCGCCTCGAGACGCCGCAGGTAGCGGTCGGTGCGCCACTCCTTGGCCAGCTCCACGGCCGCGCGCGGCAGGTGGCCCTTGAACTCTTCCAGCTTCTCCTCGAAGCGCTCGAACAGCGTGAAGGCGTCGCCCACGGCGCCCGCGAAGCCCGCGAGCACGCGACCATCGAAGAGGGTGCGCACCTTGCGAGCCGTGGTCTTCACGATCGTGTCGTCGAACGACACCTGGCCGTCGGCTCCCATGGCGACGCCGCTGGATCCCTTGACGGCCAGCACGGTGGTGGCGGAGAAACGCGCAGCGCCTTTCACGACGGTCCCCTACCCTCGCGGGTGCGCTTTCTGATATACGCGTCCGATGCGTTCGGTGGTGACGTGAGTGTAGATCTGGGTGGTGCGCACCGATTCATGGCCGAGCATTTCCTTCACGGCCAGAAGGTCGGCGCCG
>DAIOGN010000221.1:0-3057 GCA_036745245.1 Candidatus Zixiibacteriota bacterium
GTGCTCGCTTTCAGGCGATCAGGAGCGGGGCTCATGCGGGTTCACGAGTGTATTCCAACAGCTTCCTCAGGCACAATTGAAATGTGTCCATCACCTCTCGCGCGGCGTCCGGCCGAGATTGAGCACGCGCCAGAAGGGCCGCGCCTTCGACGACTGCCAGAAGCAGCAAGGCGACATCCTGACCACGGCGTCCGGCCTCGAGCCGCTCGGCAACGGGTGCGAGCAGGCCCTCGGAATCGCTTGTGGCCTCCTCTATGAAACGTCGGCAGGCTTCGGGGAGTTCTTCCCCCGTCTCGCCCAACTCTGTGGCGATGGCCGCCAGAGCCGACCCCTTCCCCCATAATCCAGGCGAGATGTTCTTCAGGTGATTGAGGTATCCCAGCAGCCGCTTTCCGGGCTGCGATTCCGTCTGAAAGGGGCCGCCTTCGGAGGCCGCTTTGGTGGTCTCGAACCACCTTTCCAGGACGGCCACGCCGATCGCTGCCTTGGAGGGGAAAAAGTGATAGAAGCTCCCCTTGCTCCCCCCGGCCCGGGTGCAGATGGCGTCGACCGTGGTGGCCGTGAAGCCCCTGGTCATGATCTCGCGGGTTGCGGCCTCTACTAGCCGCTCCCGCATGCCTTCTGCCATGCCCTGAAACTATACCGACTAGTCGGTCTAGTCCAGTGCTTCCTTATATACCTGAACTCTGGAGCAGGACAAAAAAAGGCCGCCCGCAGGCGGCCTTCGCCGGGCCTGGCCCGGCCTAACTTGAAACAGGCTCAGGAATAGCCGTACTTCGCCTTGTTCTCGGCGACTTCTTCCGGAGTGGGAGCCTGCTTGATCGGCTGGCAGTCCGTGGTGAGGTCGTCGCCAGAGTGGTCTTCGAACACCTGGCGATTCAGCGCCGTGTCTTCGGCAAAGACTTCCGGCACGGCTGACTCCTCGAAAATGGCTTCCCACGGGCAGGCCGGCTCACAGGCCCCGCAGTCGATGCACTCATCGGGGTGGATCCAGAGTTGATGTCCGTGCTTCTCGTACTTGGCATCGGCCACGGTGAGTTGATAAATGCAATCCACAGGGCAGGCCGGCACACACGCGGTGTCCTTGTTGCCGGCGCACAGTTTCGTAATTACCCAAGGCATTGTTTCCTCCCTATCCCAGTCACAGAGTCGCTGTTCGCTCCTGTGTTTAACCTATCGCCGTGCGGCTTTGGCGACCCCCGCCTGATACGAAAAAGCCCGTTCGCAGTCAAGCACGACCGAATCGCACGACCTCCCTACCCCAACCACCCTACACCTATCGGCCTTCCAGCCCTATCCTTCCAGGGCCTCCACGTTAGCCCTTGGGATCGTAGCCTTCGAACCGTTGGCGAACTCCACTTCAAGGATTCTCGCCACCGACTCGGACTCCAGCTTCTTAAGTTCGGGCGGAAGTGCGCTCACTTTGCCCAGATTGCCGAAGTACGGGTCGCGGATCACTCTGATGGGGCTGCCAATGGTAAGGCCCTTCACATCTTCCCGCCCCTGGGGTGGGACCTTCCCCATCGCCTCTGCTACCGGAATGACCACTTCCGGCCGGATCACCCCGGCGCGAATTTGCGTGGCACCATTCACTGAGGCCTCCCGTCCTTCGCATGAGCGCAGAAGCTGAAAGGTGCGGTCGGCCATGTTGATCTGACCGAATCCTTCGGTCACCACGAGTGTCACGCCCAGATCCTCCGAGCCCGTGATCGCCACGCCAAGATCGTGCCCAAGAAAGTCGCGCAGATCCTTGTCGTCGAAGCCGCCCACCACGATGGCCCGCACCTTGAGGGCGATCGCCCTCTTGAGCGCGGCGGCAGTGACCAGCGAGCCGCCCACGATCACGCAATCCTTGTGTTCGGGCTTGATCTGCGCTTCGTCCAGCACATCCGTGGGACCGCTCACCACCACCTTCACGAGGCCATGGGTCTCACCGCCGATGCCGAAGATGCCCTGTACGAAGGTGGCCATGGTGCGCACGGCCACGCCTTCCCGCGCGAAGATCTCCACGACTTCGCCACGGACATAGGCATGCACCTCCACGGGAACCGGCTGCCCGCGCAGGAGTACCTGTCCCGTCACGTGCGACACCGACTCGATCTTGCCACCCGACTTGGCGCGCGCCTCGGATTTGAACAGTCCGAAGAACGATTTGCTCTGCGCGATCACCTCTCCCGCAGACACCATTTCGCCATCGCGCTTCAGCATGCAGTGCGGTACGTCTTCCGGCGGAACGCCCAGCAGGTTGGCCACGTTCACCGGCTCCACGGCCCCGGGCAGATCGGTCTTGGCCACCACCGTGTCGGGCAGCACCTGCGCTCCCAGCTTCACCACCACTTCGCCCTTGAGAGGCAGAATCCGGCGCTTCGTGACCACCAGGTGGTCGGTCACGAGCAATCCGGGGGTATAGGCATGTCCCACTTCATCACCTCAATTCAAAAGTCGTTTCACACCCGGACGTCGGGATCGAACAGTCGGGAGTATTCACGCACGGCGTAACGATCGGTCATCCCCGCGATGTAGTCTGCGATGGCGAGCTTCCCCTCGGCTTCGTAGCGCTTCTGCACGTCCGGAGGGAGGAGGTTGGGGTTGTCCTGATACTCGCCAATCAGGGCCCGGATCACGCGCTTTCCCTTGTCGGTCATGCGCATGATCTTGTAGTGACGATAGAACGATTGGCCCAGGAAGTCCCCCAGCTGGTTCTGCCGGCGATCGAAGTCTTCGGAGAACCACACCAAAGGCTGCGAACAGGATCGCACGCCGCGGAAGTCCAGTACGTGCTCGCTCGTGAGGCGGCGCTGCGATTCGCGCAGCATGTCGCTTACGAACAGGTCGATGAGGAGGCGCGTGGTCTGGGCGGTACGAATGTCCTCAGGGTACGGTTCCACGCGCGCTTCCAGCTCATCCCAGAGCCCCAGCCCGGCGGCGCGGAAGTCGTCTTTCGTGAGCGTGCCGGAGGTGAGCGCGTCTTCCACGTCGTGCGAGCGGTACGCGATCACGTCGGCGGCGCTGGCCACCTGGGATTCGAGCGTGGGGCTTTTGCCCGGGAACCACTGG
>DAIOGN010000222.1:0-2968 GCA_036745245.1 Candidatus Zixiibacteriota bacterium
ATGTCGCCTGCGGTGATGAGCAACGGCGTGGCCGACACCGGGCAGGTGACCGCCGGACCAAACCGGATTGGACCCCCCACGCTGTTGATGCTGAATGTCCATGCCCACCGAAGGGAAGGGGCCACAGCCGTAATGCGCTCGCCCAGCCGGAAGGGATCCGCCGGCATCCAGCGAAGGAATTGAGTGGAGGGCGCAAAGCTCACAGTGCCCCGACGGCGCCCCGCTGTTTCAGAATAGACCCACATCGCCGAATCGTTCACTGCAAACTCGGGCAAGGGGCCGTCGATGTGAACAGCCACGTAGGTGGATCGGGGGGCCCCGGGAGAAAGCGGCGCCGGAATGGAGTACCCCGGCAGAGGCCACGCCACGGTGAAACTCCACGAGAACGAGGAGTCCCTGATGATGCCCTGTGTCGACGTCACTCCCGGTCGCAACGTCGCAGTGACCAACTCTGCGGGGGCGAACGCTTCATCCGGAATGAACGTGGCCACACGAGCGACGCTGTCGTACTCCACAGAACCGGTGTACAGCCCGTGCACGTTGCCAACCACGTCCATGGTCGTATCCGCAATCGTGGCCCGATCCATGGCCGTCGTAAACTGCAAGGTGAGCGGCGTGTATCGATTCACATCCAGGGAGCCTGGCACTGGCTGCGCGTCTACGACGTCTGGTACCTGTGCGCCCACCAGAAACGTCGTCACGAAGTCGTGCCCCAGAGTCTGACCAGAGTCGCTATAGAGATTGGACCTGATGCGCACCGTAACGATGTCTCCGTCGACGAAGTTCAGATCGGAGTCGAACGTCAGTCGCCTGGATTGCGGGTCATAATCAACGGAACCCGCATGCTCTCCGGAGGCCGTGGCTGTCACTTCGAACATCTGGGTATACTGCTGGTTGGCCAGCAGGGGATGATTGAAGGCGATGGAGACCGCGGCATTCACGGGCACGTCAGCCTGCAGGCGCGTGGGCTTCACAGATTCCACGCGAAGCGGCTCCACAACCGGCTCCGTGTTGTTGAGACTTCGATTGTACCGCCAGAACCCCACGCGTGAAGCGGCGGAGTCGTACGTAGCACCCTGCACGTTGATGAACACCAGGTTGTTTTCGGAGGTGACCATCATCACGTCTGTGAGGCCGTTTCTGTCGAGGTCCCCGCAGGACGTGGTCTGACGCCTGGCCGAACCGGTGAGCGGCCCACCCGATTCGAGTATTACGGGCCAGCCCGGCAGGAGCTGTCCCAACTGATCCCAGGCAATAATCCGCTCCACCGGAAACGTGAGGTACATGTCTTCGGTGGCGCACGAAAGCAGGTCGGCATGACCGTCCGAATTGAGATCGGTGGCGATGGGCGAGCGAAACTTGGCCGGGTCGGTGGAGGAGGCCCAGACCGAATAGCTGGCATGTCCGGAGAGCGGCTGGCCGTCCGAGTGCCAGGCATTCACACGGCCCAGCTCCGTGTCGAACCAGCTGATGAAGTACTCGCGCATCCCGTCTCCGTCGATGTCGCAAAACACGGGTTCGGAAGGTGTCCAGAAGTACTCGATGCCGGTTTCGCGGGGCCACCCCGGGACGGCGGTCAGGTCCTCCTCGAACGCCAGGAGGATATACCGCGACGGCGCAGCTTTCGTGATCGCCATGACGACAAGCTCGAGACGTCCATCGTTGTCGATGTCGACCGCCGAGCAGGACACGGCGGAGGCTGCCCTGCCCGCACTGTCGGCCAGTGGCACACGGCCGGTGAGCTGGCCGTCGTGATCGAGCCGGCACAGCGAGTTGAGCGCGACATACAGTTCATCTGTGCCGTCGCCATTGAGGTCGGCGGGCAGATACTCCATGAACGTCCTGTACACTCCAAAGACATTCTCCGTCGAGAGCTTGAGCGGCGGCACGGACCCATCCGACCTGAGAACCCAGTACGAACGCGTGTCGATGGCTGAAAAGCCGCCATAGTAGTGAATCTCATCGCGGTTGTCGCCGTCTATGTCCTTGAGAAACAGCGTGGGCTGGATGTACTCTTCGATCCCGAGGAGCGTGGACAGAATCGGGGGTTCGGGCGCCCGAATCGCACGAATGGGCTCGGTGGAGGGAAACACCCAGATCACTCCGGAGTCGTTCACGGCCACCAGGTCATCCTGTCCGTCGCCGTCCGTGTCACCCACAGTGAGAGGCATGGTGCAGGGCCCGGCGCGCGAAAACTTCGATTGCGCCTGCACATCCGTCTGCCCATCGGGTGTGAAGGCGCGGATGCCCTCCGAGGTTCCCACCACTATTTCCAAAGGCGGATCGGTGTCGAGGGCGCCGAAGTTGGCCACGAGTGCGGGGCCGGAAGCCCCGATGGCTGTTTTCCAGGCGCGCGCTGTGGAAAACGTAGACTGCAGGTAGAACGACACGGTGTCGCCGGCCACCTCGCCGGTATTGGAGATCAGCCGCAACCGCAGCGTATACCAGCCGTCGGGTCGATCGCCGCTGTGCCAGGCCGCGAGCGGTCCGTTCACCACCGGCCTGGTGCTCTGATACACTATGGTCCAGGAGGAGGGCGCCACACCTTCGCCCAGCTCGATCAGGTAAGCGAGAAAGTTTGGATCCGACGCGCTTCCGACCGCTTCCACCCACGAGACCACGCTGTCTCCCTCGGCAGGTGCGGTGATCTGCGTGAGCCGACTGTTGCACACATATACTCGAACCAGAGACGCATGGTCGTCGCCGACACGAAGTCTGAGAGTGTACAGGCCGTCGAGTCCGGCGGTGGACCATTCGCCCAGCGGAGCGGCTCGGAGCTGAGCCTGCAACGAAGCGAGCTGAATCCAGCTGTCCGGAAACGCTCCCTGCCCGTATTCCAGCACGTACGGAAATCCTGATTCACTCGCAGCCGTGCCGATGACCTGCACGGTTCCGGAGATCGCCTCATTCGGAGACGGGGAGGTGATCTGCGCGGCCACATCAGGTGCCTGCGCAAGCAGTGCGGCCA
>DAIOGN010000223.1:0-2899 GCA_036745245.1 Candidatus Zixiibacteriota bacterium
TTGCTCGCTGGACCCGCATCGGTCGTGTGGTGGGTGGCCACCGGCTCCGTGACCAACTACTTCGGGCATTCCGACTGGGCCGCTAAAGCCCCGGGGTTGAAGTCCATTGAAGACGCCACGGCCATTCGTGCCAGCATCATCACTGCCTTTGAGACAGCAGAGCGCGAAGGATCCGGGGCGATGCAACCGGGACGATTGACGTTCGTGATCATTGGCGGGGGTCCCACCGGAGTTGAACTGGCGGGTGCGGTGGCCGAACTGGCGCGCGACACGCTTCGGCACGAGTTCCGGTCGATCGCACCCGAGCAGGCGCAGATCGTGCTGCTGGAAGCCACCGACCGGCTGCTCCTGTCGTATCCGCCATCGCTGTCGGCTCGCGCACGAAGCCAGCTGGAGGCGCTCGGCGTCACCGTGCGAACCGGGTGCCTGGTAGAAGACGTCGAGTTAAACTCGGTCCGCGTTCGATGCAAAAGCGGCGTAGAGACGATTCCGGCTCACACCATTCTCTGGTCGGCCGGCATGCTGGGCACGCCGTTGGGAGCACAATTATCGTCCGCCACAGGTGTTGCGCTGGATCGCGCAGGACGCGTGATCGTGGATGATCAACTCTGCGTGCCGGGGCACCCGGAACTATTCGTGATCGGTGACCTGGCCCACGTGAAGAATGCAAAAGGAGAGTTGCTGCCGGCCATCGCACCGGTCGCGATTCAGCAGGGACACTACGCGTCCCGCCTGATCCGCGCGCGCGTGGCGGGCCGAACCCTGCCGCCCTTTCGCTTCCGCGACCGCGGCCAGCTGGCCACCATCGGGCGCAGGGCCGCGGTCGCCCACCTTCCTCACCTCCACCTGTGGGGCTGGCCTGCGTGGGTGATCTGGCTCTTTGTTCACCTCATGCAGCTGGTGCGGCACGAAAACCGTGTGCTGGTGTTCGTGCAGTGGATGTTCAACTACATCACGCGCAACCGCAGCGCGCGACTCATCACCGATTACAGCGATCGCCGCAATTGAGCCGCCGTGAACGCTGTGGCTCAGTCCGGGGCCTGACGGAGCTTTGGACTGTGAACCACGCGCGAAAACGGATACTCCACGCTGCGCGCCTGCCCTACGGCGGGGTGAAAGACTCGGGCCTGGGCCGCGAGGGGGTGCGCGACGCCCTGGAAGAGATGACAAAGCCCCGGTTGCTGGTGTACTGACAGCCTGCCAAGGCTGTGGCGGACACTGAGTTGCCCGCCGTACGAAGCGAGGGCATTGCAGCTTCGGGGAATGAACCACATATTATAGGCGTCCTTCCCGACGGGAAGGATCCACCGACTTCTTCGACACGGCATCCTGAGGTGTCCTCCCACCCGCAGTGGAAGGTGTTCAGTCCTGAAGCGTTGTTCGCTTCGAGACTTGGCTTTTTAGGCCTGTAAGGGAGGGAACCATGCGCCGATGCACTGTCTGGGCACTCGTGCTGCTCGCGCATGCCGCCTCGGCCCACGGCCAGGTCCCAGCTTTGGTCGATCAAGCCACCAACATAACCACGCACGTTGTGCTGCGACTGAGACCCATGGCTCAGGGCGCGCAGGCGGCACAGAGCAACGCGGCCAACGGATTTGGTCTGCGCTCAGTGGAGCGAGTCCACCAGCGGTTCAACATTTCCCGGGCCACACCCCTGGCGCCCGAACGCATGGATCTGCCAGGCACACATCCGCTCTCCGGCGTCTGGATCGTGGAGACTCCACCCGGTACCGATCTCGAACAACTTCTCGCGGTGTATGCGTCTCTTCCTGAGGTTGCGTATGCCGAACCAGATCGATTGCTCTCACTCTTCAGCGTGAACGATTCGTTGTACTCCTGGCAGTGGCCCCTGCACAACTCGGGACAAGGGCACCCGGCGATCGTTGCCACGCCTGGATCTGGCAATGACACGCTGGTGATCGACAGCGGACTCGCGGGCGCGGACATTCAGGCAAGCGGATTGGAGAGCGAGCCGGGCCCTGAAGGGGATCCTCCCGTGGTCGCCATCGTAGATACGGGCATCGATCCCAACCATCCTGAGCTGGCCGGGATGATCTGGCGAAATCCAGGCGAGATCGCAGGCAACGGCTGGGACGACGACCACAACGGCTACGTGGACGACGTGCAGGGCTGGGATCATTCCGGCGACCTGTTCAAGATTCCGCCGCCCTCCAACGGGGACGCCAATCCGACCGACCTGATCGGGCACGGCACGCATTGCGCCGGTCTCGTGGGTGCCCTGTCGAACAATTCTCGTGGCATCGCCGGAGTGGCCGGCGCTCCCGGGGCGTGCCGGCTCATGGCCATCAAGATCTTTCCACTGGCCCTCAACTCTGTTTCGGCACGAGCCCTGGCGTACGCGGTGGACAACGGCGCGGATGTCATCAGCATGAGTTGGGGCGGTGGCTGGCGCACTCAGGTGCTCGAAGACGCGGTGAACTATGCGCTCGCATCCGGCGTCGTGCTGGTGGCTGCGGCTGGAAACGGGGGCGACGAGTCCCCCATGTACCCGGCCGCCTTTCCTGGCGTGATTGCCGTGGGGGCCACCGATCACAACGATCGTCTCACCCACTTCAGCAGCAGAGGTCCTCATCTCAGCGTGGTGGCGCCAGGATTGGACGTGCTCTCACTTCGTGCCGCAAATACCGACATGTATGCGCCGGTCGAACCGGGCGTGCACAAGATCGGCCTGGGCTACTATCTCGCCTCGGGGACGTCGATGGCGGCGCCGCTCGTGGCCGGAGCCGTGGCACGCCTGTGCGGTCTGTCACCCGGGCTTCATCCCGCACGCGCTCGCGCACTCCTGGAGCAGACGGCCGCTGATCTATTGGACCCGCTGGGTGAAGGCGATTCGCTCCCGGGTCGCGACAGCCTCTCTGGTGCCGGTCGAATCGATCTG
>DAIOGN010000224.1:0-2822 GCA_036745245.1 Candidatus Zixiibacteriota bacterium
AAGCGCTGCAAGATGCTGCCAGCGCTCGTTCAGCTTGGCGCCCACAAACGGAATGGAGGCCACCCATCCGGGCGGCTGCGGAATGGAGAAGGAGGCCGCGGATTCTTTCATCGAGGCCAGATCGTCGACCTTGTCGGCGACGGCTCCCACCGCCAGCACGAGGGGCACGACCATGATCAGAAGCAGAATCACCGCCATCGCCGTTACGGCGAGGCCGCGTTTGCCCCAGAGGAGCTTTTGAATTCTGATGAGAATCGGCCAGGTGGCGATCACGATAATTCCGGCCCACACGATGGCCGTGAGCAGTGGCCTGATCACCCAGAAACAGGACGCGATGAGAATGCCGATGGACAGCACCGCCAGCACGGTGCGTGTCAGGTCGCGTGCGGGGGGACTCTGCATGCCAGTCATTGAATTCCTCCAGGGAATCGATCGGAACAGGTCAGGCGAATACCGGACCACTCATGATCTGGAGGATAGTCTCGCCGCCCGTTCGTTGTGAGTGCTTTCCCGGCAGAGGTGGGCCGGGAACGTCGAGCGAGGATCCGACCTTTCAGTTCCAGCTTGAATCGGCCCCGACGGAAAGCCTATTTGGTCCGGTGGTTCGTGACGGATGGCCAGGCCGAGCCGGTACGCCCGCCAAACTCCTTGGTACTTTATTCCTCGTGGTTGCGGGACTCTTCTATGTTTACACCGCGTGTCCCGAGCCGGACTGGATCGACTCCGGGGAGCTGGCCGTGGCCGCTCACACACTTGGAATCCCTCATCCCACGCCGAAGGTCCTCTACGTTCTGCTTTCGCGATTGGCTGTAGTCACCCTGCCCGGCCCTTTCTTTCCGCTCACGAGTCTTTCGGCGGCGCTCGTCGTGTGCGGACTGTGGTTCCTTGTAAAAGCCGCCCGACACCTGGTGGTTTTCGATGCGGGCGGCTGGACACTTCCGGGGATCGTGCTTCTCGCAGCCTCTCCCTTGCTGTGGCAACAAGCCATCACCAACGAGGTACACGCGCTGCAGTTCGTGCTGTTCGGTTGTGCACTGTACCTGTGGTCGCGAGAGGACGTGGCTCGCCGCCACCTGGGAATCACGTACATCCTCTGTCTATCCCTGTTGACGCACGGCACGGGAATGTTCCTGTTGCCCTTCTGGGCGGCGGCCATGTGGCCCGTTCGACGAAGCGTTCGCGCCTGGGCTGAGGTGGCCTTTACAGCGATTCTCGGCGGAAGCCTGCTCCTGGTGTTTCCCATCCGGTCGGCGCGGGGGCCGCTTCTGGACTGGGATCACACAGCGAATCTCGTGGGGCTCTGGCATCACCTCACGGCCTGGTCGTATCAGGGGCTCTGGCTCTCCGACGCCGAAACGTTCAAGCAGACACTGCTTCAATGCGCGTCGGGTCTCCGCGACACGTTGCCTGCGCCGGTGTGGCTCGTTACAGGGATTGGGCTCTGGCAACTGGCCGCTCGGAAACCGCGGGCGGTGGCGGCCACACTCGCGGCAGCGGTGGCCTGTATAGTTCTCTCCAGCCTCTATTCCATTCCGGACATCGATGAGTACTTCTTAGTCGCGCACCTGATCCTCGCCTTGTGGACCTGTGTGGGCCTGGCCTGGCTGGCTTCGCGAGGCCGCTGGCTGGGCTGGCTGGGTGCGGGCGTGGTGCTGGCAACCGTCGCATGGTCTGTCCCGGCGCACTGGCCGGAGGTGAACAAGCGCCACTTCCGCGTGCCCACGAACTGGGTACGCGACGCGATGGAGACAGTGGATTCCGGGGGCGTCGTGCTGACCTCGGACTGGGATCACACGTCCGCGTGGATGTACCTTCGAGTAGTGGAATCCTATCGACCCGATGCCACGTGGATCGACTTGAATCTCATGAAGCAATCGTGGTACCCGGGCTTTCTCGAGCACGTGGCTCCGGAGCGCACGCAGAAGGCGCGGCCCTTCCTCGACACGCTGGTGGCGCGAGTACGGGAATTCGAAGCGGGAAGGCCGTTTCATGACTCCACCCTGGAGGCTTCCTACGTGGGAGTGCTTGCCGCCCTTTCGTTCGGCCAGGCGGGCCCGGTGTATGCCGACGGTGTGGCGGCGCCACACGAAGATTTTGGTGTGGAGCGTGTCTATGTGCAGGGAACCAGAGAGATTCCCTGGGGGTTACTCACACGGCTTTTGAGCCAGGATGAGACGGTGCCCGACCTTCCACCCTGGCCCGCGTTTCGCAACGATTCACTCCAGAGGATGGGCACCTACCGTACCTTGTTCCACCTGGAGCTGTACGATCGCGCGAGATTCAACCGCTCGCGCTACGAAGAACGATAAGTCTGGCTGAGCGCTTTGCTGCGGGTAGATCCGAATCCGTTAAATTGCCTCTGACCCCAATTAACGATCAGACTAGTTGAGCGCCTTGCTGCGCGTGTAGTTCAGGAGTCCGCCTGCGAGGAGGGCCTCGCGTTGGAACGGCGTGACTTCGCAGGTGAGCGGAATCTCCAGGTGCTTCTTCGCCACCTTCGCAGTCACGTTCCTGCCTGCAGCCAGTCCTTCACGCAGCCCGGGGATCTCCAGCACGTCGCCCTGTTCCAGCTTGTCGTAGTCCGCCGCGTTCACGAACACCAGGGGCGGAATGCCGAAATTCACCAGGTTGGCGTGATGGATTCGTGCGAACGCCTTCGCAATCACGGCGCGCACGCCCAGATAGGCCGGCGCCAGGGCCGCGTGCTCGCGCGACGAACCCTGCCCGTAGTTGCCGCCGCCCACGATGAAGCCGCCCTGTTTCTCCCGGGCGCGTTCGGCGAACTTCGCATCCACACGATAATACACGTATTCAGAAATCGC
>DAIOGN010000225.1:0-2819 GCA_036745245.1 Candidatus Zixiibacteriota bacterium
CAATTCTCCGCAGATGGCTACGGTAGAACTGCACGTGGTCGACAATCCGCCTGCGCTTTCCGTTACGCCCACCGTGCTGAACTTCGAGAAGGTGAAAGGCGAAGCGGATCCGCCGTGTCAGTCGGTGCAGATCGAAAACACCGGGGCCGGGGAGTTGAATTGGACGGCCACAAAGAAATCCAGCTGGCTTATTCTCTCATCCGCGTCCGGCACCGCACCCACGACGCTCGATCTGTGCGTCATGGGGCCAACGCTCGTGGCCGGCACCTACCGCGACACTCTTGTCATAGAAAGCCCGGGCGCGCTCAATTCGCCTCAGAAAGTCATCGTGACCTTCCTGGTGAAGTCGGTGGCCAAACCGGCCATCGTGCTTTTGCCCGACTCGCTCCACTTCCAATTGCCGGCGGGTTCGCACTCCGCCACGCAGTGCACCTACGTACAGGTCAATGGCAATGGCGGCCGGCTCGTGTGGCGCACCAGCACGGAGGCATCCTGGATCGACGTCACGCCCGATTCGTGCAACGTCTCGCACCCGCTGTGTATCACCGCGAATTCCGAGGGCCTTGCACCGGGCACCTATTGCGATTCGGTGGCGATCTCCGGCGATGCGTCGAACAGCCCGCAGTATCTCGCGGTATGCCTGGACGTGACCTCAGGCGGCGACCAGCCGATGCTGGCCACGGATCCCACCCAGTTTGAAGTCACCGTGCTGGAGGGTTCGCCTGTACAACTCCGACAGCTGAGCATTCTCAATCTCGGCTCGGGCTCGCTCACGTGGAGTATCGATCCGAATCTGCTGAGCGCGTGGCTCTCCGTCGGCACCACGGCAGGCGCCGCTCCGGGTGGCACGGAAGTTCACCTCGATCCCGCGGGGCTCTCCCCCGGATTGTATGTCGACACCATCGTGGTGGCGTCCGCTCAGGCCGGCAATTCGCCGGTGGGTGTGCCCGTGATGCTTACCATCACAGGTGAAACCCAGGGAGTCGACTCCGTGCGTGTGGCCTCCGACTCCGCCACTCCCGGATCCATCGCGGCCGTGCCCGTGTACTTCGACAACGGACAGCCTCTGTTCGGGGTCACGGTGCCACTCACCTGGTCGGGCGTGGGCGTGTGGGCCGACTCCGTGTCTTTTGCGGGCTCCCGCGCTGCCGACAGCGACATTCTCGCAGCCTCGGTCGATACCGCGCTGCGCGAAATCCGCATTGGCCTGATCCCCTCGTCCATCGATCCGGTGCCGATAGGCTCCGGACTTCTGGCGACCGTGTACTTCACCGTGGCGGACTGGGCCCCGAATCAGGTGATCCAGATCGACACCGCAACGACGTCGCAGCCCGCCATCTCACTGGCGTTCGTCGATACGTCGACCTCGGAGTACGTGCCCGGATTCCGCGCAGGCCACATCGTGATCACAGGCGCCCAGCCCGCCGTGCTGGCCGTGGTGCCCGACAGTCTCCACTTCGCGGGAACCGCGGGCGGTGCGAATCCGGCGGCGCAGGTGGTTCACGTGGACAATGCAGGGGGCTCGTACCTGACCTTCCAGGCCAGCGAGTCGGTCCCGTGGCTGTCGATCAATCCCACGTCCGGCGCCCAGGGCGACTCCGTGTTCTTCACGGTCAATCTGGCCGGACTGTCACCGGATATGTACTTCGGAATGGTGCGATTCATCTCGCCCGAAGCGATGGATACCGTCGACGTAATCGTTACCCTGAACGTCGCTGAGCAGGTGAATCCGCCGGTCATGGTTCTGTCTCCGGGATCCCTGAACTTCTCGATGGCCACGGGCGTGCTGCCCGCGTCCCAGTCGATCACGGTGCTGAACACAGGCGGTGGCACGCTGTCCTGGACCGCCACCAAGACGCAGACCTGGTTCTCCGTCCTCCCCAACACGGGCGGAGCGGGACAGATGGTGACGGTCTCCATCACCAATGCCGCGCTGGCCGTGGGCACCTACCAGGACACCATCACGTTCTCCGACCCGGGGGCCTCCAACAGTCCGCGCAAAGCGGGAGTGACCCTGGTGGTGACGGGTCCGGCGAAGCCGGACACGGTGCGCATTGCGCACGTGTTCGCGCAGCCGGGTGACACGGTGCTGGTACCGGTTTTCTGCAGGAACACCTTTGAGGTCAGCGGCATTACCCTGCCCTTCAAGTACACAGGCACGGGTGTGACCCTGGTGACCGGCGACCGCGGGGCACGGACCGGGGCGGGCGTGTTCGCCATTTTCGCGAACAACGTACTGGATCCGGTGGCGCAGACAGGGTTGTTCGGATTCGTCTCGTTCGCCGCCGGCATGCCGGCCGGCGACGGCGAAATCCTGATCATGAAGTTCGCCATCGCAGCGGATGCACCCGATCAGGTGATTCAGATCGACACCACCTTCCTGCCGCCCAGCAACCACCTGGTGCTCAACGATCCGCTCGCCAACGAGATCTTCCCCGACTTCGTGGCCGGCACCATCACCATCGGCTCAGGAAGCGGCTCCTCCATCTGGGTGAGCGATGTCGCCGGACAGGCGGGTGGCGAGGTCAACGTGGAGGTCTTCCTGAACAACACGTCTCCCGTGGACGAGTTGACCTTGCCCCTCAGGCTCTCTTCACCCGATGCGCGTATCGTGAGTGTGGACTTCAGCGGAATGCCCTCGGAAAATGGCGTGCCTTCCTTCATCGTGTACAACGATCAGCTCTTTACGCTCAGGGTCGACTGGTCCGGCGCCACCTTGGCTCCGGGATCGAGGCCTGTGGCGCGATTCAAGATCGAGCTGGATGCGCAGGCACCCACGCAGGTGTTGTATGTCGATACGGCGGGAGAGTATGGCTTGA
>DAIOGN010000226.1:0-2790 GCA_036745245.1 Candidatus Zixiibacteriota bacterium
TCAGGTAGACCTGCTCCCGCGGCTCGAACAATCTGAATTGCAAAATGTAAATCCCTACAGGCACCGGAACGCCGTTGTCGGCGTGTCCATCCCAGTGTGCCTGCCCCGACACCACGGCTCTGCGCTCGAAGAGTGTGCGAACGAGCCGGCCGTCGCCGGCAAAGAGCCTGAGTTCGGCCTGCGCTCCGAACGGCACGCAGTAGTTGAAGTTCGCAAGTTCACCCTGGCTTGCGGCGAAGGGATTGGGATCCACATCCACCTGGATTCCGTCGCTGTAGGGAACGTCGATGGAATTCCTCGCCCCCGGTGTGGAGCCAGCTGCGGCAACCGACCATCCCCATTGTGCGGAGGATCCGATGCGTTCGTACGACACGCCGCGCCGCGAGCCAGGCGTTGGATACTCGACACGGTCGATGACGGCTCCCTGGAGCAACAGTTCGAGCGCATCGCCGTCGTTGTTGAGTGAAGGCCAGCTCTGTGGCTGCACCACGGGCGCGCTGATCCCGGGATAGGCCAGCGCGAACAGAAACGAGTCGGCTGTGAGCACCAGGTACCTGTTGCTGCCGGCAGACCAGGAATCAATGGGCAGGCCTCCTGTGTCGTTGCCGTCGGTAAGTGCGAGCGGCGGCACAATCATAGCAGAACCTGTGGGAAAGCACAGCTCCACCCACTCGGGCTGGCCGGGCGAAGGTGACGGGTGAATCTCGCTCAGGTGTACTGGCGCGCCGTCGGCGTAGAATGCCAGGTCGCCATCGTTGTTGGCGGCTCGATCGTCGGGGCCAAGTTCCAACGATACCGAATTGAGTCCGGAGTGAGGCACCAACTCGCAGCTGAGTTCTATCAACTCCCCGGGCATGCCTGAATACAGAAGGCTGGGAAGCGTGTCGCGAGGCTGGTGAACCACGGTGACCACTCCACCCGACGCGAGCAATCCGGCATTGCGGATCTCTATTGTAAGTCGCACGGGAAGACCCGAACGCAACAGCCCGGGCGGCACAGACATGCGCTCCAGCGACCAGTCGAAATCGGCCGGCAAGCCTGCATTTCGCCTGCCGGGCGTGGCGCCCACGGATGATTCGGTGGGTTGCCAGAGCGAATCCGAGACGCGCTCATAGGACGTGCCGTCGGGCGCGTCGCCGCTCCAGCGAAACTCGTCTGCCTCCTGCCCTGCAGTGAGGCCGACGTACCCCTCCCCGTTGGGCAATGACATGGAGAATTCCTGAACGGCGTAGGTCTCGTACTCGCTGTCGCCCCACACGCCGCTGGAGTCGCCGAAGTGCGCCTCGAAACGCTGTGCATCGCGACACACCACCAGGTAGGCTCCCGAATCGAGCGGCGACTCGGGCAGGCGCAATGTGTCGCCGTTCGCATTGAGAAGAACAGACCCCTCCCGCACAGGATGCCGCGCCACGAGTTCAATGAACTCAAGCGACGTGACGCTCCCCGGTTCGTTGGCCAGAACCTCTGAGAGCAGGAGGGGCAAGGCGGCGATCAGAGGTACACGCTCGAATTGAGGCGGAGACTGAGGGCCGCAGGGTAAGTGGCGTAAGCCGAGCGCCAGCGGAGATGCCAGGCCAGCTCGCAGTGGCCAAGGGGGAGACTGTGGTGAACTCTGAGAGTCACGAATTGTCCGGAGGCCAGAGACAAGTCGTAGGCATCCCAGGCCACCCCAGCCTCCCACAGGCCGACGTGTGCCGTCTTGACATCAATCCCGGCCGCCAACCGACCGCCGACGCGGAGGGGCGACGTGTATGTGAGCTGCGTCCACTTGCCGCGCAGTTCGCCGAACACACCGCCGCGGCGCGCTTTGAGCGCCACCTCGTGCCTGCGGTTGAATTCGACCTGGCCCGGTCGCTTGAGGTGCAGAAACTCGAGCCGAACCATACGCCGTTGTCCAGACGCCTGGGTGGCAGCCTCAAGCCGAACTGCCGCGGGCCGGGAAGGGTGTTCCCTCCAGACAGTGGCCCCGACTTCTCCGAAGACTCGGGCGCCGCCAGACCGGAGCGCGACCGAGCCGCCCGACTCGCCGGTGGACGCGCTGGCCAGGCTGGTGTCGAGTTCGGGGTAGTACACAAACTCGCGATCGATTTCGCCACGCGCGTGCAACAGCGGATTGCGAAACGCGGGGGACACGCGCCAGTACTCCACCTGCCACCTTGCAGCAGATCGCTTGCCAGACACGTGCGCCTGAAAGGCCGGCGCGCCGGATGTGACAGCTGATTGAAGTTGAAGAGTTGTGTTCCCGACTTCGAGCCCGCCCGACAGCCCCCACACGAGCGATTGATACAGCAAATCTGAAGGCATCCGCCCCAGATGCTGGGCGAGCAGGGCAGGTTCGATCCAGACAGGACCTGCGATCGCTCTGATCCGTGCACCCGCTGCCCGATGCTGCCACCGGGCGCCGACGATGGATGAGCCAAACACCTCCGACTCCAGGCGGGTCAGCGCAATTCGCGCAAGGGCGCCGCGCAATCGTGCGCGGCCGGGCTGCCAGAGTCCGGCAAGCCCCGGCACGGATTCACCCACGAATACGGGTGATCGCCCCACCAGCAACCCGCCCGTCCACAAAGGATGAAGCGATCCCGCCTGCAGCAGCACCGCGCCTCTCCGCCACTCGGCGGATGCCTCTGTCACGACCCACGGCAGCGACTGCTCCCGCCTCACCTGGATTGTGGCGGAGGCTCCACGAAACGCAGGCAGAACTCGCAGTTCTTCTCCGGACCGGCCGCTCCCGCGCAACGGCGCGTAAACGCCGTACTCCAGGCTTCCGCGTGGAGTGCCACGAAGCTC
>DAIOGN010000227.1:0-2775 GCA_036745245.1 Candidatus Zixiibacteriota bacterium
CGGTGGGCCAGCAGTCGTACAGAACGAGATGGCCCAGGAGCACCGCACGACCCCAGGCCTCTTCGTCGTCCTTGTAGCGTTCGTCCGTCCAGTGCTTCTGGCTGTCCGTGGGCGTCCCGTATTTCTTCTGAAGAATTCCCAACAGGAACTCGAAGTCGGCGATGTACTCGTTGGCGAGCGGATGCTCAGCCAGGAGGTTGTACTTGGCACGCACCAGGTGGCCGCGGGCGAAGAAGTACGCGATGAGGCAGGGAAACTTCGAAAGGCGATCCTTGTAGATGAGCCCGTCTTCGCTGGCCTTCACGAGTTCGCAGGTCTCGGCGGCCTGCACCTCGGCGGGGGAAAACCCCCAGCGTGTGCGACGGAACGTGTACGGTATCAGTTCGGGTTCGGCCGGCCTGCCGAAGACCCAACCGCCGTCGGGATAGAGCAGCACGTCGCGGCCGTCGCGCGTTACGGCCCAGATCGTTTCTACGGGTGCGGAACTCAGTATCTCGGACATACGCTACTCGCTTTCGGTATCGGCCGGAACGCTCCCGGTCTGAAGACTGACCCGCCTATGGGGCCCACACGAGAGTGTGTGGCAAACCCGCCATGAATCTGTGCGACGGGCGGGCAAGGCGCGACCGGCGAGCGCAGAACCCATTGACACCGAGCACATTAGCCATTTTGAACAGCGCTGCGCGCCGGTACGGCATTTGCCGCCATGGTACGACATGGATCGTTCAGGAGTTCGACTGACCAGGGCTCGAATACGCTACCTGGTGGAAGCCGTGCTGCTTCTGGGTCTGGCCCTGGCCGTCTTCGTGCCGGGTGGTTGCAGCCACAGCCCTGTGGGTCCGGAGCAGACGCTGAATACGTTCCTTTTGCCCAACGGCATAATCGCCCACCCCGGGACGGTCCTTCCCGGCAATGAACTGGCGATTGATGCGCCCTACACCATTCCGATTCGCGTCGAAGACACCACCGTCAAGGAAGAAGGCATCTGGAAGGACACGATCGACTCCGACGGCGGCGTCATCGCGATGGAGTTGGAAGGCACGTCGTCGTTCTTTACGGTGGCGCCGGAAGGTCTCGAAGAGAAAACCGAGATCCGGGTCACCCTCTTTCGCCTGGAGTCGGCCGTCGACAAGCGGATCACCGAATACCATTTCGAACCCGACGGGCTCACCTTCCGCAATGCCTCTCTGCTCTCCCTGAACACGATACTGAAAGATGGCGAGAAGCTGGAGCTGCTCTACTGGGATCCCGCGGCCGGCAAGTGGCTGAAGTCGGCCGAAGCCGTGGTGGTGAACGGCTACGCCACGTTCCCCATCCTGCACTTCTCCGACTACCGCACCACCGAACGCGTGTCGTTGGGCGGTCAACGCGGCGGACAGTAGGCCCCGGCCAAATCCACCTGGCCCCCTGACCCCGCCTTCGTCGCGGCCCGGTCCACAACAGAAAAGCCATGTCCAGAACCCGTCCGCGGGGCTTGACAGGCCGACGTGAAGTTTGTTAGTTTTAACAAACTTTGATAGGGAGTTGCCGGTATGGGTCTGAGTCCAAGCCAGGAAATGTACCTGAAAACGATCTACCTGCTCAGAGAGAGCAACAAGGTCGCCCGGGTGAAGGACATCGCAGGGCGCATGGAGGTCACCATGTCCTCGGTGAATGGTGCCATCAAGACCCTGGTGGGCCGGGGGCTGTGCAGCCACGATCGCTACGGCTACGTCGACCTCACCCAGGACGGCCAGAAGGCGGCGGTCAAGATCGTCAACCGCCACACGGTGCTGGCGAAATTCTTAAACGAGGTGCTCGGCGTGAATCCGGAGACGGCGAAAGCCGACGCCTGCGAAATGGAACACATCGTCTCGCCGCAGACCCTCGATCGATTCGTGGCCTTTCTCTCGTTCATCGAAGGTTGCGATCGCGGGGCAGGCGACATGATCCGGCACTTCCACGAATACCTCGAGCACTCCGACTGCAAAGAAGCCTGTCCCGAGTGCGAACTGGCCCCGTCACGCTAGAAAACAACGACCACCGAAAGGACACACGCAGGATGTCAAGATACGATCGCGAACTGGTGAAGCCGCTGTGGCAGGAGCTCGCCGCCGTGGGCGTGGAGCCACTCACCTCGCCCGAGGCCGTGGACCAGCAGTTGTCGCTCACGGAGGGAACCACGCTTCTGGTGGTGAACTCGGTGTGCGGTTGCGCCGCCGGCAGCTGCCGTCCGGGCGTGGCTCTCTCGTTGCAGCACGCCGTCATTCCCGACCGTCTGCATACGGTGTTCGCCGGGGTGGACCTCGAAGCCACACAACGCGCGCGCGAGTTTCTCAAGGGCATTCCCCCCTCCTCGCCCTCCGTGGCCCTGTTCAAGGACGGGCGGCTGGTGTTCATGCTTCAGCGCACCGACATCGAGGGAAACCAACCGCAGTCGATCGCGCAGGCGTTACAGAAGGCGTACGACCAGACCTGTTCGCGCCGGGGGCCGTCTGTCACCCCCGAACAGTTTCAACGGACGTTCGGCAGCCCTGAGCCGTCGTGTGGGTCAACCTTCCGCATCAAGTCGTAGTCTGCCGCGACTTCGGGTCGGACTGGCCGCCCTGGTCCTGAGTCTTCCCGGACTGGCCGTCGCGGAACCCGATTCTCAACTGCGGGACATCTCCCGTCTTCTGGACTCGTGCCGTCTCCTGGAGGCGCCCGTCTTTGCCCCCGGCGCCTGGGAGGACGCGAACAAAAACTACCAGAGGGCTCGCAGCTTAAACGAGCAGGGCGCCCGGCAGGTGGACCTGG
>DAIOGN010000228.1:0-2767 GCA_036745245.1 Candidatus Zixiibacteriota bacterium
GCCTGGGACTGCTTTACTTCAATCGCCAGGCAGAGCAGCCAGCACTGCCTGCAGCGCCAGCGGTCGGGCCTGAACTCAGTGTAGACGTGGTGATCCGCGCCGGTGCCGACACGCTGTTTGTGGGGCCGCTGGTCACA
The DNA here is from genome assembly GCA_036745245.1 of Candidatus Zixiibacteriota bacterium. Taxonomy (GTDB): domain Bacteria; phylum Zixibacteria; class MSB-5A5; order JAUVRN01; family JAUVRN01; genus DAIOGN01. The sequence continues at coordinate 138 of DAIOGN010000228.1, forward strand.
AATGGCCCGCTCTCGGCCCTGTCGGCTCTCGAACAGGCGGCTGAAGCGGCCACGCTGCCCGTGGGCATCCGGCAGTACGACTTCGGCAAGCTGGTGGTCACTATCGGAGCCTACACGGCAGGCCCCGAGGGCGACTGGAACTACCGGGTGAATGACTCGCTCATTCCGGTGGCCGCAGAGGCCTGCCAGCTGGCCGACGGAGACCGGCTGGAATTCCGGTTCGGCAAGTCAGGGGAAGGCCCCGCCGGAGAGCCTCCGGACTCATCGATTTAGGCGTTGTCGGGTCCTGCCGACGGGGATAAGTTACGCACGAGTCACACACTGAATGATCCTGGTTGGGAGAGCACATACGATGAATCGGAAATGGATACTGGCGGGCCTCGGACTGGCGCTTCTGGCGATCGCGGGACGCCTCTGGCAACACGCCGACAACGTGACCCCTCTGTTTGCCGTCGCGCTGATTGCCGCGGCAACTTTTCCGCGCCGCATCGGGCTGTGGGTGCCGGTCGTGGCCATCGTGGCCTCCGACCTCATCCTGGGCCTGCACGACACGGTGGCGTTCACGTGGAGCGGCATGATGCTGTTTGTGCTGCTGGGCTACGCGCTCCGTGACCGGCAGAGCGCCGGACGCATCGCCCTGGCTACGCTTGCCGGCTCCACAGGGTTTTTCCTCTGGAGCAACTTCGGCGTGTGGCTGGTGTCGGGGATGTATGCGCCGAACGCAGCCGGGCTCGCGCAGTCGTACGCCATGGCGCTTCCGTTCTTCCGCAATTCAGTGCTGGGCGACCTGGGGTTCACGGCGGCGCTGTTCGCCGCGTACGAACTGGTCAGGATGCGCCAGACAGCGCGGCTGGCCGCGCAGCACGCGCATTGAGACTGTGTCGATGAATGACTTCAGAGGGGGCGCTTCAGGGCGCCCTTTCTTTTTGCGCCCGACAGCGTATACAGGAGTGGACCCGGCACGACGTGCTGGCAGAGGGAGTTCCGCACGATGAAACTGAACGTCACGCAGAAGCTGATCGCCGCACACCTGGTGGAAGGCGAGCTGGCGAAGGGCCGTGAGATCGGCCTGAAGATCGACCAGACCCTCACGCAGGATGCCACCGGCACGCTCGTGATGCTGGAGCTCGAAGCCATGCAACTGGATCGGGCGCGCACCGAAGTGTCGTGCCAGTACGTGGATCATAATCTGATCCAGGAAGACTACAAGAACCCCGACGACCATCTGTTTCTCCTGAGCGCGGCTCGTCGCTTCGGGTTGTGGTTCTCGCGCCCCGGCAATGGCATCAGCCATCCGGTGCATCAGGAGCGTCTGGGCAAGCCGGGCAAGACCCTCCTGGGATCCGACAGCCACACGCCCTCTGCAGGCGCCATCGGCATGCTCGCCATCGGCGCGGGCGGATTGGAAGTGGCCATGGCGATCGCGGGGTATCCCTTCTACGTGCAGACTCCGCTGGTATGGGGTGTGAAGCTCTCGGGCGAGTTGCGCGACTGGGTGAGCGCCAAAGACGTCATCCTCGAAATGCTGCGGCGCCATGGAGTGAAGGGCGGCGTAGGGCGCGTGATCGAATACTACGGCCCCGGGCTGACCGGACTCTCCGCCATGGATCGCCATGTCATTGCCAACATGGGCGCCGAGCTGGGCGCCACCACGTCGGTTTTTCCATCGGATGGTGAAGTGCGGCGGTTCCTCAAGTCGCAGGGCAGAGACGCTGACTGGACGCCCTGGATGGCTGACCGGGGCTGTGACTACGACCTCCACGAGGAGATCGATTTATCGAAACTCGAACCCCTGATCGCCATGCCGTCCTCCCCCGACAAAGTGAAACGCGTGGCGGAAGTTGCGGGCGCCGACGTTTATCAATGCTACGTGGGCTCCTCAGCCAATCCGGGCTTTCGCGATTTCGCTGTGGTGGCCGACATCGTGAAGGGGCGCACCGTACACACGCAGGTGTCGCTCGATGTGAATCCCTCGTCGCGCCAGATCCTCGAAGACCTCACTCATTCGGGACACCTCGCAGCGCTGGTACACGCCGGCGCGCGCATTCACCAGGCGGGGTGCAACGGTTGCATCGGCATGGGGCAGGCCCCGGCCACGGGCAAGCTCAGCCTGCGCACGGTGCCGCGCAACTTTCCCGGCCGGTCGGGCACGCCCGACGATCAGGTGTGCCTCGTGAGCCCGGAGACGGCGGCCGCGTCAGCGCTTACGGGAAAGATCACTGATCCGAGGACTCTGGGCGTTCCGTATCCGCAGGTTCGCCTGCCCCGCAAGCCCACCATCAACGCGGAGGCGCTCACGCCTCCCCTGCCGCTGGCGGACGCTCGGAAGGTCGAACTCGTGAAGGGCCCCAACATCGCGTCTCTGCCCGAGCTGGAAGCGCTGCCCGATTCACTTGACGTCACTGTGGTGCTCAAGATGGGCGACAACATCTCCACAGACGAAATCATGCCGGCAGGGGCGCGTGTGCTTCCGTACCGCAGCAACATTCCACGCATTGCCGAGTTCAGCTTCGACGTTTTGGATCCCGAGTATGCCACGAAGGCGAAGGCGCTTCTCGAGCGCGGGGGGCACGCGGTGGTGGCGGGCGCGAACTACGGCCAGGGTTCAAGCCGCGAGCACGCGGCTCTGG
>DAIOGN010000229.1:0-1013 GCA_036745245.1 Candidatus Zixiibacteriota bacterium
AGGGCGACGGCGCGATTGAGTGCCACGATCGGTGAATCGCTCGTCTGCACCAGCCGGTCATAGAGTGCTAGAATCTGCAGCCAGTCCGTGTCTTCCCAGGTCGGGGCGGCCACGTGGAAGGCGGCAATGCCTGCCTCCAGGTGATACGTCGACACCACGGTGCCACAGGCGGCGCGTTCGAGTTCCGCGAAGCCCTGCGCGATCAAAGGCTGGTCCCACTGCGAACGATCCTGCTCCGACAGAAGCAACAGGTTCCCCTGGGCGTCGGTGCGCGTGCACAGTCGGGACGACTGGAAATACATGAGCGCCAAAAGCGCACGTGCCGCAGGCGAGTCGGTGTCCCGGCAGGCACACAGGACCCGGCCCAGGCGCACGGCTTCCGCGCAGAACTCGTCGCGCAGGAGCCTGGGACCGCTGTGCGCGCTGTAGCCTTCGTTGAACATCAGATACAGGGCCACGAGTACCGAGTGCGAACGCGTCTCCAGATCGTCGCCTGCAGGAATCGAGGGGCCCACCTTCAATTGGCGCAGCCTGCGCTTGGCGCGCACGATCCGCTGCGACACGACGGCCTCTGATTCAAGATAGGCCTGCGCGATCTCCCGCGTGGTGAAGCCGCACAGGATGCGCAGCATCAAGGCCACCTGCGACTCCTGCGGAAGCTCGGGATGTGCGCACGCAAAGAGCGCCGACAATAAGTCGTCCTGAAGCGCGGAGTCTGCGTGAGGCTCGGACGGGGCGCGTCGTTCGATCTCGGCGGCCAGCGATTCAAGGTGCCGTGTGGTGCGTTTCCTGCTTCTGAGCTTGTCCGTCGCGAGGTTTCTCGCCACGCGCCACAGCCAGGCCCGTGGATGCTCGGGGATCCCCCGATACGGCCAGGTGTTCAGTGCAGCCAGCAGCGACTCCTGTACGATGTCCTCCGCCAGATCGAGCCGATCCCAGCCGAGAATGCGCGCCAGGCTCACCGTAAGCTGCCCGGCCTCGTGACGAAAGAGGTGCTCCGCCAGGCGGCGCAC
>DAIOGN010000229.1:1023-2730 GCA_036745245.1 Candidatus Zixiibacteriota bacterium
GTAGTTCCGGTGTCACCCGTCAATCCTGGAAATCGAGCTTCCTCACTTCGACTACGCCCTCGCGGTCGAGCACGGGGCAATCGGCGGCAATTTTGCACGCTTCAGCGTAGTCTGCCGCCTTCACCAGAAAGTAGCCCCCCACGGCTTCCTTGGTCTCTGTGAACGGACCATCCACGATCTTGCCGTTCTTCGCCGACACAACGCGGCCGTCATCGCACAGCTTCTCAGACGCTTCGAGCTTTCCGGCGGATTGCAGACTCTGCGACCACCGGACGTACTTCTGGATGATGGCCTGCATCTCTTCGGGCGAAATCCGGCCGTCGGGGTCACCGCCGCGGATGAGCAGCATGAACTTGGGCATGTTCGTACCTCCCTGGGTTGTCAGGATCTGATCCTGGGTTTGAGTATAGGACGCCGGAGCGGTCGCAAGACAGACAACTAGAGCAGGAATTTCAGGATCTTTGGGGACGTGACCGGGCCATATACCCCGGCGGAGTGTACCGCGTCCGGGGGTGCGATTCGCTCCGCCCCGGGCCAACCCGCTGAACCACCAGCACTTTCGAAACTCCTTGACAGTCTATCTGTTACGGGATTAGTTGAGCATTGTCTGACCTCCCGCGCAGAGACTCGTTGCCACATGTCCCAGGGCTCGGCCCAGGCAAACTACTAGACCGATTTCGCTGTTTAGTAGCGTGCCGATGTGGTGACACCACACCCGGATGTCGTCTTGTAGTCACAAGGAGCGAACCATGGATAGGCGGCGCAATATCACCGTTGCGTTTCTGGTGTTGTCCCTCGCGATGGCGGCCACTCCCGCCCTGGGCCAGTATCAGGTAACCGTTGGCATCAAACAAACATCGGGCCGCTGGCAGGACACCCTGCTGGCCGGCGAAACCAACATTCTCACGGTCGCCATCACCAATCCGGTGCCGGTGGCCTCTTACGTGATCCCGTTCAAGATCAAGGCCGAGACCTTCAGTGCTTTTGCGAAGGCCGGCACAGTGGCCGATGCCGGAGTTACGTACGTCAACCGCATGGCCACCCCGGGTAACCCCTTCAATTCCCGATCGGTCAACGTGGTCGGCGTGAATCAGGTGAGCCCGGACTCCGTCCTATTTGGAGCTGTGGAATTCGGTGCGAATTATCTGCCCGCGGGGAGTGGCATCGTACTCGAGTACCTGCTCACCATCAATCCCCAGGTGGGAAGCGTGCGCATCGACACAGCCCTGCTTCCCCCGTCCAATCGGCTCTCGTTCGCCCTGCCCGACGGCTCCGAGATCAACAACGTAGCCTTCAATTCCAATCCGGTGTTTCCCGTGGTGCTGCGTGTGCCCAATGGCGGCCCTTCAGCCAACGCGGCGACGAACATCAGTTCGCACTTCGGCACACTGCTGACCAAGACAATTACAGCCACCGACCCCGAAAACAATCCGCTCACCTTCAAGCAGGTGTGCGGGCCCGGCACCACCACCGGCGCGGGCGCGTGGAGCTGGACGCCGGCCTGCGGACAGGTGGGGGTTCATCAGGTGTGCGTGACGGTGTCGGACCTCAATCACTTCGATTGGGACACGGCCACTTTTACGGTCACCGTGACGCAGGATCCGCCCACTCTCTCGTGCTCCAACCAGACCGTGCATTACGGCGACACGCTCGACTTCATCATCGCGGGGGCCGACGACGGCTGCCCGATGCCGATCAAATTCTACA
>DAIOGN010000230.1:0-508 GCA_036745245.1 Candidatus Zixiibacteriota bacterium
CTCGACGCCGGTCCCCAGACATCAACCTGCTGCTTCAGGTCGTGTGAGGCTCGCAGCACTGCCACATTACCCACCCATACACTCGACCGCAGCCGCTGGACGAGGGCCGCCTGCGTGCGCACGTCGCCATCGACGCGCATGAGACCGGCGCCCACCGGCACCTCTTCCCGTCGATCCAGAAGCTGCACGGCGATGGTGTCGTGGCGACGCGAACAGATGGAGAGGGCGTGCTTGAAATCGCCCGACCAGAAATCGGACAGCACAAAGACCACGGCGCGGCGCTTCTGCGTGCGCACGATGTGCTCCAGCGCCCCCGCCAGGTTCGTGCCGCGTCCCTGCGCCCGGAATCCCAGCAGTTCGCGAATGATGCGCAGCACGTGACCGCGCCCCTTGCGAGGCGTGATGTGGTGTTCGACGGAGTCCGTAAAAAACAGACAGCCCACCTTGTCCTGATTGGCGATGGCCGAAAAGGCCAGCACGGCCGCGATCTCGGCGGCTTGCTCGGCCT
>DAIOGN010000230.1:518-2660 GCA_036745245.1 Candidatus Zixiibacteriota bacterium
CTCCTCACGGAACTTCTTGATGAAGGGAACGCCCGTTCGCGCGGTGACGTTCCAATCGATGAAGCGCACGTCGTCGCCCACCTGGTACTCTCGCACCTCGTCGAACTCCATGCCCTGCCCGCGAAAACTCGAATGGTATTCCCCGCCGAACAGATTGTTCACCATCCGGCGTGTGCGGATCTCGATCTTGCGGACCTTCTTGAGCAGCTCCCGCGTGGCGTCGCGGTCGGCCTGTGAACTAGGGGACTTCGACGGCATCGAAGAGTTTCCGCACGAGGTCGTCGGACGTGGTTTCTTCCGCCTCCGCCTCGTAGGAGACGATGATGCGGTGACGCAGCACATCGGGGCCGATGGCCTTGATGTCCTCGGGCGTGACATAGCCGCGGCCGTGCAGAAACGCGTGCCCCTTGGCCGCTGCCACCAGGTAGATGGTGGCGCGAGGCGAGGCGCCATACTGGATGAGAGGCGCCCAGTCGAGGCCCGCCGAATCGGGTTGGCGTGTGGCATGAATGAGGCTGAGCACGTACTCCTTGATCTTCTCGTCCACGTAGATGGAGCGCACCACTTTCCTGGCTTTGAGGATGGCTTCGGGCTTGATCACGGGTGCCACCTGCGGCGGCTCGCCTTCTGTCATGCGGTCGAGGATCACGCGTTCTTCTTCACGCCGCGGGTAGGTCACGAGGAGCTTGAGCATGAACCGGTCCACCTGCGCTTCGGGCAGCGGATACGTGCCCTCCTGCTCGATCGGGTTCTGCGTGGCCAGCACCAGGAAGGGCTCCGGCAACCGGAATGTCGTGTCGCCCAGGGTGACCTGGCGCTCCTGCATGGCTTCGAGCAGAGCGGACTGCACCTTGGCGGGTGCGCGATTGATTTCGTCGGCGAGGATGATGTTGGCGAAGATGGGTCCCATCCTCGCTTTGAAGGACTGGTCTCCCGGGTTGTAGATCATGGTGCCCACCAGGTCGGCGGGCAGAAGGTCGGGGGTGAACTGGATTCGTTTGAACTCGGCCCTCACGCAGCGGGCCAGGGAGGAGACCGTCAGGGTCTTCGCCAGGCCCGGAACTCCCTCGATCAGAACGTGACCGTCGGCAAGCATGGCGATGAGCAGTCGCTCCACCATGTAGCGCTGGCCCACGATGACCTTCCCGATTTCATCCGTGATGATGGAGACGAACGCCGCCTCTCTCTCCACATCCTTCTGGATTTGCTGAATCTGGTCGTAGTTTGCTGCCATATGCCTATCTTAGAAGCACTTATACGGGGGGGCAAGGGGCGGGTTCCGCCGCTTAACGTGTGTTAACAAGAGCGGTGGAGTGGTCCCCGTGGTTGGACACTGCTACATCATCTGCAGGTGTACGGATGGAGCGGCCCCGATGTTTCGACAGGCCGTCGGTTCAGCGTTTCTTCGGAGGCCGCACCCGGGTGGCAAGGGGTGGTACTGCAGCCCGCTGCAGGGTGAGCGCTCCCAGGGAGTCCACCACCAGAGTCATCTGAGCTTCGCCGAACATTCGCCGGGCCGTGCTGCGGGCGTTGTGCCACAACTCCCGAAGTCCCGGCCCCCCGGCCGACACCGGACTCTCCACCTCGAGCGCAGCATCCTCCCAGCGCAGTATGAAGCGCGCCGGGATCCGCCGCTGAAGCAGGTGCGCATCGAACCCGGAAGCATCCGCCACGATGGCAATGACGGAGTCGGTAAGCAGGTTGCGTGAACGCAGCAGGATATTCTCGGCAAGCGGTACGGACTGATCCTTTGCCGATCCGAAGGACTCCACCCACGCGTTCACCTCGGTGGAGTCGGCGTTGAAGAAGGGTACCGACCAGAGGGGAACGGTTCCCTGCACCAGTTCGAATTGTCTGCGCTCGAAATCGACCACCAGAACCAGCGCGCCGTTTCCGCCTTTCTGCGCGCCGGACGCGTTCTGGCCGCGGCCGTCGGACTCGCCCCCGCCGCAGGCGTAGAGCATGCACGACACGAGCGCGAAGCCGGCCAGCCTAATGATTCCGCAGGCCCGGCTAGAACACATACACGCTGGTGCCGATCTGGACCTGCTTGTACAGCTCTGTTAAGTCTTTGGCGCCGAGGCGGACGCATCCGTGCGTGACGTTTACGCCGAGCAGCCGTTCGTAGAGCGTGCCGTGAAT
>DAIOGN010000231.1:0-2637 GCA_036745245.1 Candidatus Zixiibacteriota bacterium
ATTGCGCTGCGCGCGCGCTGCCAGGCTCTGCTCACCGACGCCGAAAAGCGGATTCGCTTTCTCTCGCAGTCGGCCGAAGGCGTTCCCAGAGAGGGCGATCCTCCGCCCGATTGGAACGAAGATGCCCGTTAAGACGGAGCCCGGTTCGCGGCTTGCCGCACTGCGCGACGAAATCGAGGGGCGGTTGCGTTCCTACCTTCCGCAACGCGACCGTCTGATCCCGCCTCTGTGGGACGCCGTGGCGCATTCATTGCTGGGAGGCGGGAAGAGGTTGCGGCCGCTTCTGGTCTACGCCGCCTGTGAAGCCACCGGCGGGCAACCCGGCGAAGATCTCTGGCGTGCATGCGCCGCCGCGGAATACCTGCACACATTCAGCCTGGTGCACGACGATCTGCCCTGCATGGACGACGACGACCTGAGGCGGGGGCAGCCCACCTGCCACAAGGTGTACGGCGAAGGCATGGCTGTGCTGGCGGGCGACGCCCTGGCCGTGCTGGCCTTCGAGGTACTTGCGGCCACGTCTCATCCAGAGCTCGTGGGCGAATTCGCCAGAGCCATCGGAGGAGAAGGGATGATCGGAGGACAGGTGGCCGACCTTCAGGCGGAGGGACGTCCGGCCCACCGCGATCAGGTGACCCGCATTCACCGCCTCAAGACGGCCGCACTCATGGTAGCCTGCGTTCGCGCCGGCGGGATCGTCGCCGGAGCCAACCGGGCCGCGCTGAACGCTCTCACGGTCTACGGTGAGGAGTTGGGGTCGGCATTTCAGATCAAAGACGATCTGCTCGACGTCCTGGGTACCACCGAAAGTCTGGGCAAGACGGCCGGACTCGATGCCCGGCGAGCCAAAGCCACCTACCCCAGCGCCACCTCGGTGGCAGAGGCCGCGACACAATGCGAACTCCATGCGACCGCCGCGATCTCCGCCCTGCAGGGGTTGCGGGAGCCCGGGTTGTTGCGAGAGCTGGTACATCTGTGCACACAGCGGGAGGGCTAGGTCCGTGCGTATCAGTGTGGTAGCCAACGTGTACCGCCCCGGCATTGAACTGGCACTCGAGGCCCTGTCCCGCTGGTCGCGCGCCGGGTCCCACACTGTAGCCTACGAAGACGCGCTGGCGAAGCATGTCGCCCCCGGCTCCGATCTGGTACCGCCCTCCGAGATCGCGCGCGACAACAGCATCGTGCTGGCTCTGGGCGGCGACGGCACCATGTTGCGGGCCGCTCGTCTCGTGGGGACAAGCGAGGTGCCGCTTCTGGGTGTAAACCTCGGGGGCCTGGGGTTTCTGGCGCGCATTCTCCCGAGCGAACTGGAACGGGTGCTGGCGCGACTTGCAAACGGTGAATATGACACGGAGCCTCGAGCCCTGCTCAGTGTGAGCGCGCCGGGGTGGACCGGCCCCCGGTTCGCGCTGAACGAGGTAACCGTGGATCGCGGAAAAGAGCCCCGCGCCATCCGGCTCCGCCTTGAAGCCGACGGCCGGCTGGTCAGTCGTTACCTGGCCGACGGGATCATCCTGGCCACCCCCACGGGCTCCACAGCGTACGCACTCTCCGCCGGCGGTCCCGTGTGTCTCCCCGATGTACGCGCTATTCTCATGACACCGGTGGCGGCACATCTTCTGGGACAGCGAGCCATGGTGTTCCCCGACCACGTGCAGCTGCGTGTGGTGTGCGAGGAGCCCAACGGCGGGGCGGCGATCACGCTCGACGGGCAGGAAAACGGACGGCTTCCGTCCGGGCAGGCATGTGAAGTTCGCAAAGCCGACTTTCCGCTTCATCTGGTGCGCCTCCCCGAGGACGACTTCTTCAGTCTGATGAGAACCAAGCTCGGCTGGGGAGTCGATCCGCGTAACGCGCACGGCGACCTCCCCCGCCCGTAATCCCCCTCGTCCCCAGGGCGGCCGCCGAAAAGGTGGATCGTCTGGCCCGCCCGGCCGCCCCCGGCGGGATTATGGCAACCTGCTTTCCAGGGGCTGTCTAACAGCCCGATCTCACTCTGCCGATACCTTTTAATACAGCTATGTCTACGCCCACCCCCGTTGCGTCGCCCTCGGCCATCGCCATCGGCGGCTACGAACTTTCGAGGAAGATCGGGTCCGGAGGGATTGCCGAAATCTATCTCGGCCGTCAAAAGTCGCTCGACCGACCGGTGGCCGTGAAAGTGCTCTCGGCCCGCCTGCTGGACGACGCCGACATCCGCCGGCGGTTCGACCGCGAGGCGCTCACGATTGCGCGCATGAATCACCCCAACATCATTCACGTGATCGACCGCGGCGAAGAGGACGGGCGCTTTTACTTCGTGATGGAGTACATCGACGGCGACGACCTGAAGACTCTGGTGCGGCGCCGCACGCTCTCGGTGGCGGAGAAGTGCGACATGGTGGTGCAATGCCTCAAGGCGCTCGACTATGCGCACAAGAACGGCGTGATCCACCGCGACATGAAGCCGGGCAACATCCTCGTGGACCGCCATCTCAACGTGCATGTGGCGGACTTCGGCATCGCACAGCTCGTGGGGCACGATCGGGCCGAGCACACGTCCACCTCCGTCATCATGGGCACCCCGGCCTACATGTCGCCCGAACAGAGGGTGTCCACCGCCAAAGTCGACCGCACCACCGACATCTACTCCATGGG
>DAIOGN010000232.1:0-986 GCA_036745245.1 Candidatus Zixiibacteriota bacterium
AATTGAAGATGTTCAGGCCGTTGACTCCCGACGCGACGTACAGAAGAGACTCTTGCACCACGGCGCCGCCCAAACCCCCCGGGGTGGCCAGAGTGTGAACGGAACAGATGTGCACGAATTCCTCGACGACACAGTCGGCGCATCCGTCACCGCGGGCCGTGTTGCCGTCGTCGCACTCCTCGCAGGGGGCCGTGGCGCCGTCGCCGCATACGCCCATGCTGTCGAGCCAGTACACCGTGAGAGCCGTATCGCCAGCGCCGAAAGTGCGCGGCCCGTCAAGGGCCAGGCCCAGAGTGAGGTCGGCGGAAGGGATCGTCAGGAGGTGCATGGGGGAGGATGGATTCGACACGTCCAGAAGCAGGTAGCCGCCGCTCCTGTCGGCGACGTGAGCAATGGCTCCCAGCACTTCGACGTCGTTGACCGCGCCGGGCGTGTCGTAGGAACTCAACAGGACTGGCGCCGTGGGATCGGAAACATCCACCAGCGCGAGCCCAAACGTCAGATTGCCCACATAGGCTATGCTGTCGGCCACGAATACGTCTTCGGCCGACGTGAGTCCGCCAAGGGAACCCACGAGTGCGGGCTGTGTGGGGTCGGATACATCCAGGATGGCAAGCCCGTCCTGAGCCTGCGCCACGTAGGCGAGTGTGTCTGTCACGAAGACACTTCTGGCGCCATGCGGGGCAGCGTAGGTTCCAATCACAACGGGTGAGGTGGGGAGGGCCACGTTCATTATCCATACTGTGCCCGGGACCCTGGCGTCGGCGACAAAGAGAAGCGTATCCTTGAGCTCCAGTTCGTACGCATTATAGGGCTGAATATTGAGGCCCACCTGCACCAGGTTGGATGGATCGGAGATGTCGAGTACAGTGACGCCTCGATTGGCCAGAAAGTCCAGGTCCGCCAGGAAGGCGTACTGGCCCGACACCACCACGTCCCGCACAGCTCCGAATGTGACGAAGTTGTCCAGAAGCGCCGGATGTCCT
>DAIOGN010000232.1:996-2545 GCA_036745245.1 Candidatus Zixiibacteriota bacterium
CACTCCGCCGCCATGGCGTGAGCAAAGCGCCAGCGGTCCGACGATCCTGACGTCCCAGTTTCCGTAATTCGGATAGGGACCGGTGACGAAGACACGGGCGTCGATGCAGCCGTCCAGATCGATCGGTCGGCCGGCTTTGCCTTGAGCGATCGAGGCGGGGTCGGAAGGTGCCACCGCCTGCGAGATGCACACGACGCTAAGGACCAACCCCAGGACTACGGCATTTGAACGCCGCATACCACCTCCACAAAAGAGCCTGCTGCCCCGAATCGAGACGAATCCATGAAACGCTCTTTCGGACCGATCAGGTAGGTGTTTCTTGGGTCGCCTGGGTCGGTCTCTACGCTTCAGGCAAATGCTGGCGCCTCAGTGGGTGGGTCGAAACGCGACCTGGTTCCCTTTGCTAGAGGCAGTTTGCCGACAGCGGGCTGTCGCGGCAGATGTCGCAGGGGCCCGGTCCTCTGAGGAACACATAGTTCACCAACCGGATGATGTCGGCCGAGGTCACCCCACCCGAGCAATTGACGTCGCCGTTCGCTTCACAGGGAAGCGGGGGCGAGCCGCTCTTGAAGCAGAAGTTCACCAGAACAATGACGTCCGCCGAAGTGACGGTATGACTGCCGTTGAGATCGCCCTTGAGGGTGATCCTGCAAACCTCCAGGCTGCAATCGGCGGCGCAGCCATCGAGGGGGTCGGTGTTGCCGTCGTCGCACTCCTCGCCCAGCTCCAGGTTGCCGTCGCCGCAGGTGTGCTCGTACTGGCAGTTGGCGTCGCAGCCGTCGCCGTCGACTCGAGCGCCATCGTCGCACTCTTCGGGAGACGCCACCAGGCCATCTCCACACACAGCCCCGAAGGCGCAGCTGTTGGTGCAGCCATCGGCAGGATCGCTGTTGCCGTCGTCGCAATTCTCGGTGTATTGCAGAATTCCGTTGCCGCACACGGCCGGCTCGAGTGCGCAGAGGGGATCGCAGCCATCCCCCGCCACCAGGTTGCCGTCATCGCACGTCTCCGGGTATTCCACGTTGCCGTTGCCGCACACGGCCGGCGGTGGTTCCAGCTGACAGCAGGAATCGCAGCCGTCGCCGGTTGCGAAGTCGCTGTCGTCGCAGACCTCCCCGGGTTCAAGCACACCATTGCCACACCAGCGTTCCCCCCGAATGGAGAGCGTGGTCACGTAAAGCGCGCTAGTGACTGCCTCGTACAGACGCCCGCCCGCCACGGTCAGGTCCAGAGTGACGGTGAAGGGATGCAGCACTGTGTCGACCAGCGACCAGTCTACGGGGTTGAACACATCGTACAGGCGCAGGCCGACGGATTGGTCGGCTACATACAGGTAGCGGTTTTGGCGCGCTAGAGCCCTGGCATTAAGCACAGCAACCCCAAAGATGCTCACGAAGGACCCCGACGGAGTCAGCCGCAGGCACTGAACACCTCCCACGCCGGCTGCTATGTACACCGTGTCACCTATCACCTCCACGTCCTGGACGATCCCGACGGACGTGTGATTTCCGATCACCTGGGGCGCCACCGGATTGGAAATGTCGACCAC
>DAIOGN010000233.1:0-2438 GCA_036745245.1 Candidatus Zixiibacteriota bacterium
TTGTCGAACAGGATCCAGCGCAGGATCTCCTGCTCCTCCTCCGTCTTGCCGCCGATCCCCTGATCGATCGGTGAAAAGGACGTCAGCTTGTTCTCGGCGCCGTTGGCCAGTACGAGCACCAGCACGACCACGATCCCCAGGGCGGCGGCCGGATATGCCCACGGTACGCCGAAGATCCGCTTCATGGCCATTGCTCCGACCGGCGCACGATGGTCACCTGCATGCCGAGAAATGCGTAGGGCATCAGCTCGTCCATCTCGTTGTTGGTGAGCGCCACACAGCCGTCGGTCCAGTCGCTTCGGCGCCCCCCGTGACCGTGGATCTCGATGAGCCCGCCGATGCGTGAGCGGGCCGGAATGGTGCCGGAAGCGACGGCGCGCCGGAAGCGCTGACGATCCTCTTCATTGGGGTAATTGAGCATGAGCGCCTTGTAATACTTGCTCCCCGTGTGCCGGACCATGGTGACCCGGTAGCGACCCTCCGGTGTGGCCCCGTCTCCGGCCACCGCCTTGTCCTTCCCTGAATTGTATCCCAGTTCACAGTCCCAGGTTCGCACCAATCGACCGGCTTTCACCAGGTAGGTCTTGTGCGCCACCTTGTCCACGATGATGGCATGCTTGCCCGATTTACGGGAGTCGGCCAGCGTCTCCTTCACCCACTCGTTCCACACGTGACGGCGGTCGGAATTGATCCCCTCGGCGACGGCGCGCCTTCGTTCCACGTCGTCGAGGGCCGATTCCGCCTTGGTGAGGTACGACATGGCCTCGTCGTAGCGATGAACCTCTGCCAGATGGCGTGCAGCATCCAGGTTCAACTGCGCCGTGGCGAAACTGGCCGACACGGTGCGCTGTGCCACGGACTGTTCGATCTGAGGCCCCAGCGTGCGCACGCGCGCCTGGAGTTTGCGCGAGACGACTCCGTAATCCGACTTGATGGTGGCGCGGTTCTTCCGGGCCTGGGCGCTCGATTCGATGTAGCGTCTGGACGCGGCTACGAACAGGGATTCGGCCAGGCTGTAGTCACGCCAGAAGGGCCACTGGCGGTTCTGGAGCTCCACTTCCAGCCGGGCTCGGTCGAACAACGTCTCTGCCGATCGGAAGGCCGGGGCCGCCTGAAGCTCGGCGTCGTGCTCCCTCGCCGCGACACTCGCCTGGACAGCACCCGTCCAGGCTTTAAGCGGGGGCCCGGAACATCCCAGGCAGAGGAGGCTTGCAAGCAGAACCGCCCCCACCAGCCAGGAGGCTGGCAGTCGCGGGCGGATGTTGGACTCGCGCACCTGAATCACGGGTTGGAAACAACCGGAGGCACCCGGCGTGTGGTGCCTCCGGAAGTTCATTTAAAAGCTCCGGTGATCAGCGCTTGCGGGCCATGGCCGTGGCGAGTTCGGCCTGGATCTCGCCCACGCGAGTGGCAACGGCCTTCACCTTCGACTGGGCCTGCAGATACTTGCCGGACGCCTGAAGGCTGGCGGCTTCGTCGAGGCTTGCCACCATCGACGCGGCTTCCGCCTTCATGAGTTCGAGCTCCGCCTTGTTGTCCTTGCCTCTCGGAGCCGCGGCGATCTGGGCGGAAAGCGAGTCGACCATCGCACGGGTACTTACGAGTTCGGCCTCTACTTCTGCGCGAACACGTTCCTTCTCCATTTGGGCCTGGTTCCCAGCCTCCTGGGCAAGCGTGGCCGCCGAAACGTACAGCTCCTTGGCCCTGTCGTATTTGCGCATGAGGGCCATCTTGGCGTCCTGAGCAGCAAGTTCCTGCTGGGCAGCAGTTAAGCTGTCCCGCGCGGACTGCAGCGCAGCCGGGGCGTATTCCTGTGCCTCAGCGGACTCGGCTGCGGTAATAGCAGCGCCAGCGGCCGCGATTTCTGTTTCCGGTTTCTTCGAGCATCCGATCGCCAGAAGCAGAACTCCGGCGCACAGTGCAAGCTGCCATCTCTTCATAATTTACTACTCCTTGTGTTGACCCCCACGAAGGAGGTCAGTCCGGTTCTCCAAAGCTTCCGGGGGAAGAAATACTGGGTCGCGGAGTTTCACCCCCCGGGGAAGCACCGCACCCGACTGCAAGCCCCGGAATGTAGAGGCCGATCTCGTTGTGTCAACTGCGGTTTTGAGACTTTTCATTCCCCGGCAGGGACCGGCGGCCCGGGCCGGCCAGATCCCCCTGGTGCAAGCTCGGCAAGCCCCGAACCCACCTTGTCAAGGTAGGCCCGGTGGCCCGGCAGGGAAAGCACCCATTCTCCGAGCCAGGCCTCGAACTCGGAGCGCGTACGGCTCCTCGTATGGTACTCACGAAAGGCCCCGTGGTCCCGCTCGTAGTAGCTCTGCACGGGTGAAGGATGGCAGCCGAAAGGCACGTGGCAGACCGCATCCACGCGGAAGCCCGGAATGATGACCCGGTTCGGATCGGCCCGGAGTACCTCCGACTCGACGATCTCCTCG
>DAIOGN010000234.1:0-2383 GCA_036745245.1 Candidatus Zixiibacteriota bacterium
GATCGGGGATCGAGTCGCCGTTTACATCGTCCACGGCGTCCATGTCGAAACCGAACCAGTCTCCCGGTTCTTCTCCATTCAGTGTGTACAACGGCGAGAAGGTGGCGCCGGAATAGACACGCACACTGCCTGGGCCCACGGCGCCCATGACCTGCGCTGTCGAAATCGCAAAGTCCACCGTTCCGTCCCGGTCCACATCGCCCACCACACAGACCGACGTTCCCAGAAAGTCGGCCAGGGCCTCTCCGGAAAACACCTGATGCGCATCGCTTACAGTGAGTGCTACGGGGTACGGTCCGCCGCGTCCGAGAAAGAGATAGGCACGCCCGGTGTAGATCTCCACCGCGCTGTTGCGCGGCGCTCCCACCAGCATCTCGTCCCACCCGTCTCCGTTGAGATCGGGGACGATCGCCACGCTTTTTCCGAACTCATCGTAGCTGGCTTCGCCGGTGATCTCGATGAGCACCTGTCCATCCACGCCGGAGAAGACGAGCGCGGCTCCTTCGCCGGCGCCTCCCCCTCCTGGCGCACCCGCCAGGATGTCATCATAGCCATCGTCATTGATGTCGCCCCTGGAGCTCACGCGGAAGCCGAGCGAAGCTCCTCCGCTTGCACCCTCCACCAGGTAGGTGGGCGGCGTGAACTGGCAGGCGTCGCCCTGGCCGTTGCCATCGGTGTCTCCCTGGTCCGGATTCCATGTGCCCGGGCAATTGTCAGCGTTCTCGCAATGCGTGTCTCCGTCGCCGTCGTTGGTAAAGTCCTGGGGGCAGGCATCGCAGGGGTCCCCCAGCCAATCCCCATCCGCATCGGCCTGGTCGGGATTGTAAGCCGCCGCACAGTTGTCGCAGGCGTCGCCCCACAGGTCGGCATCCACGTCCGCCTGAGTGCCATTGGCCACGGCTACGCAGTTGTCCAGCGCATTGTCGATTCCGTCGCCGTCGAGATCGGCGGACTCGGAGTGCGTCAACACGGTGGCCAGCGAGGCTTTGATCATCCGCGTAGCGTAGTCGAAGTTGATGAACGTCGTGCTGTCGCGGTACGAATGGTACACCGAAGAGAATGCCCACTCCGCCAGGAACACGGCGTCGTATCCCACCTGAAGGAACGGGTAATGGTCCGACTGCCCGCTCGATCCGGCCAGACTGGCAGTGATCGCGCCGTACAGCGGCGCCAGGGCGATGAACGTCTGGGCTACGCGCGTGTTCGCCCCGTGGTAGAGTCGGGCCAGACTGCTGTTGGGGAGGTGGCCGATCATATCCATGTTCCACATGAAGAGAATCTGGTCACCTCGCAGGGCCGCCTCTTCGGCGTACGCCCACGAGCCATACAGGCCGTATTCCTCCGCATCGAAGGCCACGAAAACGAAGGTCACGGCCGTCGGCACATCTCTCAACGCCCGCGCCATTTCCAGCACTCCCACCGTGCCCGTGCCGTTGTCATCGACTCCCGGCGAGCCCGGGACGGCATCGAAGTGCCCCCCCACCACGATCTGCACGTCGGGGTACGTGGTCCCTCGCTTCACCGCCACTACGTTGTAGCAGGTGGTGAAACCGCCGGCGCCTCTGCCGTAGAAGGGCATCTGGAAAACCGAGTCGTACCCGTACTCGACGAACGCACTCTCGATCCAGGCGGCGGCGTCGTGATTGGATCCGGTCCCCGCCACGCGACCGTTGTAGGCCTGCAGGCGCACCAGATGGGCGGTGACGGAGTCCTGCCGAATCCGTGCCACCAGTGAATCGTACGGGGCCGCCCCCGAAGCGTCGGGCGGCGTCACCCGTTGCGGCTCCACGTAGACGATGCGCACATGGCGATTCTGGACCGACACCAGCTCGGTGGCCGCTTTACCGGACTCCAGAAGATCCGGCGGCACCTTCACCAGGCGCAGTTCGCCGTTGGCATACACGGTCGGATGGCTGCTGGTTTGTGTCTGCGGGCGGCGATCGATCGCCAGTTCGTCTGCGGCGATGCCCGTGGCCACGAGCGACGCATCCAGCCCCGCGTTTTCCAGCGCCGCCTGACCGATCCGGTCCACCAGTACAAGATAGGAATTGCCGTCACGCAGGAGCGGCCGTGCGACGTGCCCAAGTTGTTCGGCGTCCTTCTGACTGCGGAGTTTTACCAGGTAGAGATCGGAGGCGCCGGCCTGGCCCCAGACCAGAGCCGACACGGCGAAGCCCAATAAGACCTTCTTCACAAACCCGCCCTTCCCCAAGGCGTTGTTCGGCCGCGCTGTCCACCCGGATGTCGCAACCATCTGCCGGCGGCCGTTTCCCGCAGAAGGTAAGAATGCGCATTCCGGGCCGCCCGTCAAGGCGGACCGGCCCGGTTACATCGCAAGAGCCCGGGCGGGCCCGGCGTGAAAGCCAGTCGGGATCCGTTCATT
>DAIOGN010000235.1:0-2297 GCA_036745245.1 Candidatus Zixiibacteriota bacterium
TGAACGCACGCATGAACGCGGCCACTCCAAGCCCGAGGCACAGGCCGAACAGGGCGAATCCGGTGGTGAAAAAGTAGTCGCGGTCCCGCACCTCCAGGTACGCCTGGTCGGACCGATCCGGGCTGTAGCGCGTGCCATCCGCAAAGTTCATGTAGATCACGAGTCCAACGGAGCACAGGAGCAACACCACAAGCAGCGGCAGGCCCACGCGAGGCTCCAGCCAGGCCAGGCTCAGGGCGCCAAAGGCTCCAAGCGCCACGAGCACCAGAAAGGCGTGGCGCGAGCTTCCGGAACTACCCGAGGACTCGTCTCCCGACTTCAGCCCGTACTGAGTTTCGAAGAACGACCAGAATCCCATGCGCGGGTGACGCCCGAGCTGGTGGGACCACTCGCCGCGCCGGGTGAACATGCGTTCGATCATGGACTCGCGACCGTACTGCTTGCGTTCCAGGAATCCTCGCAGGCCCGCCCAGGTTTCGGGATCGTTCTCGTCGATTCCCGGATCGTGTGCGCTGCGCACGGGAATGAAGAGCAATAGCGAGAACGACAGAAGTGCGGCTCCGGACAGGGCCAGGGGCAGTTGCCACGCTGCACGGGGCGACACCGCGGCGTCACGACCGAGAGCTGGCCCGACGAATGCCCCGACCGACATCATGCCCAGCACCGCCAAATCCGTCCAGGACCAGAGCGCGGGGCCCGAGGTGGAGAGTGCCGCACCGAACGCACCGGGCCAGACTCGCCATACAATCAACGCGCCCCAGAAAACTCCCACCGGCAGCCAGCCCGAGAACCTTCCGGTGGACCTGCGCCCGGGACCCACGATGTGCCACGCCCCCAGGAGCAGCACGAGAAAGAGTCCCGCCAGGTGAGCCTCCACACCCGTCACCATGATGGTGAGTGTGGAGAGCGCGGCCACCCAGAGCCGCCCATCGCGCCGTGCGCCCTCGTCGGTTGCGAACACGGAGAGCCAGAGTGCAGGCAGAGCAAGATACACCATCATGTGCACGCTCTGGCCCAACCCGGCGAGAAACGTGGCGAGCACCAGCAGTCTGGGTCCGAGCGGTGTCTCGCGTGCGTCGAACCAACTCAGCGCGAGAGCCAGGATCGCCATGAACAGAAACAGGGTGAGTCCGTACACCTCCGCTTCGATTGCATTGGTCCACACCGTGGATCCGAACCCGGCCGACAGTGCACCGCAGGCCCCACAGACAAACACCACCCAGTCTCTGCCCTCGAACGAATCCTTCAACAGAAAGCGGCGTGCCAGTCTCGCCACGATGAAATAAGCGAGCGCCACGGAGAGTGCCCCGAAGAGCACCGAGACCAGATTCACGCGCAGGCCGACATCCGATGGCCACGGCGACGCGGCGAACAATCGGCCAAAGAGAATGTACAGGGGCGATCCCGGCGGATGCGGAATCCCCAGAATGGCTGAGCACGCTATGAATTCACCGCAGTCCCAGAACGACAGGGAGCGCTGCACGGTGAGGCCGTACACGAACAGCGCCACCAGCCCCACCCCCACCGCTCCCCACGTGTCGGAGGGTGCACGGAGTCCCCTCTTCCGGCCCTCCGCACCGGGAGCGGGCACCATCAACAAGGGTCGGGCCTGCCCATGGGCCGTGTCGGATCGCGCCGGTGGCGGAGTACGGCGTCCAGGAGCCCGTTCACGAACGCGCCGGAGTGCGCACCGGAGTATTGCTTCGCCAGTTCGATCGTCTCGTTGAGTGTCACCGACTCGGGTACATCGGGAAAACGGTCGAGCTCCACAAGCCCCATGCGCAGAAGCAACAGGTCGATCAGCGCCAGGCGGGCCAGGTCCCAGTTCTCGAGCTGAGCCTCCACTTCGGCATCGAAGTGAGAGCCTGCCTGCCGCACTCCGTCGTACAGTCGGCGCGCGAATTCCAGGTCGATGTCGGCCGGGGGATCGGAGGCGAGCAGCTCCTCCAGATGATCGCGGGTGGTCTCCTCGGTGATCTCGCCGGCGTAGAGTGCCCGCAGCACCCACTCGCGGGCCTTCCGGCGACGGCTGGATCTAGCCAATCTGGCGGTACAGGTCGATCAGTTCGAGTGCGGCGCGGGCGCAGTCGGCGCCCTTGTTGCCCGATTTTCCGCCCGCGCGCTCACGCGCCTGTTCCTCGGTGTCGCATGTGAGCACGCCAAACACCACGGGACAGCGCGACCGAGCGGCCACGCCGGCCACCCCGCGCGCGGCCTCCCCCGCGACATAGTCGAAGTGAGGTGTGGCGCCCCGGATGACCGCCCCGAGGCAGATCACGGCGTGGTGGGTTCCCTTC
>DAIOGN010000236.1:0-1992 GCA_036745245.1 Candidatus Zixiibacteriota bacterium
GAGCGGCGCCGGAACCGGGGTCGGCGTCGCGGTGGGTGTCGGACTGGGGCTCGGCGTGGCGCTCGCAGCCAAGGTCGGCGTGGGGCTGGCGGTGGCGCTGGGCAACGGGCTCGGCGTCGCCGAGGGCGTGGCCGTCGCAGTGGGGGCCGGCCCCGATGCCAATAGTTGGCACCGGCACCAATTCTGTGATCTGGCGCGCCAGCTCGGTGGGAATGGCTTCGAGCACCATGCCGAAGACGCCGGCTTCCGCAAGTGCCTGTGCGCTCTCTTTGAGATACGCCGCCTGCTGCTCGTCACGTCCCTGAACCTGGTATCCGCCGAAACGATGAATCGATTGCGGCACGAGGCCGATGTGCCCCATCACCGGGATGCCCGCTTCGATGGTCTTGCGGATGGTGTCCACGCGCTCCATGCCGCCCTCCATCTTCACGGCCTGGGCGCCCGCTTCCTTGAGGAACAGCCCCGCGTTGTGGATGGCGTCGCGTTCAGAGGTTTGATATGAAAGAAACGGCATGTCGCCGATCACC
This sequence comes from Candidatus Zixiibacteriota bacterium, assembly GCA_036745245.1. Lineage (GTDB taxonomy): Bacteria > Zixibacteria > MSB-5A5 > JAUVRN01 > JAUVRN01 > DAIOGN01. The sequence goes on from DAIOGN010000236.1 coordinate 528, forward strand.
AGCGCACGCGTGGCGGCCTTGGCCACGGCGCGCGTGTGCGCGAGCATGAGCGGCATGTCGGCCGACAGCGTGGTGGCTTCTCCGTAAAACACCATGTTCAACGAGTCGCCCACCAGAAGCGAATCCACCCCCGCGCGGTCGAGAAATTTGGCCGTGAAGTAGTCGTAGGCCGTGAGCACGGCGATCCGCTTGCCTTTGAGGCGCGCAAACGAGCGCACCGTCACTTTGTCAGTGGCCATGGTTCAGGGCGCGGGGACGTAGTACTCTTTGCCCGACAGCGGACGCTCGACCTGCCGGAGCAGATCCTCGAAATGCTCGGGCCGATTCACGAAGTCGATCTCGTCGGTTTTCACCACCAGGAGCGGTGTGGCCTCGTAGTGGAAGAAGAAGTGATTGTAGGCGGCGTTGAGCGCTTCGAGGTAGTCCTTCTGGATCGCCCGCTCGTGCGGAACCTTGCGCCTCTTGATGCGGTCGAGGAGCACGTCGGTGCGGGCCTGGAGATAAATCACCAGTTCCGGTTTCGGCAGCCGCTCCGAAAGTAAAGGTGAGATCTTCTCGTAGAGCAGCAACTCGGCCTCGCGCAGGTTCACAGAGGCAAACAGCCCGTCTTTTTCGAACAGGTAGTCGCACACGATACGCTGCGCGAACAGGTCGCGCGCCGCCAGTTGCCCCAGCTGGTGGTAACGTGACAACAGGAAGAACACCTGCGTCTGGAATGCAAATCGGCTCGGGTCCTTGTAGAACTGCGGCAGAAACGGGTTTTCGTCGGCGGCTTCGAGCACCAGCTCGGCGTCGAGGCGCTCGGCGATCATGCGGGCCAGCGTGGTCTTGCCCACGCCGATCACGCCCTCCACTGCGATGTAAGACAGTTCAGACACGCGCCACTCCGGCCGCCGTGTGCTGTTGTACGAACGGCTCGATCCCCTGGCTCAGCACGTGTGGCGTAAACGCAGCCTGAAGCGGCGTCCCGAACCGAGAATCGCAGAGGTGCGGCGCAAGTTCGAGCAATGGCACCAGTGCAAAGGCGCGCTCGTGCAGGCGCGGATGCGGCAGAGTCAGCTTAGGCGACTCGAGGGTCACCCCTTCCCACCACAACAGATCGATATCGAGCGTGCGCGGTGCCCACGGGTAAGGGCGCTCTCGTCCGTGCTTCTGTTCGATCGCCAGGCAGTGGTCGAGGAGTTCAAACGGCGATCCAGTGTACGTTCCCGACACTACGGTGTTCACGAATTCATCCCCGGCCGACTCGCCCAGTGCGTCCGTGGAGTAGAGCCCGGCCCGACGCAGCAGCATGAAACCGGGAAGCGCGCGCAGATCGCGGACGGCGGCCTCGAGAAACCCCGCGCGATCGCCCAGGTTGGAGCCCAGGCCCAGGTACACCGGACCGGAGTTCACCGGCTTCTCTCCCTGGCCAGTTCCACTTCGATATAGTCGAGATTGCCCGGGATGGGCGGTATCATTTTTC